>JBAUYV010000096.1:0-3720 GCA_049584975.1 Xanthobacteraceae bacterium | reverse complement strand
GTCCAGGCGCCCCACTACACCGTACATACGTGGAAGGACTTCTTCATCCATCTTGCGACCATCTCGATAGGCCTGCTGATCGCGATCGGACTGGAACAATCCGCTGTGTACCTTCACCACCGACACCAGGCCCAGCAGATGATAGAAAAGCTACGGGCGGAGAGTGTCGAAAATCACAATATCCTGCTGATGGATATCGAGGCGACAGATCGTGTGATCACCGCCGTGGATGCAAACTTGCTTGCACTCGCGGCTACAAGCGAAGGGCGGGACAAATCCCCATTTGTTGCTACGCCGCTGCCCACTTGGATTGGCTACGTTCCCGGCGATACAACGTGGTTGATGATGCGGGATAGTGCGCTGCTGTCGATCGTCCCTGAACTGCTAGCGGAGAATTACTTTAAGATTGAGGTCACGCTGGCAGCATTGGATCGGTGGAAATGGGTTGCGGAAGCCGCACGCACGCAGCTTGAGGCTGCGCTGACGGTCTATTCTCACGTAAGGGTCATCTCACCGCAGGAGCGTGAGGTACTGCAGCGAGCCTACAGCGAGTATGTTGTCGCGCTGTCCCGCTACCGCCGGACTGCCAAAGAGATAGACATTGTCGATTCGATGGCCCTTGCAAATGAAGTCATCAATCCAGAGGCTGGCCGCCGACACGGGATTGGCGCCCCGGACTGAGCGCGCGGCAGACGCCGCCGAGCTCTTGTCCTCGCAGAGTTGCCAGAAAGCCGACATTCACAATCGACCGCATTGGGGTCAAAGACGGTCAGTCGCGCCGGAATACTCATTGTCTTGATTCCGGCTAGGGGCGCGCTGCAAAGCTTTGAAATTGGCGCGCCCGGAGAGATTACTCGGCGCTGCGCGCCTCGCCCCTTCGGGGTCGCCCTGCGGGCGATCGCCGCCGCTGCGCGGCGTCGTCGAACTCCCCGCCGCCTGCGGCGGCTCTTGGGAGTTCGAATCTTTGCGCCTCGCAACTGTAGTGCGCGTGCGGAGGTTCTCTCAGACATTTGAATATCTGGCGCGCCCGGAGAGATTCGAACTCCCGACCCCCTGGTTCGTAGGGTCACTCAAGATATCAGGGTACTTTGTAATCCAATAGCTTAGATGGCCCGCCCTCCTTGAATCTCTCGCCAAGTTTCGCCGAGTATCGCGAAGAGTCTACGTGGTGGCTCGATGACCGATTCCAGCAAGACCTGCCGCTGGCGGCGTTCGATTGGTCGCGCCACTTGGGCACCATTCTCGGCGCGGCATCCACCGCATTGCTGCATCCGTCGCGCAACCTCAACGTGTGGCCCCTCAAGTCGGAGACCATGGTGGTTCGACTTGCCAAATCCGTCGCCAAACTCGGCACCACGTTGATGACCAGCGCAGCACCCGCAACGATTGAACGGCCAGGTGACAGACATGGGCGATCTATGAGCCGATCACTGTGCGTTCGAGTTCGGGGTCGAGAACAAATTTTCGTTCACCATGTCTAACAACTGTCGGGCGGGCGCATAGCCTTGGTCGGCTGCTGGCTGCAGCAGCGAGATGGCATGGGCTCGATCATAACGCACGGCTTTGCCGGTCAAATACAGCCGCGCCAGATCGACATTGCCCTCGAGGTTCCCGAGATCCGCCGCACGCTGGAAATCTGCAATGCCACGTTCCGGCGTTCCTGAGTGCCACACATAGACCCATCCCCGACGATGTATCGCATCGGTGTCGTCCGGCCTAATTGATAGTAATCTGGAGTAGGTATCAATCGCGTTGCTGTAGTCGCTCGCCTGCAGGAACGACTCTGCTGCGCATTTTAGGCAACCTGCGTCACCATCGAGGTTATATGCCTCAAGATAGTCGTGGGCGGCAGCCTCGTAGTCATTCTGCTGGAACCGCTCGATCCACGCGCGATCGGCAACAATTGTGCTCTGAAGCACCCGTAGATGTGCCTCAGACAGTCCCGCCTGGCGGGAGCTGTCGAGGAAGCCCCGCATGGCCTCTTGACTGCCACCCCATTGAGTCGATAGTGACATCATGTACATTTCTCGGATGATGGAGCTCTGCGGGTCGATCTTCATGGCGCCGTCGAACAATGCGCGTGCCTCTTCTGGGGTGCCGGCATAACGATCAATCTTGAGCCAATAAAGGTAGGTCAGAATCGGTCTCCGCGTGAGAGACATGGACATCTTAAAGTCCGCAGTTGCAATGGCGAACGCCTCGTGCATGCCTCGAAGCTGCTCGGCGCTAGTTTCCTCCACGGAGTCGCCGCCGCGGCGATCAACGCCGAGGAAGTCGTAGTAGATACCTCGGGCCAGGTGCGCGGCGTATGTGCGGGATGAATGCTCGACCCAAGCATCGTATTGAGAGGCCAAAGCGGGGTCGGTTAAGTAGAACACGCGGAACGAGGCTCTTAGGGTTTCATCGGAGATTGCATGTGTCTCGTACGCGTTCTGCAGCGACTCGTATCGTCGATCAAGCTCGGTGAAATTGCCTGCCTTCAAAAGCGCCAGCATCTGGGGCTGAGTAGGAGCCGCAGGCATGTCGTCCGTAGGCAGCCGTGGTCCCTGCGCGCCGCAGCTCGCAAGCAGAAGCAGCATGCAGACACTCACGGGTAACCGGAGATCGCGGAACATACGGCCTTCGCCGGAGAGGCGCAGAGATAGGGGAAGCCTAACGAATCCCCGAGATTGCTTAGGAGATTTCCGTCACAGGACGTCCAGGATTCATAGTCGAGCGAGCAATTGCGGCACAAGGAATCTGGAAGAAGCCATGTGCGTAACCGGCCGTGAGCTCGGCAAGTCCCTACGCTTTTCCGTGAGGTTGGTTGTCGATTGTCGGCTAATGCACTGAGGTGATTGGTATTTGCTGGAGCCAAGCTCTGGGTTCGTAGGGTCACTCAGGAAGTTAGGGTACTTGGTAATTCAATAGCTTAAATGGCCCGCCCTCGATAATTATTTCGCTGAGTTTCCCCGAGTGTCGCCAAAGCCCTACGGGACTGACTGACTGGCTGCTGGCGGCCAATTTGGTGTTGTCCCTGTGCAAATGGGTGAATCAACGAGACCCGCTTGTACCGGGCCTCGCCATTGGGGGAAGGGGAGCTTTCGCTGGAGGGCGCGAGACCCTTCTTTCGGATAAATTACGGATATGGGTAATCCGTTGAAATATCGCACTCCAAGATTTATTAGTCGAGGGCCGCGTAGCATGGTCGCGATGGCTAGTCATTACCGTACTGGCGCTTCTCGTTTCAGTCTTCGCCGCGAGGAATACAATGTTTGCGCCGAAATCGTATCGAGAGATGCTTAACAATCTCAACTGGTCGACAGCCATAACAACATTTGTGTACGTAGCGGTTATCACCAAGCTTGGATTCACGCGGCAACTTGCCGTTGACCAGAGTCTTGTGCCGCCGATTAAGGACTACAAGGATCTATTAGATTGGGCGACGGGCTCTTTTGGGCTAATTCCAATACTCGCCGCGGGCGTTGCGTTTCTACTCAGCTGGGCTTTTGAAATTCACAATGTGGTGTCGAAGGCCATACAGGTGCGATATTTGTGGGACAAATATCTGGTAGCGAAACCATTACGCGGTATTGCAGGATCGCAGGTGCCGTTACGGCGAGCCACAGTGCGTCGGGTAATGAACGAGTTTTACTACCCACAGCTGAAGTTGTTGGACCAACACTACGTGGAGCTTTTTTGGCGCTACGCATTAGTGTTTTGGATCCTTTTCGAGCATCT
>JBAUYV010000095.1:0-6899 GCA_049584975.1 Xanthobacteraceae bacterium | reverse complement strand
CCACGGCACCGTGCGCCCCTGCCCCGCCGCCGTCGCGGCCGCGCGCCGGATTCTTGACCCGCTCGAAATTGCATAGAAGCGCGACCGGATTGGCTCCGGCGCCGCCAAGCTCGATCGTTTGACCGAGCCCGCCGCGGAATTTTCCCGGACCTCCCGAGCTCTCGCGAAACTCACGGCGATAGAAAACGACCGGCGCGATGTTCTCGGTCGCCTCTATTGGGATCGTGCGCACGCCCGACGGAAAGGAGGTGGCGCTCAATCCGTCCTTGCCGGGCCGCGCGCCAGCGCCGCCGCAATGAAAGATGACCGTTGAGAACATCGGCAAATCGTTGGCGTCGGTGCCCTCCTCAACCTCGTCGACCAGCGAACCGCCGCCGAAAATCTGCGGATTCCAAAGCGACGACGCGCCTTCGGCCGGCACACCGCCGAAGATGGCCTGATGCAGGCAGCCGGCGACCACGTCGGGCAACATCTGGCCGACCGTGAGACGCGCCGCCACCGGCCACGGCCGCTTCACGTTGAGCACGCAGCCTTCCGGCGCACTGACCGTAATGGGCGCCAGCGACCCCGCATTGTTCGGCACGTCGGGCGCGACCAGGCATTTGACGCCGAATGCGCTGTAGGCGAGGCAATAGTTCAGCACCACGTTAATACCGTAGCTCGATGCCGGAGACGTGCCGTCGAAATCCACGTGGATGCCGTCGCCGGAAATCGTCAACGCGGCATTGAGCACAAGAGGTTTATCGTAGCCGTCCATGGTCAGACTGTTGCGATAGGTGCCCTGCGGCAGGGCGCGGATGCGCGCCAGCGTTGCCTCGCGCGACGCGTCGATGATCGAGTCGCCGAGCCGGTCGAGATTGGCGATATCGAATTCATCCATCATCTCGATCAACCGCCGACTGCCTTCGTCGTTGCACGCCGCGCAGGCGTAGATGTCACCCTCGACCTGCAACGGCTCGCGCACGTTGGCGCGAACGAGCCGCAGCAAATCCTCATTCATGCGACCTTCGCGGGCGAGCGACATGATCGGAATGGCAAGCCCCTCCTCGAACACCTGCCGCCCGTCCGGCCCCATACCGAGCCCGCCGATGTCCACCACATGGATCGTGTTGGCGAACAGCCCGACAGCTTCGCCGCGATAAAAACTCGGCGTCACCACCGTGATGTCGTGCAGATGACCGGACGTGAGCCATGGATCGTTGGTGATGTAATGGTCGCCGGGCTTCATGCTGGCGATCGGAAACACATCGAGAAAGTATTTCACGCCGTTGGCCATGGAATTGACATGACCCGGCGTGCCAGTGACCGCCTGCGCCAGCATGCGCCCCTGCCGGTCGAACACGCCCGCGGAAAGATCGCCGGCCTCGCGCACCGAGGTGGAAAACGCGGTGCGGATCATGGTTTGCGCTTGCTCCTCGACGACCGCGATCAAACGGCTCCACATGATCTGCTGGTGGATCTGCGCGAGCGCGGCGTTGGAGCGTGCGACCATGATCTTGTTCAGCCTTCGCGAACCGTGAGCTCAATATAACCGAAGCGGTCGATGCGCGCGTCAAAATCCGCGCTGACGACCGTCGAGGTTTCGTCCTCGGCAATCACCGCCGGGCCTTTTATGCGGGTACCGGGCGCGAGGTCCGACCGCCAATAGACCGGCGTTTCGATGAATTCGCCGCTGTCCGGATCAAAGACGGCGCGACGGGAAAGCGGCTTCGGCTCGGCCGGCGCTTCCGGCGCCGCGGCCACGAGACGCCCTTCGGCGGGTACGCTCACGGCGAAGACCCAGCTCAGAATCTCGACTTCGACACCGGGGATCGAGCGGCTGTAAAGCCGGCGATACGCGGCCTCGAACAGTTCGACCAATGTGGATCGATCGGCAGCGGTGAACGTACGCACCGGAAGCTCCACCGCGATCTCGTGGCCCTGGCCGCGATAGCGCATGAACGACGATCGCTTCTCCTCAAGTTTGGCATCCGGCGCGCCGCGCCGCACCACCGCTTCGGCTTCGGCGCGCATCTCGGCAAGCAGGCGGTTCGCGGAGGCCGCATCGAACTCGGAAATGCGGATGAGCCGGCTGCGTACGATCTCGTAAGCAACCGGCGCGCGCAGCAATCCGACCGCCGACCCCACGCCCGCATTAGTTGGAATAAGCACGCGGCCAATTCCAAGCTTCTCGGCGACGCGTGCGGCGTGAAGCGGCGCCGCACCGCCAAAGGCAATCAGCGTCCGCGTGCGCAAATCCTTCCCGCTCTCGATGGCGTGGACGCGCGCGGCATTTGCCATATTTTCATCCACCAACTCGCTGACGCCGAGCGCCGCATGATCGGCTTTGAGGCCGAGCGGCGTGCCGATCCGCGTGGCGACGGCTCGTTCGGCGGCAGCGCCATCGAGCGCAATCTTGCCGCCGGAGAATCTTTTTGGATCGATGCGGCCGAGCACCACATCGGCGTCCGTCACGGTCGGCTCCGTGCCGCCTTGTCCGTAACAAACCGGGCCAGGCTGCGAGCCGGCGCTGTCCGGCCCGACGGCAATGCGCTTGAGCGCATCAATGCGAGCGATGGAGCCGCCGCCCGCGCCGATCTCCACCATTTCGATCACCGGAATGCGGAGCGGCAAACCGCTGCCTTTCAGAAACCGGTAAATGCGCGCCACTTCGAGCACGCGCGCCGTCTGCGGCTGCGCCTTGTCGATCAGGCAGATTTTCGCCGTGGTGCCGCCCATGTCGAACGACAGAACCTGATCGAGTCCGTTCTGCCGGGCGATGCAGCCGGCGAATATGGCGCCCGCCGCCGGCCCGGATTCGATGAGGCGCACCGGAAAACGAATGGCGGTCTCGATCGTGGTAATCCCGCCGCCCGATGTCATCAGCAACAGCGGGCAGACAAAGCCGGCGCGCCGAAGCTCCCGCTCCAGTCCGGTGAGATAGCGCCCCATCAGCGGCTGGATGTAGGCGTTGGCGCAGGCGGTGGAGAAACGCTCGTATTCGCGCATCTCCGGTGACACATCGGACGACAACGTCACCGCCACGTGCGGCAGGCGGCGCGCGACCGCATCGCCAGTGCGGCGCTCGTGATCGGGATTGGTGAAGCTATGGAGGAAGCCGATCGCCACCGCCTCGATTTGCTGCCCGGCGAGCGTATCGATCGTCCGCGCGAGGCCGGACTCCTCGAGCGGCACCAGCACGTTTCCCTGGGCATCGACCCGTTCGCGCACCGGAAAGCGCAAACGGCGCGGCACGAGCGGCGGCGGCAGATCGATGTTGACATCGTATTGCTCGAAGCGGTTTTCGTGGCGGATTTCGATGACGTCGCGGAAACCTTCGGTGGTGAGCAGCGCAGTTTTAGCGCCTTTGCGCTCGATCACCGCATTGGTGGCAAGCGTCGTGCCGTGGATGATCAGGCCAATCTGGCGCGGCTCGATGCCCGCCGCTCCGATGACCGAGCGTAACGCCGCGAGCACCCCCTCCTCGGGCGCGCCCGGCGTGGTGAGCGTCTTCGCCGTAAACCGCCGCTCGCCAACCTCGAGCGCCACGTCGGTAAACGTGCCGCCGATATCGAGGCCGAGCCGGATTGCGGGGAAGGATGTCACATCTTGCGAACTCATGCTCACATCTGCTTCTAGTTAAAATATCTCGTTATGCAAATGTGACCGCAGTATCTTCATCGCCCAAACCGTTCGCTGTCACTACGCCCTATCTTCCGGCTGTATTTGACGTAACTACATATTTGTAGCTACACTCGGGGTCTAATTGCGCTGGATATGGGACCCAAGAAAAGCCGTTACCAACCGCGCGAAGCACGGTCTGTCATTCGAGACGGCGTCACGCGTGTTCGATGATCCATTCCAAGCATCAAAACCGGACCCGCATCCCGATGGCAATCGTTGGCAGACGATCGGATTTGTTGGACCGGTTTTATTGCTGGTGGTTCACACCTAGCCGGAAAGTGGACCGGCAGACGACAAACCCATTGGTCGAATCATAAGTGCCCGCAAGGCCACCTCACGCCAGAGGAAAGCGTATGAAGAAGACAGCTTCTAAACCGTTCTCACGCCGGCAGTTGGCAGAGTTAAGGTCGCTTGCCGACCTGCCCGAGAGCGCCATCGATACGTCGGACGCTCCTGAGTTGGCCAATTGGTCCGGAGCAAAACGCGGACTGTTCTACCGGCCTGTCAAGCAACAGCTTACGTTGCGGCTCGACACCGATGTTGTCGCCTGGTTCAAAAAGCACACGACGCCCGGCCAAGGCTATCAGACGCGCATCAATCGGGCTCTGCGTGAATACGTTCAGGGGCACGCCGGCAAAGGCCGCCGAGCTCGGCAAAATAGCTGAAGGCGGCACACTAACCTAAGTTGCTGGCGCGCTCGGAGAGATTCGAACTCCCGACCCCCAGATTCGAAGTGAAATTTTTTAGCGTCTCATAGTTACTCATAGTAACCGTTTTGCCTCGCAAGCCCTTGATTTTACGATCTTTCCCGCTACATCGTCACGCACTGTAGAGCGCCCCTACGCGCGATTTTTTTGAGCCTATAGCGAGCCTAGCAACGTGACGCTGACCGACATCGTGGTGCGCAATCTCACGCCCGAGAGTAAACAGCGCACCTACTTCGACGACAACCCCCGAGGCTTCGGCGTGCGCGTCGGCCCCGGCGGCGCCAAGACCTTTGTGCTCATCTGCGGCGCCGCGCGCGAACGTATCACCATCGGCCGCTACCCGATCATCTCGCTCTCCGAGGCGCGCACCGAAGCAAAGCGCATCCTCGCCGAACGCACCTTGGGCGCCAAGCGGCCGAGACACGTCAGGTTTGAGACGGCCTTGACTGAATTCGGCGCGCAGCACTGCGATCGCAAGAACCGGCCGAGCACCGCAAAGGAGACAAAGCGCGTCTTGCGCAAACACTTCCTCCCGCCGTTTCGCCGGAAATATCTGGAGGAGATCACCGACGCGGACATAGGAAAGATCGTTGAAGGGTTATCCGATGCGCCCTCGGCAGCCAACCACGCCTTCACGGCCGCCCGTACCCTCTTTCGCTGGGTGGCCAAGCCTCCTCGACGGTATATCCCCTATTCACCGATGTCGGGCATGTCGCTTCCGTTCACGCCGGTTAAGCGCAAGCGCGTCCTGACCGATCGAGAACTCGCCGCCGTCTGGCGCGCCGCAGAGGCCCGCGCCGACGACTACGGGTTCATCGTCCGGCTTCTTATTCTCACCGGGCAGCGGCGAACCGAGATCGCCTCGTTGCACACCGCTTATCTTGAGAACGACTGCGTAACGCTTCCCGACGAGCTCTCGAAGAACCATCAATCTCATACGTATCCGCTGTCTAAGCTCGCCCGATCGCTACTGCCTCCACGCGACGGGCTGCTCTTTCCCGCCAAAGCCCGCGGCACACCGATAAATCATTGGTCGGAGTGCAAAGCGGATTTGGACGAACGGTGTGGTATTGCGCCCTGGCAGCTACGCGACCTGCGGCGTACCTTCGCGACCAATCTCGCGGCGCTGCGCGTTCCCCCGCACATCGTCGAGCGCTTACTCAATCACCGGCTCGGCACAATTCAAGCCGGAGGCGAAATTAGCGCCGTCGCTGAAGTCTACAACCGCCATCTCTATCTCGACGAAATGCGAGAGGCCGTTGAGAAATGGGAAACCAAACTTCGCTCAATTCTGTCGGAGGATAAAAATAAGCGGCGCAATGCCGCTTAGGGTCGCCATGTGCAGCTATGTGTGGGGCGACAGTTGGGGGCCGCGGCTTGAGTACATTCTGGACAACTCGCTCCGGCTTTTGCTCGACGCTCCCGCCACGACGCTGCTCGGGTTGCCCCGACTTCTGGCCGACGACAAATATCGCGCTCGCCTGCTTGCGATGTGCTCCGATCCGGTCATCCGCGCATTCTGGCAGCGCGAGTTCGCCCAGTATCACGATCGCTTTCTCATCGAGGCCATTGCGCCCGTCCAAAACAAGATCGGCGCCCTCCTCTCCCCTCCCGCTATTCGCAATGTCGTCGGGCAGCAGCGCAGCACCCTGAACATCCCGCACCTCATGAATACTAATCGCGTGCTCATCGCGAACCTCTCGAAGGGACGCCTTGGCGAGGCGCCGGCACATTTGCTCGGCGCATTTCTCGCGACGGCCTTTGCACAGTCGGCCGAGAGCCGCGCCGATATCCCCGAGCATGAACGCCAGGACTTCACGTTGTATGCGGACGAATTCCAAAGCTTCGCCACGGACAGCTTCGCCGCGATCCTGTCCGAGATGCGCAAATGGAGACTTTCATTGGCACTGTCGCATCAATTCTTGGGACAGCTGCCGCCGCTGTTGCGCCAGGCCGTGATCGGCAACGCCGGCACGGTGATCTCCTTCCGACTTGGGGCGGAGGACGCAGCGCTCATTGCCGACGAGCTCGGGCATGCGAATCCCGAGGCGCTGACCGACACGCCGAATTTCGCGGCGTGGATTAAGGTCATGTATGGGAGCAGCCCGAGAGGACCGCACTACATCAACACCTTGCCGCCAACAGCAAGCACGTCGGGCCGTCTGCCGACGATCCAAGCACGCACACGGGCGCGCCATGCCCGACCGCGAAAGCAGGTCGAGGAGCAGATTGCGAAGTTTCTTTTTAGGTCGGAAGGTAATGGCATGGGCAGACGATAATCTTATGCGCTCGAATTTAGTGCAGCCATGGGGCAGTGCATTTGAGGATTTCTAAAACGCGACAAAAACCGTGGCGATGATCAGCAGCGCGACGACACCGGCCAGGACAAATAGGACCCGATCGGTCATCCAACTCCCCATTAGAACAAGAAGAAGAAGCCCCGGGACCTGCGGGCGAGCGAGGACCGGGGCTTCCCCTGCTTGGCCGAGCCGCAGCCACCGAACTCGGCGGTTGCCTATGCCGTCCCCC
>JBAUYV010000094.1:0-1598 GCA_049584975.1 Xanthobacteraceae bacterium | reverse complement strand
CAAACGCGGTGCGCCCGACGCGCCACTGTTCAAGCTCAGCGACAACACGCTCCGCGACACGCTCCGTAAGTTCCGCGACGACATTGACGTGCACGGCTTCCGCAGCACGCTTGCCGATTGGGCGGGTGACCACCGATATTCGGAGGAGCTTCGGAAGATCGCGCTTGGACACAAGGTCGGCGACTCGGCTTTCCAAGCGTATAACCGTGGCGACCGTCGTCACCTTCGGCGCGGCATGATGGAGGCTTTCGCAAAGTTCGCCACGGGGACCAAATGAGCAAGCACAAAATATCAGCACCCAGCCGCGCACGCGCCGGTCGCGGTGAATACGGCGCTCTTATCAAAATTTTCGCCTAATCATTGGAAGCGCGGGACTTCGGTGTTTGAAAAACCGCCGTCCGGCAAGAGCTAAAAGTCATTTGAAAACGCGGGATTGAGTCACTCAGACATCCCCCACAACGTCCACAGATAACACGGGTTGCTCCCGGAGTCGGTCGGCTGTATATCAGCTTCACCGTGAACGGTCACATGGGTGAACCGTTCGCAGTCCCCAAAATCAAATCACGCGCGGACATTCCCGAACCTTCGGGCGCGCCAAAAATCTAATGAAATCATACAGTCATTGGAGCAGCGAAAGACTGCCATGCAGAATAAAATATTCTGCATGGCATCCGCATGGCGGCGTGCAAGTTCGATGTAATTCGGCGAATACTTGCTGTGCTGAAAGAGAATCCGCCATTCTGTTTCGGTCGAGGCGGTGAGCGTTTGATCTGATCGATCGACCAGCGCACGCCGGTATCGGGCTGGTTGGGATGACAGCCATACAGTTCGTCGAAGATAACGTAATCGCCCCGGATAAAATGTAGCACCCGGCCGCCGGGCAGGACGATCGACGAGCCGTCGCTGATTGCCGCCTGATCGACGCGAACGGTTTTGAATCGCACCAGTCGAACGCAGCCGTAATGTGCGGCCGATGGTGGTGCCATTTGGATCAATCGTCTTGAAGCGGCGTCGCACCCAGTTATGTCCGGGCCATCGGGGTTGGTCGTGGCGCGAACCCGCATCGGGATGTTCGGCACCGCCGAGCGCAGGCAGGCTAGTGGATGGAATCTAACACTTGGTGCCCTCGCCTGACGGCTGCGATGATCTTGTTTGGATCTGCGGTCCAGGTGAAGGGTTTGGGATCATTGTTGGTCTCGATGACGAAGCGGTTGATGGTGGCTTGCAGGTCGACAACGCATCTAAAGACACCGCGTTTGAGGCGCCGTTTTGCGAGTTTGGCGAAAAACCCCTCGACGGCGTTGAGCCACGAACATGAGGTCGGGGTGAAGTGGAAGATGAAGCGCGGGTGTCGGTCGAGCCATTGACGAACCTTTGGATGCTTTTGGGCGGCGTAGTTGTCGAGGATCACGTGCACGATCTTTCTGACCGGCACTTGCGCCTCAATGGCATTGAGGAAGCGGATGAACTCCCGGTGACGATGGCGCTGCATGCATCGGCCAATAACCTTGCCTTCGAGTACGTCGAGAGCGGCGAACAGCGTCGTTGTGCCATGGCGTTTGTAGTCGTGGGTCATCGTGCCGGCGCGGCCTTTCTTC
>JBAUYV010000093.1:0-3850 GCA_049584975.1 Xanthobacteraceae bacterium | reverse complement strand
GGGCATTCCCTGGGAACCGAAGGTTTCCACAGCCGCGCTGGGGGTTATCTGCTGCTACAGATTCGGTCTGGGAATTAGGGCGGGAAATTCGTAAATGAAGCGAAGAAGCATCTCGACAAAACCGACCAAATCTTTGGCGTCGTTTTGGTTCATGAGCGCAATTTCATGGGTCGCTTCGTTTCCCTTTTTCCGAATGTGATCAACCCAAGGATGCCCGTTCGGCGGTACGAATCCGTTGGTCGCAAGGAACTCGACGTATTCAACGAAGCTCAAGCCAGCTTGGGCTTTCTCTTGAACTGCAATATTCATTAGCATTTTTCGACACAATAAGACGGCCGCTGTATAGGCGTTCTGAGACGTGCAGCGCCTTGCCTCTTCGTACAGAGCGTTCAAGTCCGGGGGAACATGCTGGACGGGATGCCTGAATGCCGGCGAAGGATACTGTTGCCCTCGTCGATCGAAGAAGACGGGACCGCCACAGTGCGGACAGATATAAACGCCGCCGATCTGCGCACCAGTTGCGTCATTGTATACACCTAACTTGTAGCCTTTGACCGATGAGACTGTCCGGTTACAGAAGCCGCAGTTGAAGGCTTGGTTAGGCAAGTCTTGAAGCTGGCGCCAATTTTCGGCGCCTTCGTTGAAGAACCGATCCACGACCGCTGTCTCCATTAACGGAAGAGTGGCATCATAAAACCCCCTAAACTAACGTCCAGGGGCGCTTTACCTTCGTTTCACGGGGCCTTTAGGCGCGGGCGGGTTTGTTGGGGGCGTCTGATACATCCGCACGCATCTTTCCGCGACGCCAAGTTCGTCCGCGAGAATCGTTTCCCCAAGATAAGCGTCATGGCGTTTGCTGCGGTATTGGTGCGTGGCACCCCGGTGCAATAAATGTGGAACCGTTACCTCAATTATCGGCGCGGGTGCTCGCGGATGAGCATTATCCCCTGACGTAATGTGAAGCGCTCCCCGCCGGGCCAATTCGCTACGGCGGCATCGAAGGCGGCTTGAGCAATGGTCACCGTGCCGGCCGCCGCGATGACCCAGCGGACGTGTTGTGCATGCCGGTCCCGCAGCTCCCCGCGAAAGCTCATGTTGGCGATGTCGTGCAGGTTAGGATTCGCTAGCTCGCGAAGGAGCGTGTCCACGCGGTCATACAGATCGGAGTAGGCCCCCTCGGCGCTTCTGGCCTCGGCGCGCAAGCGCTCAAGATGGCCGAGCGTGTGGAGCTGGCCAACGAGCTGGCCAACACCCGGGTCCGCCCGCATAAGAACGAAATAAGAACAGAAAGGGACTAGAGTCAAGGGGACCCGGTGCCCGTTCGAGTTGTAAGGCAGAAATGTCGTTGATACCGTGGAGCTTTCAAAGAGGGCTGCAGTCTGAGGATGAGAAGTTGGTTATCGGCGTTGGTCGTTCTTGTCCTGGCCCAACCTATTTGGGCGGAGGACTTTGCGGCTTGTACTGCGCCGGACACCAAGGATGACCAACGGATCACGGCTTGCACCGTCGCACTGTCGCTGGCATTCGAAAATCGCGGGATTGCATACTTCAAGAAAAACGATCTTGAGCGCGCGCTCGCGGATTTTAACGATGCGCTGAATTACAACAACAGCCTAGCGCTAGCGCTGCGTTATCGAAGCAAAATTTATTGGCGCAGATTTTTTGGATATGA
Source organism: Xanthobacteraceae bacterium (assembly GCA_049584975.1). Taxonomy (GTDB): domain Bacteria; phylum Pseudomonadota; class Alphaproteobacteria; order Rhizobiales; family Xanthobacteraceae; genus BOG-931. The sequence goes on along the minus strand of JBAUYV010000093.1, from coordinate 2,178 downwards.
AGGCAGTGGACGATATAAGCGCGGCAATTCGCTTCGATAAAGACCCACTCTTTTTTCTCGAACGAGCTGAATACGTGTTGGCAATAGGCGATTACGATTTCGCAATCCGGGACACGACGCAAGCAATTGATCTTGATAAGCAACTCGCCAGAGCATATGCCGTTCGAGGAACAGCAAATACGAGGAAAAAAGAATTTTCTCAAGCAACTGTCGATTTCGATGAGGCATTCAAGCTAAATCCAGCGCTTACATGGGTGCCGGCAGCGCGACAAAGAGCGCAGGATGCTATGGCAAGTGCAGACTCGTTTGAGGATTATGTCAAAGTTTTATTGGCTCGGGTGGAGGCGCAAAAGCGTTATCCGCGAGAAGCGATCCGCGACGGCCAGGAGGGGCGCGTAATCGTTGATCTTGTGATAACCCGCGATGGCAAACTCGCTTCAATGGTGGTGCGCGAATCGTCGGGATACCAGGTGCTCGATGACGATGTGCGGCAAGTGATATCGGACGCACAGCCATTCCCGCCACTATGGGATAGAAGCAAGGAGAGACAGCAGATTACATTGCCAGTGCGCTACCGGCTCGGCAATCCCGTCAACGACCCCGGTAAGTAAAGGTCCCCGGCCGTGCCGTGCCATGGGAGCGACGCACCGAATGCGCCGCAGGGAAGAGTAGTTAGCGAACTGCAAATATCCGCTCTGCCGGCGCTCCCGCATCGAACAACGCGACGGCTCTAGCTGCGGCTGCGCGGCACCGCGCTATAGCGACCAATAAGAAACTTTTAAAGAAACGTCGGACAGAAAACGCTTGCAAAGCTCGATGGATCAGGCGCCGAGGATAGGAGCCCGAGCATGGCTGAGGACAAAGGGCCAAAGCTTCAAGAGTTGTTCGAAAAAGAGAAAAAGCGCTTCGGCACTGCCGTCAACGCGGCAATTGCGGTTTCAAAAGCGGCCGCCGGAAGGGCGCCGAAAAGAAACGTTGTGATGGGGTCCTATGTTTTTACGCGCATGTGTGTTTGTGCTGAGACGCTGAACTATTTGCTTCAGCGAACTATCTCCGGCGAGCTAACACTCGATCATTACTCGATGGGGGTGATGGCGCGAAATATCATCGAAGCTGGCCTGATGTTTCACTATCTCATGGAAGACGGCGTGAGCGAAGACGAGTGGGCGCTGCGAAGCGATGCGCTCGACCTGCACGACGTACTTATAAAGCTCCAACTGTTTAAGAGCCTGGGTGATGAAAAGGAACACAAGGCCTACAGGGAGCTGATGGAGGAAAAGCGGGCAAAAATCCGAGAAAACGGCGTATTCAAATGCTTTGATGCGCAGCAGCGAGAAAAATTGCTCGGTGGTGGTGAGGCGTATCTCAAAGGCATGCGTTCCACTCTTAAGTTAGTCAGTCTTGAAACCAAATATTTCAACGGGATGTATCCTTATCTTTCATCTCAAGTCCACGTGCTGCCGAGTTCATTTTATTTTACCCATGAGCGGCTGAGCTTTGGTAAGCCAGGGTCGTACCAGTACTATTTTGCGGCCTACTCACTGGCTCACGCGAGAATGGTTCTAACTCGGTCTACTAAACGGCTCGCGGATTCGGATGAAGCAGTGCGGAAAAAGGTGGATGACGACGTGTATAAATCGGTGAGCGAGTTGGCGGAAATTCCCTTCGGAGAGTGAAAACCCGGCGCTCGGCGATTCGGCGCAGTAGTGCGCGATACGGGAGAGCTATATGGCGGTAGACCCACTTAGATCGTTCTGGCGCGAGTACGACGGCTGGGTGACTGAACTGTCCGGCGCGGCGTACAAGCAAGTGCCTGACTTCCTTTTAAGTTGGTACAGGGCGCTCGACACGACCACCGACATCAACACAATCATCAGACGGCTTGAAGGACGGGTGGACTTTGAAAAATGGTCCACCTCGCTTGCCCTCACGTCCAGCGACTTGCCCTTACGTTGGCCTGACGATCCCGAAGATGCACTGGGTATGAAACTCCAGCTTTTTCGAATGTTGAACAGCAGGGCGCCCGAGGAAATCGCAATTTTCGCCAAAAGTTGTCAATCGGCGTTCAAATTTGACCCCCGATCGGCGTCCAATTTTGACCCCTTCGGGCGGCGTGTTTTGGCGGTAGCGCTCGCGCCGTCGGAGCTGGCCGGGGTTGCGGAGACGGCGCGAGCGCGG
>JBAUYV010000092.1:0-9201 GCA_049584975.1 Xanthobacteraceae bacterium | reverse complement strand
CGCCCAGCCCGCCGCCGAATATCATGTCAACGGCGGCTTCGGCTTCGGCAAGATCCTGGGCGACGATGACGCCCTTGCCGGCGGCCAGTCCGTCGGCCTTGACCACGATGGGTGCGCCTTTGGCGCGCACGTACGCCTTGGCCGGATCGGGCGCGCTGAAGCGCTCATAGGTGGCGGTCGGAATCTCGTTCGCCCGGCAGAGATCCTTGGTGAAGCCTTTGGAGCCTTCGAGCCGTGCCGCGGCGCGCGTTGGGCCGAAAGCCTTGATGCCGGCCGCTTCGAGATGGTCGACGATGCCGGCGCACAGTTCCTGCTCCGGTCCGACGACCACAAGATCGATGCGGTTGGCGCGGCAAAACTCGATCACTCGTCCATGATCGCCGGAATCGAGCGCGACGCACTCGGCTTCTTGTGCGATGCCGGCATTGCCGGGCGCGCAGACGAGCCGGTCGGTGAGCGGGCTTGCCGCCATCTTCCAGGCCAGCGCGTGTTCGCGCCCGCCGGAGCCCAAAAGCAGAATGTTCACGGCCAAATGGTCATGGGAGAAAGGCGCCTAGGGCGTCTCCGTAGCATGGCAGAGCGGCGGCGCAAGGCCGAGGCCAAGCTGAGGGGGACGAGAGCTGGGAGGGCCCTTGACCGCACCTTGCGACGCGGCGCATTAGCGCCCCTAAGCAATCGCCCAAAAGGCCTCGATGAACGAACCGCGCCTCAATCTGCCGGAATTGACCGTCTCCGAACTGTCGGCGGCGCTCAAGCGCACGATCGAGGACGCCTACGGCTACGTGCGGGTCCGCGGCGAACTCGGCAAGGTCAGCTACCACGGCAACGGCCACGTCTATTTCGATCTCAAGGACGACAGCGCCAGCATTGCGGGCGTGATCTGGCGTAAGACCGTTCTGCGCATCAAGCTGAAGCTGGAAGCCGGCCTCGAAGTGGTCATCACCGGGCGGCTCACCACCTATCCGAATCGTTCGCAGTACCAGATCGTGGTGGAGACACTGGAGCCCGCCGGTCTCGGTGCTCTTATGGCGCTGCTCGAAGAGCGCAAGAACCGGCTGCGTGCCGAGGGTCTGTTCGACGAGGCGCGCAAGCAACTCTTGCCGTTTCTGCCGGCCTCCATCGGCGTCATCACCTCGCCGACCGGCGCGGTGATCCGCGATATCCTGCATCGGCTCTCCGACCGCTTTCCGCGCCGGGTGCTGGTGTGGCCGGTCAAGGTACAAGGCGATGGCTCGGCCGCCGAGGTCGCCGCCGCCATCGCCGGCTTCAACGCGCTGCCGGAATTTGCCGCGCCCGGTTGGCCGGCGCGGCCCGAGCTCATCATCGTCGCGCGCGGCGGCGGCTCGCTGGAGGATCTATGGTCCTTCAACGAAGAGATTGTGGTGCGGGCGGCGGCCGAAAGTTTCATTCCGCTCATCTCCGCGGTGGGCCACGAAACCGATGTGACGCTGATCGACTTTGTTGCTGATCGCCGAGCGCCGACGCCAACGGCGGCGGCCGAAATGGCCGTGCCGGTGCGCGCCGACCTGTTGCTCTCCGTCGACTCGCTGGCGCTTCGCGCGCTGGCCTCGTGGCGGCGTAATCAAGAGGCGCGGCGGACCGAATTGCGCGCGGCGGCGCGCGCGCTGCCCGGCGCCGACGAGGTGCTGGCGCTGCCGCGGCAGCGTCTCGACCTCGCGTCAGCAGGACTCTCCCGCGGCTTGCACGCCAATGCGCAAATTCATCGCGTACTATTTTCGCACATCGGCGGTCGGCTCGCACCGCAACTGCTGCGGATGAATGTCGAACGCCGGCGCGAACGCTTCTCCGCCATGGCGCAGCGGTTGCGTGCCAGTCTTGGGGCGAACATCGCGGCCGCGCGCATACAGATTGCGCGCCAGCGCGAAAGAGTCGGCGTATTCGCCGCACGCGCCGAGCGCGCTGTCGGCGTCATCCTCGATCAGCGCGCCATGCAGTTCGAGAGCGCCGGCCAGTTGCTCACCGCCTTCTCCTACCGTGGCGTGCTGGCACGCGGCTTTGCGCTGGTGCGCGACGCCTCAGCACTGCCACTGCGCGCCGCCGCAGCCGTCAGCCCGGGTATGCGGCTCGACATCGAGTTTGCCGATGGCCGCGTCGGCGCCGTAGCCGGTGACGCGCGGGTGACGCCTGAAACTGAACCGGCGCCGCCGCTGCGCCCGCGCCGTCGGCGGCCTGGTAGCAGCGGCGAAGGGCAGGGCAGCCTGTTTTGATCGCAGCCGCGCCGTTGCAGCGCGCGTGACTTTGCCGCCGTCTTATCGCAGGCTGGCGAACAGCCGCGAGCTTTCTTCAAGCCGGAGAGGAAAACGATGCAGGGCAAGATCGCCGTCGAAGAGCATTTCGCCATTCCCGACACCACCGACCGATCGATGCGCTACCAGACGGAGTATTGGACCGGCCTGCAGCCCCGGCTTCTCGACATGCACGATCGGCGGCTTGCCGAAATGGATCGTACCGGCATCGAGATTGAAATTATCTCGCTCAATTCCAACGGCGTGCAGAGCATTCTCGATCCGCAAAAAGCCGCGGCGCTCGCCCGCAAGGCCAACGATGCGTTGGCCGAAGCCATTGCCAAGCGGCCGGACCGGTTCGCCGGCTTTGCCGCGTTGCCGATGCAGGACCCGCAATCCGCCGCCGCGGAGCTGGAGCGCTGCGTGCGCGATCTCAAATTCAAGGGCGCGCTGGTCAACAGCTTCTCCCAGATCGGCGTGGCCGACAGCGCGGTCTACTACGACCTGCCGCAATACCGGCCGTTCTGGGAGGTGGTCGAGCGGCTGGGTGTGCCGTTCTATCTGCATCCGCGCGACCCGTTGCCGACGCGCCGGCGGGCCTACGAAGGTCACCCGTGGCTGATCGCCTCGCCGTGGGGATTCGCTGAAGAGACCGCGATGCACGCGCTGCGGCTCATGGGTTCGGGCCTGTTCGATGCTTGCCCCAAGTTGCAGATCGTCATCGGCCATCTCGGCGAGCGCATCCCCTACGATCTGTGGCGGCTTGATCATCGCCTCAGCAAAGTGCCGGGCCGGCCAGCGAAGCGCCCCATGGGCGATTACTTCCGGCAGAATTTTTATGTGACGACCAGCGGCAATTTCTGCACCACGTCGCTCATCCACGCGATTCTCACGCTCGGCGCCGATCGCCTGTTGTTTGCCGTCGATTATCCGTTCGAGGATCACGCGCAGGCGTGTACTTGGTTCGACGCGACCGACATTTCCGAGGCGGACCGCCGCAAGATCGGCCGCGACAATGCGATGGCGCTGTTTGGTCTCGGTTGATACGAATCTGACTGTATGTTCATCTGACAGTCACGAACCTGACCATTTGTTCATACCGCAGTGCACGCTCACTCATTTTCACAGTCATGATAAGTCCGCGCCGTGGAACTGCCACGTTGCTGGCGTGTTGTGAGCAAAGCGAACATTCGTTCGCATGCCAAGGAGGACTTTGATGAAACGGACTGTCTTAGCGTTAGCGGTCGCAGCGGTGACTCTGGCTGCGGCGTCGGCACAAGCCGCCCCTGTCGCGCCGCTTCCGCCCGGCGTTAATCAGAGCAATTTGACCCAGGTGTATTACTGGCACGGGCGCCAATGGGGTCATTGCGGATGGTGGCACCGCCACGAATGGCATTGCTGGTAATTTAGCTCCGGTGATGTTGCACTCGCACAGCGGCCGGTCCGGTTGCTGTGCGAGTGATTCTAGGCCGTAAGTTTGAGGTTCTGGTGGGCTCCTGTTGAAGTCTGACTATTTGTTCATCTGATATCAGCCGACAATTTATTTGATCACAACTCGGCGCCACGCGCTCAAATCTCAGTTTGGCAGCTGACTCACAATTCCTTCCGTGATACGTGTATGACGTGCAGCTGCTTTGCTGTTTTGCAGTTGGCGTGTTGCGCGCACTTTGAACATTGCTTCGCGTCCAAGGAGGACTTCAATGAAAAGGACTATCTTCGCGTTTACGGTCGCGGCGCTGACTTTGGCGGCCGTGTCGGTTTCACAAGCCGCTCCCGTCGCGCCGCTTCCAGCGGGCGTTGCCGCCAGTCACAGCAACCTGACTCAAGTGTGGTGGCATCATTGGCATCATCACTGCTGGTGGCGTCATGGCTACCGGCATTGCTGGTAATCCAGTTCTGCCGAGTTGGACTTGCACAGCAGCCGGGAATGGCTGCTGTGCGCATTTTGGTCATGAGAACTTCTGACGCGAGGCTCGCGTCGGAGTTCGGTCAGCCTGCCCGAAAGCGGGGTGGCTTTTTCCGCGAAAACGCGTCAACGTCCGGCCGCGCCGAATACATCGGCGCGGCGCTTTCGTTTGGCGCAAGCGCCCTTTGGGAGTGACGCCATGGAACTTCTTGCCGATCACGGCCGCCGCGTTTCCGTCGAAGAACTTGATACCAGCCGGCTGCTCGCCCACGCGCGCCGCCAGGCGCACGAGCGTAATCTTGACGATGTGCTGGTCGCCGACGTCGATTCGCACCATTACGAAAACGAATGCTACGACGAATTTCTCCCCTTCATCGAAAACGATGTGCTGCGCCAACTCGTGCTCTCCGGCCGCGCCAAAGGCCGCCAGGCGCTGATGCCGAGCCAGGTGAGCTTCCAGGACATGGGTGGCCGCATTACGCGCTATCCGTTGCGCTCATCCGAGAAGACGCCGAACGGCAAGATGCGCGACGTCGAGCTGGGCCAGCGCTGGATGGACGCGATGAGCGTCGACTATTCCTGCTTGTTTCCGACCATGCTGCTGGCGGTCGGGCTGCATCCGTCGACCGAGATGGAGATCGAACTGTGCTGGTCCTACAACCGCTGGCTCACCGAGAAAGCGCTGCCCGAGGGCGGCGGGCGGCTCTATTCGATGCTGGCGCTGCCGATCTCGGATCCCGACGAGGCGCTGCGTCAGGTCGAGAGCTTCGGCCACTGCAAAAACGTCACCGGCTTCCTGGTGACCTCGGCGCGCAGCCTGCCGATCCATCACAACGCCAACATGAAGGTGTTTCGCGCCGTCGAAGAACGCGGCTTGGCGCTCGCCTTCCACTCGGCTGTGAATATCGGCGAGCCGGTGTTCAAGGGGCTCAATCGCTTCGCCTCGGTGCACGCGCTCGGCTTCCCGTTCTTCAACATTCTGCATATGACTAATTGGGTCACCAACGGGCTCGGCGAGCGCTTTCCGAAATTGCCGGTGATCTGGATCGAGGGCGGGCTTGCCTGGGTGCCGTTTCTGATGCAGCGGCTCGATCACGAATTCATGCTACGCTCTTCCGAATATCCGCTCCTGAAAAAGAAGCCGAGCGATTACATGCGCAAGATGTATTTTGCCTCGCAGCCGATGGAGCGGGTCGATATGGAGGCGCTGCAATGCACCTTCCGCATGATCAACGCGGAGAGCCAGCTGATGTACGCCTCCGACTATCCGCACTGGGACTTCGACCTGCCCTCGACCGTATGGGACCTGCCGTTCCTGTCGGAGAAAGCCAGGCACAACATTGTCGGTGGCACCGCCGCGCAGCTGTTCAAGCTGCCGCCGCGCAACGACAGGCAGAGAGATAATCTCGCCCGCTTTGGCAATCTCGCGGCGTAGGTGTGCGGTCGTTCCAGGCAAAGTGAAGCGCCCAACCCGGAATCCATAAGCGCGCGCGCTTTAATTTTCTAAGCAGCGGCCCGTGCCGTTGCGTCCTCGAGCACCAGGTCCGCGCCCTTTTCGCCGATCATCACCGCCGCGGCGTTGGTGTTGCCGGACACCAAAGTAGGCATGATGGAGGCGTCGATGACACGCAGGCCGGTGAAGCCGCGCACGCGCAGGCGCTCGTCGACCACTGCGTTTGCGTCCGGCCCCATGCGGCAGGTCGAGGTTGGGTGATAGACCGTAGTGCCGGTCGCGCGCGCATAGGCGAGCAGGTCGGCATCGCTCACGACTTTTTCGCCGGGGGCACGCTCTTCCGCGATCAGCTTGCGAATCACCGGGCGGTTCATGACGTCGCGCAGTTTCTTCAATCCGGCGACAACGGTATCGCCGTCGCTGCGCGCGGAAAGATAGCGCGGCTGGATTGCCGGCGGCATCGCCGGATCGTTCGACTTGATACGCACGAAACCGCGGCTATCAGGCCGCAACTGGCATACCGATGCCATGAAGCCGGAATACGGATGCACCGCGGCGCCCGCCGTCTCGGTCGAGAAGATCAGGAAGTGGATTTGCACGTCGGGGCTGGCGAGGTCGGGCCTGGTCTTGAAAAACGCTCCGGCATAACCGGCCCCGATGCTCAGCAATCCCTTGCCGGTCAGCAGGTAGCGGACCCCGGCGCCATAGCGATGACGCCAATTGTTGATCACGTCGTTGGCCGTGATCGGTTGGTTGCAGCGGAACTGCATGCGGACTTGGAAATGATCCTGAAGATCAGAGCCCACGCCGGGCATGTCGGCGATCACCTTGATACCGTGCTTGGTCAGGAGATCAGCCGGTCCCACGCCGGACAATTGCAAAAGCTGCGGCGAATTGAAGGCTCCGCCGGAGAGAATGAGCTCGCCGTCAGCGCGGGCGGTGCGCGTCACCCCGCCTTGCCGATATTCGATCCCGACGGCGCGCCGCCCCGAAAACAAAATGCGGCTTGCCAGCGCATTGAGTTCGACGCGCAGGTTTGGCCGGCCGCGCGCCCGTTTCAGATACCCGGCGGCCGTGGACCAGCGGCGGCCTTTCCTTGACGTGAGCTGGAAATAGCCGGCGCCTTCCTGGCTCGGACCATTGAAATCGTCGTTGCGCGGAATGCCGGATTGCTGCGCGGCCTCGATGAAGGCTTCGGCCAACGGATGAGCTTCGCCTACATTGGAGACCGAAAGCGGCCCGCCGACGCCGTGCAACTCATCGGCGCCGCGCTCCTGGTTTTCGGCGCGCCGAAAATAGGGCAGCACGTTGTTGAAGGCCCAGCCGGTATTTCCGAGCTGGCGCCAGTGATCGTAGTCCTCGTGCTGCCCGCGGACATAGAGCAGGCCGTTTATCGAGCTCGATCCACCCAACACCTTGCCTCGCGGCTGAATGATCTGCCGGTTGTTGAGCTCGGGTTCCGGCTCGGATTTGTACAGCCAGTTGACCTTGGGGTCGTTGAATAGCTTGGCGAAGCCGAGCGGAATGTGAATCCACATGTGGCGGTCGTGTCCGCCAGCCTCCAACAACAGCACGCGATGGCGGCCCGGAGCGGTCAGCCGGTTGGCGAGAACGCAGCCAGCGGAACCGGCGCCGACGATGATGTAGTCGAAATTTTCTGAGTGTGGGATTGTTGTCACAGTACGATCTCTCCCCGCCGCCAGGATAGCGCGAAAATCCACTGCCGCTAGCCTCGGCTTTGTGGACTGCAGTGAGTGAACGCGACGCTTGTCTTTACGCCACAAACATTCAGTGGCAGCCTTGTACCGTTCAACAGGAGGAAAATGCACATGCGTCAAATTATGGCTGCGATCGTCGTCGTTGCGGGAGCGAGCTTGTTCGCGACAGTGGGGGCTTCAGCCGCTCCAGCAAATGGCAAGGCGATTGCGCAAATGACCGGTCAACCGGACCAGGTCATCCAGGTGAGTGGCGGTTGCGGGCGCTTTTGGCACCGCGGCCCACACGGACATTGCCGCCACGACTGACGCTTTCGCGAGTTGATCTGGTCGTCGTATCTGCGGCCGATCGCTGGACAATCCCGGCGGTCGGCCGCGGCTTTTAGGAGATCAGCGGTACCCCTTTATCGCCGAAGCCTTTGTTATCGCGCCAGCCATTTCGGCACGCGCTTGAGCGCGTCGGCGCGCGCGGCCGGATTGGTGCCGCTGTGGGCGCGTCCGGTTGGGTCTTCGGCGTGCGCCAGCCCGGTGCGCAGGCGTATGGGCGAATTGGCTCGGTCGAATTCGTGGTGCGCGCCCGGATAGACGATGATCTCGACGCGGGCGCTGCGGCCGTGGGCGCCGGCGACCATTTGCTGGCAGGTCGAGGCAAGCTTCCAATCATCGGCGCTGCCGATGAGAATGAGAGTGGGGATGCGCGCGCTCCATGCCGTTTCGCGCAGCCGCCGGCAGCCGGGATAGAGCGCGACCGCCGAGCGGAAGTCGGGGCCGCCATCGTGTACCGCATTGGGCCGCACCGTCCACAGCGCGGTTGAGCCGCCGCTCGACCAGCCAAGCAGCGATATGTGGTCAGGGCGGACATAAGGCTGCGCCTGCAGCCAATGCTGCGCCGCCCTGGCATCGGCGGCGCGCTCGTTCGACGATCTGACCGTGGGGCGGCGCACGCGGCACTGCGAGCCGAGTCCGCGCGAGCCGAACGAATCGGGAAACAGCACAACGAAGCCGTCGGCAACCAACAGCTTTGCCCATTCGCCATAAAGCTCTGTGGTGGCGGCGGGACGGCCATCGAGGCCGCCGCAATCGTGCAGTGCAACAATTGCCGGGAACGGGCCGGCTCCGTCGGGCCGGTAGAGCGTTGCGTGCAGAGTTACGGCGCCATCGGGAATATCGACGTTTTCCGCGGCGGCCGCTGTGGCAGTCCACAGGGCCGCGGCGGCAAGCGCGCAGAGAACGTCCCTAAAAACCATATTGGCAACATCAAATTGACGCCCCGATCGCATCTTAACATGATGGTTCAGGCTGGCGCAGCGTCCTTCACGACGAAAAGTGAGGGTTTCGCGGCACCGGCGGAGTGATTATCTTTTCCGCATAGACTTTGCGGACCGCTTGGGGGCGGTATTGGCGCGAAGGGGAGACTGATTTGCTCAATCGGACTGATCGTTCGGGGCCGATGGCCGGCGAGGCAGAGATCAGATATCTCGACGGCGATTTTCGCGTGATCCGGCCCGGCGCTTTTGTGCGCTGCGCAATCACCGGGGTGGAAATACCGCTCGAGGAGCTGCGCTATTGGAGCGTCGAGCGGCAGGAAGCCTACGCCTCTCCCGAGACCGTGCTGCAGCGCCACGCCGCCACATACGCGCGCAAGAGGTAGGCGCGCGCAGCGCCGGCCGCTATCGTTTCAGCACTTTCAGCACCGTCTGGCGGAACGCGTCCGCTTCCTCGATCACCAGCCGTACCGGCAGGACCACGGTGCGGCCAGCCAGTTCGGCAAGCTTCGGATTGCCGGCGAGGCGGACGTGGTCCTTCTCGGTGGTGATGAGGACGAGGTTCTGATCGTCGGCGTGCGCCATCAGCATCCGCGCCTCGATCGCCGTGTAGGGA
>JBAUYV010000091.1:0-13946 GCA_049584975.1 Xanthobacteraceae bacterium | reverse complement strand
GCAGAGGAGCCAGCCGCTCCGCCTCCCCCACCGCCGCCGCAATCTCCGCCGCCACCTCCGCGTCCCACGTCGGTCCCGATCGCGCCAGCGCCGCCGTCCTCACCGCCGCCACAGCAGATCGGCTTCGAGGAACGGTTCGGCACCCGCTGGGTGGTCTGGGTTGGCGGTGTGGCGCTGGCGCTCGGTGGCATTTTTCTGGTGCGCTACACGATCCAACAGGGACTCATCGGCCCCGGCGTGCGCATCTTTCTCGGCGCCTTGCTGGCCGCTGCCTTGGTCGCCGTCGGCGAATGGGCGCGGCGGCAAGAGAACTTGTCGGGATTGCCCGGCCTGCCGTCGGCGCATATTCCGAGCATTCTAACGGCGGCGGGCACCACGGTGGCCTACGCCACGGTGTACGCCGCCTACGCGCTTTACGGATTCCTGCCGCCGCCAATCGCATTCATTTTGCTCGGCATCGTGGCGTTGCTCACCTTGGCGGCCGCGTTGCTGCACGGTCCGGCGCTCGCGGGGCTTGGCGTCATCGGCGCTTATCTGGCGCCGGCGCTCGTGGCGAGCGCCAAGCCGGATTACTGGGCGCTGTACATCTACATCGCGGTCGTCACCGCCGCCGCGTTCGCGCTGGCGCGCGGCCGCATGTGGCGTTGGCTTGCCATCGCGGCGATTGTGCTGAGCGCTTTGTGGACGTTCCCTGGCGCCGATGTCTTTCCGGTCGCGGCGCTCGGCGCCCATGTATTCAGCGCGCTCGCCGGTTTCGTGCTGGCCGCGACGTTCCTGGTCTGCGGTTTGCTGTTTGGTCCGGAGGCGGCGCCGGACGAAGTCGATCGCCTCTCGGCATTTGCGCTCGGTGTCTATCTTCTGGCCGCGGCGTTTCTGACGCTCGCGAGCGAGCACGATCCGGTCGCGCTCACGGCCTTCGTGGTTCTCACCGTCGCGACGGTCGCCATTGCGTGGCGCGCCGAAGCCGCCACGGGAGCCGTACCGGTCGCGGCCATCCTCGCCATGGCGGTGATGGCCCATTGGGCGGTGCTGATGAATCCCTCGCAACTGCTCTGGCCCGGCGGACCCGCGGCGCCTGCCGTACACGAGCCGCAGCCCTACGATTACGGCTCTCATCTTGTCGTCGCCGCCGGATGGGCGGCGCTGTTCGGCGTCACCGGATTTTTGGCGCAAGGCCGCTCGCTGCGCGCGCTGGCGCCTATGCTGTGGTGCGCGTCGGGCGTGTTCGCGCCGCTCGCCATGCTGGTCGCGCTCTATTACCGCATCGCCGGATTCGATCGATCGCTGCCATTCGCCGGCTTGGCGCTGCTGCTCGCCGCGATTTATGCGCTCGCCACCGAAAACCTCATCCAGCGCGACGGCCGGCCGGGCATCATGGCCGCAAGCGCGATGTTCGCAACCGGCGCGCTCGCGGCGCTGGCGCTGGCGCTCACCTTCGCGCTGGAGAAAGGCTGGCTCACCGTCGGGCTTGCGCTGATGGCTCCGGGGGCGGCCTGGGTCGCGCAGAAACGGCCGCTGCCGTGGCTGCGCTCGCTCGCTGCCATCGTCGCCGCCATCGTGGTGGCGCGTGTCGCCTATGAGCCGCGCATCGTCGGCGACGATCTTGGCACGGCGCCCATATTCAATTGGCTGCTGTACGGCTACGGCGTTCCCGCCGTTTCATTCTGGGTCGCGGGCTGGCTGTTGCGGCAGCGCGCCGACGATGTGCCGGCGCGCGCGGTCGATGCCGCCGCCATTCTGTTTACCGTTCTGCTCGCCATCGTCGAAATCCGCCACTACGTCACCGGCGGCGACATCTATCGGCCGTCGAGCGATTTTGTTGAAATCGCGCTTTACGCCAATGTCGGCCTGGCGATCACGATTGGGCTCGAACGCTTGCGCGGGCGCACCGGCAGCATCGTGCACAATATCGGCGCGATGGTCATGGCGGCGCTGACGCTGCTGGCGATCGCGCGCGACCTCGTATACGTGCTCGATCCGCGTTTCAGCAAAACGCCGGTCGGCGGCGCGTTCGTCAATCTGATTCTGCTCGCTTATGGCTTGCCGGTGGCGCTCGCCATCACGCTGGCGCTGATCGCCCGCACTACGCGCCCCCTCTCCTATCGCATCGCGGCGGCGATCACCGCGGTGACGCTCGGCCTGTTTTATCTCACGCTCGAGGTGCGGCGGCTGTTCCACGGCCCGATCCTTGCCGGCCGCGTCAGCGACGCCGAGCAATACACTTACTCGACGGCGTGGCTCCTATTCGGCATCGTGCTGCTCGCCATCGGCTTTATTCTGCGCTCGCAGCCGGCGCGGCTCCTCGCGCTTGGCGTGATCGCGCTGACTGTCGCCAAGGTGTTCATCATCGACACCGCGAGCATCAGCGGCATTTACCGCGCCCTATCGGTGATCGGTCTCGGCGTCGTGCTGCTCGGCATTGGCTGGCTTTATCAGCGCCTCCTTTACCCGCGCACACCGCCCTCAACGGCAGCGCCCGCACCGGAGTAGAGTCTTCGCTGGAGCATGATCTTTTCGGAAAACCGGTATCCACTTTTCCGGATCATGCTCTAACGCGTCTTACTTGCGACATCTGAGGTCCCCATATAAACGGCATCGCGGATGCTGATTGCTTGATTCCATGATTCACGTCTGTTCGCTCGCACGCCTGCACGAAACCGTCGAGGATATCGGGGCGCGCCACGTCGTGTCGCTGCTCGGCGACGTAGACGCCCTCGACCGGCCGAACAGCGTCGCGCCGGAGAATCATCTGTGGCTGCGGTTCGACGATATTTCCGCCCCGCTCGACGGCTACGTCATGCCGGGCGAGGAGCACGTCGCCGATTTGCTGGAATTCGTGCGCGGCTGGGATCGGCGGACGCCGCTGGTCATGCACTGCTTCGCCGGCATCAGCCGCTCCACCGCGAGCGCCTATGCCAGCGTCTGCGCGCTCAATCCGCATCGCGATGAGGCGAGCATCGCGCACGCCTTGCGCTGCGCCTCGCCGACCGCGACACCGAACATCCGCATCGTATCGCTTGCCGATCGCATGCTGGACCGCGACGGGCGAATGGTTGCCGCGATCGAAAATATCGGGCGGGGCGTTATGGCCGACGAGGCGACGCCGTTCCGGCTCGATCTGGAGTGATCAAATATTGCGACGTTTCGCAGCGCAGCATGGAATGCTGCACTGCATCCGGGATACAGCCTCTAATTCCCCTCTATGGGGACGGGCGTGTATTCGCGATCGTGGTCGGCGGCGGCGGAACAGTGATCGCGCGGCTGGTCACGGCCGCACGCGGATTTCGCTGTTGGAAGTCGCAATAGGCGAACCCCAAGCCGGAGAGCGAGCCGCGGAAGCTATGGTAGTCGATCTTCTGCACCTTGAAGCAGGGATCGATCAGCAGGCCGGGCAGGTGCGCACACACCGAGGTCGAGGTCACCTTGACGGTGCCGGGCGGCAACGTCGCAAACCGCACCTCGTTGCTGCCTTGCGGCTGAACCGTTCCGATGATGGAGCCATCCTCGAAGATGCGGCCGATGCCGGAGGTTCCATCAAAGCAGTTGTAAGAGAAAAGCTTGCCGGCGATGAACGCGCGGGCCTGCTCGGGCGCAAGCTCCTCGGCAGCGGCTGAGGTAACTCCTAACACGCACGCAAACAGGGCAGCGACGCGGACGAACATCGGCGACTCCTTTGCGGACCTTTGGATAACATTAACCAAACTTCTTAACGGTCCCCTTACCATAAGCGCCGGCCCATGGTCGGGTCTTCTTCAGCTTTGATCACGCACGCGTTTACGGAATTTTAACCACAATACGCCCACGCACGCGCCCCTCAACAATGCGTGCGGCGGCCGCGGTGACATCGGAGAGCCCGATCTCACTGGTCATCGCCTCGATTTTCGCCCTGTCGAGATCGGTCTCCAGGCGATGCCAAGCCTGTTGCCGCAACCCCAATGGACACATCACCGAGTCGATGCCGATGAGTGACACCGCCCGTAGAATGAACGGTGCGACTGTGGCGGGCAAGTCCATTCCGCCCGCTAGTCCACAGGCTGAGACAGTTCCGCCGTACCGTGTCATGGAGAGCACATTGGCCAGGGTGGCCGAACCCACTGAGTCGATTCCACCGGCCCAGCGCTCCTTGGCGAGCGGACGCGGCGTCCCTGCGAGTTCCTTGCGCTCGATCACCTCGGTGGCGCCGAGTCCCTTGAGATACGCGGCTTCATCCGGCCGGCCAGTCGAAGCCGTCACCGCATAGCCGAGCTTGGCCAGAAGCGCGACCGCCACGGAACCGACCCCGCCGGCGGCGCCGGTCACAACGACGGGCCCGCGCGCCGGCGTCAGGCCGGAGCGCTCCAGCGCCATCACCGCCAGCATGGCGGTGTAGCCGGCAGTCCCGATCGCCATGGCGTCGCGCGCGCTCATGGTCGGCGGCAGCCGCACCAGCCAATCACCTTTGACGCGCGCCTTTTGCGCGTAGGCGCCGAGATGAGTTTCGCCGAGGCCCCAGCCGTTGAGAATGACCTTGTCGCCCGCTTTCCAGGCGGGATGGGAAGAGGATTCCACGGTGCCGGCAAGATCGACGCCGGCAATCATCGGGAAGCGGCGCACCACCGGCGCTTTGCCGGTGATGGCAAGTCCATCTTTGTAGTTCACCGTCGACCATTCCACGCGGACGGTGACGTCGCCTTCCATCAGATCCTTTTCATCGAAATCGGCGAGCCGCACGGTCTGGCCGGTTTCGCCCTTGTCGATGACGATCGCTTTGAAAGTTGCCAAATCGATCCCCCGATCAGCCCGGCACGACGGCGGCGCGCGGAACCGGCCTGTCGACGACCAGCAAGTTGATGACCGGCGAAGTAATCCGATCGTTGATGCCTGTCATGGTCGCCCGGCCACGATTTTACTGAAGTCGCAGCATAGATCGCGCGCTCCAGATTGCCCAACCGAAAACTTGCCCGCCGGATACGAATGGCCGGCCCGGCTGCGGCCGCATAGGTTTGCCATATCGGTCTGCAGTCATTATGGGTTCATACTCATGTCGCTGTTCTGTGCCGATGCTTTCATCTCCCCGCTTGAGGTCGAAGCGGTAGTGAACCGCGCCCTTGAAGAGGATCTGGGGCGCGCCGGCGACATCACCTCGATTGCAACGGTTCCAGAGGAGACGCGCGGCCGCGCCATCGTTGTCGCCCGCAAGCCAGGAGTGGTTTCCGGCCTGCCCATGGTCGAAGCTTCGTTCCGCCGCCTGTCGCCGCAGATGCAGATAGCCGCATCCACGCGCGACGGCACAGCGATCGCGGCCGGCGCCAAGCTGATGACCATTGAGGGCAACGCGCGCGCGATCCTCAGCGCCGAGCGCACCGCGCTCAACTTCATCGGCCACATGTCCGGCATCGCCACCGCCACCGCGGAGTTCGTCAAGCGGATCGCCCACACCAAGGCGCGCATCATCTGTACGCGCAAGACCACGCCTGGGCTGCGGGCGGTGGAGAAATACGCCATACGCTGCGGCGGCGGCTACAATCACCGCTTCGGCCTCGACGACGCGATGCTGATCAAAGACAACCACATCGCGGTCGCCGGCGGCATCAGCGCGGTGCTCAAACGCGCCAAGCACGCCGCCGGTCATCTGGTGAAGATCGAAATCGAGGTCGACTCGCTCGAACAGCTCGAGGAAGTGCTCAAAGTCGGCCTCGCCGACGTGGTGTTGATCGACAATTTCGATCTGGACTCCATGCGCCGCGCCGTCGCCATGGTTGCCGGGCGCCTAGTCATCGAAGCATCGGGCGGCATTACGCTCGGCAGCGCGGCGGCGATTGCCGAAACCGGAGTCGACTATCTGTCCTCCGGGTCACTCACGCACTCGGTGCAGAATCTCGACATTGGGCTCGATATCGAGATGTGAGACGTCCCTCGCCCTGAGGTGCGAGCGAAGCGAGCCTCGAAGGGCGGGGCCCCGGCGAGTAAGCCGGCATCCTTCGAGGCCCGCGCTGCGCGCGGGTACCTCAGGATGAGGAGAGAGGCTTACAACCTCGCGGTCGGCTCGTCCTTGACCGCCGGCTTCTCCGGTGCGGCTTCGGCTTGCGGCTTGGCGGCGCCGTCTTCCGGCTTGTTCGGCGCTGTCCCCCAGACCGGCTCATAGTTGCCGTTACCCCAGGCGCGCGGACGATAGAAGGTGTGCACGCCGAGCTTATAGAGCTTGGTCATTTCGTGAAGCCAGCTCGGGCGCACCCAATAGGCGTGATAGTGGGTCGCGTGTCCGATGTCGGGGAGCCAGATCTTGCCATCGAGCGTGTCTTTGGCGATTTGCTTCGCCTGCACCCACATGTCGGGCTCATCGATGCGATCGAGATTCTTGTGCTCGCAAGCGAAGGTGAACTGGCAGGCGAGATAACGGCCGGCGTTCTGATAGACCACGCCGCAGACGTTGTTCGGGTAATACCCTGAGAACACCCGGTTCATCACCACCTGCGCCACGGCCTCTTGCCCGCGCAGCGGCTCGCCGCGCGCTTCGAAATAGACCGCGTCGGCAAGGCACTTCTCCGCCCGCGCGCGCGGCTTGCCCTCGAGGCCGAGGCGTTGCGCCGGACTTTGCAGCCGTGAGGTGTCGTCCTTGGCCGCCGTGCTTTGGCCGCCCGGGCCGTCTTCGGTGGGCTCTTCAAGTGCGGAGAGCTTGATGCCTTGCTCGAAAGAAGCCGTGACCGGCTCGGCGCCCGGCGTCCAGCGTTGCAGGCCGCTCGACAGCACCGTCACACTCGAGCGGAAATTTGTTTGCGCGCTGATTTCGTCGGCGCCGCCTTCGGCGAATGACAACGGCGCCAGCAAGGATTGCTGTCCGTCGGGCGACGCGATCTGACCGGCTGGCGGTATTTCCGGCGGCAGATCGGAGTCGATCCGCGCCACGGCCGCGGCTGAAGCTGGCGGAGGCGCAGTCACCGACGGCTGTGCGAGCTGGGAAGCGGACGCCGCCGCCGTCGGTTGAGGCGGCAGGCTCGCCGTCACATCCGCACCGGCTGCGCCGTCAGGCGATGCCAAGCGATCACCCTTGAGTGTCCGATTGACTGCCGTCTGCGTCACTGCCTCTGCTTCCGGCGGCTGGTCGAGCGACCATGCGCTGTTACCGAGCGAACGCGGATCGAGGTTCACCTGTACTACGACGGGCGGTCGCGGAATGGCCGTACCGATTGGACGGTGACCATAGCTGAAAGTGGCAGGCTCGATGGTGCCGAACGGAGACGCGATCAAATGCCGTTGCGAGTGATGCACCGCGGCCGGCTGCCGCCCCACCAGCGCGGCGATGTCCTGATAGCCGATCGTGGTCGGCATCAAGGCGACGCAGAACGCGCCAAGCCAAAAGTGCGTAGAGTGACGGGCCCCCAGTGCCCGCGTACGCGACGCCACCATGTCCCCTACCCCAAACCCACGTGCAGGCTACACGCGGGCACTGAAGGAAGCGCACCCGCTGTGGCGCGAATGCGACAGATTTCGTTTTTGCAAAATTAACGTTTCGAAGGAGTTAACCGGGCCAAAACCCCTGCGAATACCGATGTTATCGCGGCTTTCGCGGGCCTCTGGCGGCCCGACCGCCTTAAGGCCTTCCACAATGTGCGTTTAGGGAATCGTTTACCCTTCCGACCCGGCGCGTTTGCCGAGCGTGGCCTGGGCGGCGGCCAGGCGCGCAATGGGCACGCGGAACGGCGAGCAGGACACGTAGTCGAGCTTGATCTCGTCGCAGAAGGCAACCGAGGCCGGATCGCCGCCGTGCTCGCCGCAGATGCCGAGCTTGATGTTCTTCCGCACCTTGCGCCCGCGGGCGGCCGCGATGCGGATAAGCTCGCCGACGCCGTCGCGGTCTATCGACACGAAGGGATCGACCGGCAAGATGCCCTTCGACGTATAAATCCCTAAGAAACTCGCGGCATCGTCGCGGCTGATGCCGAAAGCGGTTTGCGTCAGATCGTTCGTTCCGAAGGAAAAGAACTCGGCGGTCTCGGCAATCTCGTCGGCTTTGAGCGCCGCGCGCGGCAGCTCGATCATGGTGCCGACCTGATATTTTACCGGACGTTTGCTTTCCGCGGCGACCGTTTTGGCCGTGGCGTCGATGCACGCCTTGACCAGATCGAGTTCGGCCTTGGTGGCGATGAGCGGCACCATGATTTCCGGAACCACCGACTTGCCGGTGGCGCGGCCGGCCTCGACCGACGCCTCGAAGATGGCGCGCGCCTGCATCTCGGCGATTTCCGGATACGCGATGGCGAGCCGGCAGCCGCGAAAGCCGAGCATCGGATTGAATTCGTGCAATTCGCGCGCGCGATCGGCGAGCTTTTTCGGGTCGGCGCCCATGGCGGCCGCCACTTCGGCGATTTCTTCTTCGGTGTGCGGCAGAAATTCGTGCAGCGGCGGGTCGAGCAGCCGGATGGTCACCGGCAGCGCGCCCATGATCTTGAACAGCTCGACGAAATCAGCCCGCTGCATCGGCAGCAACTTGGCGAGCGCGGCCCGGCGCGCCTTTTCGTCTCCGGCCAAAATCATCTCACGCACCGCGCGGATGCGATCTTCGTCGAAGAACATATGCTCGGTACGGCAGAGCCCGATGCCCTCGGCGCCGAACTTGATCGCCGCGCGCGCGTCGGCAGGCGTGTCGGCATTGGCGCGCACTTTGAGTTTGCGCACCCCATCGGCCCATTGCATCAGCGTGGCAAACTCGCCGGCGAGTGCCGGCTGGATCATTGCGATCTTTCCGGCAAGCACTTGGCCGCTCGAACCGTCGATCGTGAGGATATCGCCCTTTTTGAGCGTCACGCCGCCACTGGTCATCGTCTGCGCACCGTAATCCACGCGCAACGCACCGGCGCCGGAAACGCACGGCTTGCCCATGCCGCGGGCAACCACGGCAGCGTGCGAGGTCATGCCGCCGCGCGTCGTCAAAATTCCTTCGGCGGCGTGCATGCCGTGAATATCTTCGGGCGAAGTTTCGACGCGCACCAGAATGACCTTGTGTCCCTGGCCCTTGAGCGTTTCGGCCTCGTCGGACGAAAACACGATCTCGCCACAGGCGGCGCCGGGCGACGCCGGCAATCCGGTGGTGATCACCTTGCGCTCGGCGTCAGGATCGATGGTCGGATGCAGCAGTTGATCGAGCGACATCGGATCGATGCGCGCCACCGCCTCGTTCCTGGTGATCAATTTCTCATTCGCCAGTTCCACGGCAATGCGCAGCGCCGCCTTGGCGGTGCGTTTGCCGCTACGCGTCTGCAGCATCCACAGCTTGCCTTGCTCGACCGTGAATTCGAGGTCCTGCATGTCGCGATAATGTTTTTCCAGCACCGCGTGGATGCGTTTCAGCTCGGCAAACGCGTCGGGCAGCACCGACTCCATCGACGGCTTGTCTGAGCCGGCCTCCTTACGCGCTTGCTCGCTGATCTCCTGCGGCGTACGGATGCCGGCGACCACGTCCTCACCCTGGGCGTTGATCAAAAACTCGCCGTAGAGTTTTTTCTCCCCGGTCGATGGGTTGCGCGTGAAGGCGACGCCAGTCGCGGACGTTTCGCCCATATTGCCGAACACCATGGCCTGGACGTTGACGGCGGTACCCCAGCTTTCCGGAATTGCGTGCAGGCGGCGATAGGTGATGGCGCGCTGGTTCATCCACGAACCGAACACGGCGCCGATGGCACCCCACAATTGCGCGTGCGGGTCCTGCGGGAACGGCTTTCCGCTCTCCTCCTCGACGCGCTCCTTGTAGCGGACGATGACCGACTGCCAATCGTTGGCATCAAGGTCGGTGTCGAGGGTGTAGCCGTTGCGATCCTTGTGATCGTCGAGAATTTCCTCGAAATGGTGGTGTTCGATACCGAGCACCACGTTTGAATACATGTTGATGAAGCGCCGGTAGCTGTCGTGGGCAAAGCGCGGATCGCCCGATTTCTCCGCAAGCGCCTTAACCGTTACGTCGTTGAGGCCGAGGTTGAGCACGGTATCCATCATGCCCGGCATCGACGCGCGGGCGCCTGAGCGCACCGATACCAGCAGGGGATTCTCCGGATCGCCGAATTTCTTTCCGGTGATGCGGCCGACCACGGCAAGTGCCGTCTCGACTTCCGCCTTCAAATCCTTCGGATAGGATTTGTCATGCTCATAGAAATAGGTGCAGACCTCGGTGGTGATGGTGAAGCCGGGCGGGACCGGCAGGCCGAGATGCGCCATCTCCGCAAGGCCAGCGCCCTTGCCGCCGAGCAGATTGCGCATGCTGGCGCGCGCTTCCGCCTTGCCGCCGCCGAACGCATAGACCCATTTGCCTTTGCGTGCACTCTTGCGCGCCGCTTTGGACGGCGCGGATTTGGCCGAGGCAGACGGTTTGCGAGCGCTCGCCGCGCGCGACGATGATTTTTTCACGGGCCGGCGCGATATTTGCGAGCGGGATTTGACCATGGGACCATGGGTGCGAGTAAAGCCAGCCTGCCCTTAACGGCCCGCCAACACGAATTCAACGTCGCGCCGGCCCGATCGTTCACCGTCACCGGATGAAATGATGGATCGCATTGAGGCCATTGAGCCCGATGATGATGAGATAGACCGCGACGATGAAGCTCAACAGTCGCGGAACGATCAGGATCAGGATGCCGGCAATAAGAGCAAGGATCGGCGTAATGTGTGGATCGGAGATGTTCATGGGTGTTTCCTTGTGTCTAGCAGAAATCCGCGATGGGAAGCGCGGCAGGCGCACCAGGACAAACGTAGCCTTAACGCACGGACTGCGTTTCGGTTCTAGCATGTTTGGGGAAATTGGGAACCGCCCGCGCCATTCCGGGACGCTGCCAACGGACCCGCGCGAAGTCGCGCGGTCCGATGACAGGCTCCGCGGCGGGCCGCAATCCATATCCACCAACGCAGGGGCTATAGATTCCCGGCTCGCGGGCTTTGCCCGCGCCCCGGAATGACGCAAAGGTCCCCCCGATCCTTGAGAAAATGCGCCACTGCGCGATCCTATTGCCGGCACTCGCCCGCAAACGTGTCGCAATAATGCCCGGCGTGGCAGAAATGATAGCGGCCCGTATTGCCGGCGTGACACTCACAGGTTTTTTGCGTCACGTAGCCCTCACCGCAATGGGTAAAGCGCTTGTACTTCACGGCAGCGGAGGCCTGGTGGGCCAGCGCGCAGACGAACACACAGGACAGGGTAATAATCCACTTTCTCATCATATGCCTCATAGTTTGCTGTGCCGCTCTGACATGGCTGTTTGCCCGATGCGGACCGGCATGAGGGCCGGTAAACATCGGGGGTAGACACACAAGGCGAAGCTTCAGCCTTCGATCCGTGAAAAATCCGCAACCGCGCGGACCGCTTCTCGAATCTCGCTAAGCAGCTTTAGCCGATTCTCGCGCAACGCCGGATCATCGACGTTGACGGTTACCTTGTCGAAGAAGGCATCTACGTAAGGCCGCAGCTTTGCCATGTCGCGCATCGCGGCTGCGAAGTCCTCGTCGGCGACGGCGCGCTTGGCATTTGATTTCGCGATGGTGATGGCCTCCGCCAATGCCTTTTCCTCAGGCAGTTGATAAAAGTGCGGAACGGGCGCGTCGGTGTACTCGCGTTTGTCCTTCTTTTCCTCGATGCGGATGATGTTAGTCGCGCGTTTGTAGCCGGAGAGCAGGTTCTTGCCGTCCTCGGTGTCGAGGAATTTTCCCAACGCCTCGACGCAACGCACTATGAGGAGAAGATCGTCCTGCCCTTCAAGGGCGAACACGGCGTCCACGAGATCGTGCCGCGCGCCTTGCTCGCGAAGTTGCACTTTCAGGCGGTCAGCGAAGAATTCCAGAAGTTCGCCCGTAACTATCCTTCGCAATTGGGCGCCCTTTTCAATTACCGAAAGCCTGCCGAACATTGGTGGCCAGTTATTTTCTGGCATTACTCGTTGGACGTGTTCTTGCTTTTGTAGTTCTTCAAGGAAAACCGTTCTCAAGCGCAAGCGAAGCTGATTTTCCAGGACTAGCCGGATCGCTCCTAACGCCGCCCTTCGCAGCGCATAAGGATCTTTGCTCCCCGTCGGTTTTTCATCAACGGCCCAGAACCCAACCAGCGTGTCGATCTTGTCCGCCAGCGCGACCACGATGGAAACCGGATCGCTCGGCACCAGATCATCCGGCCCCTTGGGCTTGTAGTGATCCTCGCAGGCATGGGCGACGGCTTCGTCTTCGCCCTGCGCCTCGGCGTAATATTTTCCCATCAAGCCTTGCAGTTCAGGAAATTCGCCGACGACTTCGGTGAGCAAGTCCGCCTTGCACAAACGCGCGGCACGCTTGGCCTTCTCCACGTTAGCGCCGACGAGCGGGGCAAGCTCGGCCGCGAGCCGTTCGATGCGTTCGATGCGCTCGGCCTGGGTGCCAAGCTTTTCGTGAAAGACGATGTCCTTGAATTTCGGCAGCCGATCCTCAAGCCGCGTCTTGAGATCGGTCTCATAGAAAAACTTCGCGTCGGACAGCCGCGCGCGGATGACGCGCTCGTTGCCGGCGACGATCGCCTTGCCGCCGTCCGCGGCTTCAATGTTGGACACCAGCAGGAACTTATCGACCAGCTTGGCGTGCGCGGCGTCGCGCAGCACGAAGCATTTCTGGTTGTTGCGGATGGTGGCGCGGATCACTTCCTCGGGAATGCGCAGAAATTTCTCGTCGAACGAGCCCATCAGCACCACGGGCCATTCGACAAGGCCGGCGACTTCGGCCAGCAAGCCTTCGTCCTCGACCAGCTCGAGCCCTTGCGCGAAGGCAAGCTGCTTTGCCTCAGTGAAGATGATGTTGCGCCGCCGCTCGGCATCGAGCACGACCTTGGCGTGATCGAGCTTTTGCATGTAGTCGGCGAGCCGGCGCACGGTGAATGGTTCCGGCGCCATGAAACGGTGGCCGCGAGTCTCGTTGCCGGCCGCGATGCCGTCGACTTGAAACGGCACAATGTCCGGGTCCTCGGTCTCCGGACCGAACGTGGCGACGATCGAATGCAGCGGCCGCACCCAGGTAAGCGCGCCGGGCTCCTTCGATTGCACGCCCCAGCGCATCGATTTCGGCCAAGGAAAGCTTTTGACCACCGCCGGTAGAATCTCGCCGATCACCTCGATCGCCGCCCGGCCCGGCTTCTCGATCACCGCGACGTAGAAGTCGCCCTTCTTGTCCGGCTGCACCTTGGCTTCGGCGATCGATTTGAGGCCCGCGGCCTTCAGAAATCCGGCGATGGCGTTCTCCGGCGCGCCGACGCGCGGCCCTTTCTTTTCCTCGCGCACGTCGGGCTGCCGCGCCGGCACGCCGTGCACGGAAAGCGCAAGCCGCCGCGGCGTCACGAACGCCTTGGCGCCGTCATAGGCGAGGCCGGCCTCGATCAGCCGGTCAGTGACGGCCTTGCGCAAATCCTCCGCCGCCCGCGCCTGCATGCGCGCCGGAATTTCTTCGGAGAAAAGTTCAAACAGGAGATCGGGCATGATTTATGGCGCGCGCTTTTTCCCCTCCCCCTTGTGGGGAGGGGTAGGGGTGGGGGTCGCGAGGTAGCCAATGGTGGAAAAGCAATCCTCGGCCGATCTGCGCACCTGGGCGCGGCGTGATCGCGGCATCAAATCGCCGAATGAAATCCGCGCCCGCGCGATGCGTATCGAGCCAACCGAAGCCGAGCGAAAACTTTGGTGGAACTTGCGTCATCGGTTGGCATTGCCTGCTTCTCACTTTCGCCGCCAAGTCCGGCTTGGACACTACATTGTCGATTTTGCCAGCCATGGCCTAAAGCTCGTGATTGAGCTCGATGGCGGTCAGCACGCGGAACGAACTGAGCTCGACGCAAAGCGAACGAGGTTCCTTGAAAGAGAAGGTTATCGCGTATTGCGTTTCTGGAATAACGATGTGATGCAAAACATCGACGGTGTGCTTGAGGTGATTCAGAGTTTCATCCTCGCGACCCCCACCCCTACCCCTCCCCACAAGGG
>JBAUYV010000090.1:0-2210 GCA_049584975.1 Xanthobacteraceae bacterium | reverse complement strand
GGCATACCATCCACCCGAGCGATAGCGGGCGCCAAGCTTCAGAGCGACCTCCTTGTTGCCATAAGGAATCCGTAGCGGCGTACCTGTAACCGAATTTGGCTGCGCGGGAGCCAGTGGAGTGCCAGAGACATCAGGTTTGTGTTTCCGAGACCTCTTCGTCGTCGCCGTTGATTGAGACGCTGCTGATCCTGCCAGCTTGTGGGCGGTCTTGCGACCGCGCTTGCGGCGCTTTGCCCCTCGGTTCGAGTCTATCCACGCGGACATGGCAGTCGAGTTGACTTTGGCCTCGTCGGGAATGACGACGCCTTTCCCCTGCGCGATCTTCTTGGCGTACAACATCTGTGCCGGACTTGGCGGTTTGGGGTCGAGCTTCCCCGGCGTTTTACCCTCGGCTTTCTTGGGCGCGTTTTCGTTGAGAAATTTGCGGCAGATCGAGATCGACGTCTTGTAGCCGGCCGGAGGCTTGATGCCCTTCTGCCGGGCGAGGCTGTCGGCAAAGCGCTTCATCGCAGGCGTCGGCGGAAACGTTCCGGGGCCGCTGGCCGCAGCGCCAAGCAAAGGAGGTCCGCCGGCGGCGCCGCCGTCCTTGAGCTTGCCGATGATGCGCTGCGCGACATTGCACACTGCGTCGATCGCGCCGACCATCTCCTGCTTGCCGACAACGACATCGTCGAGCAGGCATTCAAGTTGCGCCGTTACCCCCGGATCGACCAGAGCCGGGTCGGCCTGTTTGAGAACACCGAACAGCGACAAGCCAGCCTCCGTCGGGACGATGTGCTTTCCCTGGGCAACCAGGAAACCCTGTTTCTTCAGCCCGCCGATGATCTCCGCTCGGGTCGCTGGCGTGCCAATGCCCTTGGCCTCCTTCAGGCGCTCCCGCAGAACATCATCGTTCACAAAGCGCCAGGCATTTTGCATCGCCTCGATCAGGGTGCCTTCGTTGTAACGCGGTGGTGGCCGGGTCTCCTTGTTCTCGATTTTCGGATCGAGTAGTTGCGCGGTCTCGCCGTTGCGCAGCGGCGGCAGCAATTGGGCCTCGTCGCCCTTTTCTTCGGCGGGCTGCCACTCCGGGAATGCTGCGCGCCAGCCGAGATCGTTGGGCTGACGGCCGGAAGCGCGGAATTCGAAACCACGCACGTCGAGCGTCGCGGTTGTCTGCCGATAACGGAAGTCGGACATGAGGGCGGCCAGATAGGCCCGCGCGATGACGTCGAACAGTTTTTTCTCATCTGACGACAGGCGAGGCCAAACTTCCCGCAATTTGTCGATCGTGTTGACGTTCGGAATAACGGCGTGATGGCTCGCACCCTCCAGCCCCTTGTCGTAGAAAGTGCCGCTCGCACCCCTTCGGATCATCGGCGGCTCGGGTATGGGGATTGCACCGAAGGACTGGCCCGTCCGCAGCCCGGCTACGATCCGCGGCACGTCTGATATCAAGCTCTGCGGCAGGTAGCGCACCTCGGCGCGCGGATAGGTGATGATCTTCTTGCCCTGCCCGTCATAGAGCTCCTGCGCCACTTCGAGTGTTTTGCTGGCCGGCCAGCCGAATCGAGAGCCGCATAGTTTCTGCAACGATGGAAGATCGTGCAGCTTGGGTGGCCGTTGCCGCTTATCCTCGACACGGACGGTAAGCGGGCCCTCGAAGTCCCGAGCCGCATCAGCAATTTCTTGCGCGATCTCGCGCCGGACAATCCGCTCCTGCGGCGCGTGCCGCATCTGGAACTGGCCTCCCGCAACTTTAGCGGTGGCGACAATCTCAAAATAGGCGATCGGCACAAAGTTGCGGATTTCCAACTCGCGCCAGCACACAATGGCCAAGGTCGGCGTCTTCACGCGACCAACCCCAATGACTCTCCGAGCACCTTGACCCAGGATGACCGTCGCGGTGCGGGTGAGTGACAGGTTGTAGATTTGGTCGGCCTGTCGGCGTGCGACAGCGGCGGCGTAAAGCCGGGCATATTCGCTATTTGGTTTTGCCCGACCGAATGCATCGCGGATAGTCTGAGAGTCCTGCGCAGTGAACAGCACCCGCATCACCTGACCGCGGTACTCATAATGCTCGAGAATTTCCTGGCCGATGAGCTGACCCTCGCGGTCGCAATCGGTGGCGAGCCAAACCCGCTTGGCGCTGCGCAATGCCTCGCGAATGGCTCTGAGCTTGGCGGCTTTGTTGCCGCCTTCTGCCGGGCGAGTGCCGTAAAGACCTTCGG
>JBAUYV010000089.1:0-16994 GCA_049584975.1 Xanthobacteraceae bacterium | reverse complement strand
GGCATACCATCCACCCGAGCGATAGCGGGCGCCAAGCTTCAGAGCGACCTCCTTGTTGCCATAAGGAATCCGTAGCGGCGTACCTGTAACCGAATTTGGCTGCGCGGGAGCCAGTGGAGTGCCAGAGGCATCAGGTTTGCGTTTCCGAGACCTCTTCGTCGTCGCCGTCGATTGAGACGCTGCTGATCCTGCCAGCTTGTGCGCGGTCTTGCGACCGCGCTTACGCCGCTTCGCCCCTCGGTTCGAGTCTATCCACGCGGACATGGCAGCCGAACTGGCCTTGGCCTCCTCGGGAATGACGACGCCTTTCCCTTGCGCAATCTTCTTGGCATACAACATCTGTGCTGGACTTGGCGGTTTGGGGTCGAGCTTCCCCGGCGTTTCACCCTCGGCTTTCTTGGGCGCTTGTTCGTTGAGAAATTTTCGGCAGATTGATATCGACGTCTTGTAGCCGGGCGGAGGCTTGATGCCCTTCTGCCGGGCGAGGCTGTCGGCGAAGCGCTTCATCGCAGGCGTCGGCGGAAACGTTCCGGGGCCGCTGGCCGCAGCGCCAAGCAAAGGAGGCCCGCCGGCGGCGCCGCCGTCCTTGAGTTTGCCGATGATTCGCTCGGCGACATTGCACACTGCGTCAATCGCACCGATCATCTCCTGCTTGCCGACAACGACATCGTCGAGCAGGCATTCAAGTTGGGCCGTCACCCCCGGATCGACCAGAGCCGGGTCGGCCTGTTTGAGAACACCGAACAGCGACAAGCCGGTCTCGGTCGGCACGATGTGCTTCCCTTGAGCAATCAGGAAACCCTGTTTCTTTAACCCGCCGATGATTTCTGCTCGGGTCGCCGGCGTACCAATGCCCTTGGCCTCCTTCAGGCGCTCCCGCAGAACCTCATCGTCAACAAAGCGCCAGGCATTTTGCATCGCCTCGATCAGCGTGCCTTCATTGTAACGTGGCGGTGGCCGGGTCTCCTTGTTCTCGATCTTTGGATCCCGCAGTTGCGCGGTCTCGCCGTTGCGCAGCGGAGGCAGCAATTGGGCCTCGTCGCCCTTTTCGTCGGCGGGCTGCCACTCCGGGAAGGCTGCGCGCCAGCCGAGATCGATGGGCTGACGGCCGGAAGCGCGGAATTCGAAACCACGCACGTCGAGCGTTGCGGTTGTCTGCCGATAACGGAAGTCGGGCATCAGGGCGGCCAGATACGCCCGTGCGATGACGTCGAACAGTTTTTTCTCGTCGGACGACAGGCGAGGCCAAACTTCCCGCAATTTGTCGATCGTGTTGACGTTGGGAATAACGGCGTGATGGCTCGCACCCTCCAGGCCCTTGTCGTAGAAAGTGCCGCTCGCGCCCCTGCGGATCACCGGCGGCGCCGGTACGGGGATTGCACTGAGCGACTGCCCCACTCGCAGTCCGGCCACGATCCGCGGCACGTCCGATATCGGCAGGTAGCGCACCTCGGCGCGCGGATAGGTGATGATCTTCTTGCCCTGGCCATCATAGAGCTCCTGCGCCACTTCGAGTGTTTTGCCGGCCGGCCAGCCGAAACGCGAGCCGCATAGTTTCTGCAACGATGGAAGATCGTGCAGCTTGGGTGGCCGTTGCCGCTTATCCTCGACGCGCACGGTAAGCGAGCCCTCGAAGTCTCGAACCGCATCAGCAATTTCTTGCGCAATCTCGCGCCGAACAATTCGATCTTGTGGCGCATGCCACATCTGGAATTGGCCTCCCGCAACTTTAGCGGTGGCGACAACTTCAAAATAGGCGATCGGCACAAAGTTGCGGATTTCCAACTCGCGCCAGCACACAATGGCCAAGGTCGGCGTCTTCACGCGACCAACCCCGATGACTCTCCGCGCACCTTGACCCAGGATGACCGTCGCGGTGCGGGTGATTGACAGGTTGTAGATCTGGTCAGCCTGTCGGCGTGCGACGGCGGCAGCGTAGAGCCGGGCATATTCGCTATTTGGTTTTGCCGGCCGAATGCATCGCGGATGGTCCGAGAGTCCTGCGCAGTGAGCCGCCGCTTACTACGGGCACTCGATCCGAAAAACAGAACTTAGACCCGCGGATAGGGAGCAACCCTCGTTTCCTTCTGCGACCAGAGCCGAATAGTATGCTGAGTTCGGCGCCGAAGTCTGGCTCTGACGCAAATTCGATGATCATGGCGCAACCATGAGTCTGGCCTGAAGAAGATCGAGTTGGGCGCGCCCGTACATCTGTCGCTTGATGAGCTTGAGTTTAGTGATCTGAGCTTCTACTTGGCCGTTTGACCAGGGCTGGGTGATGGCGGCGTGCACCGCAGACTTGTCGTGTGCGATGCCGCTCGCGAACGAGGCAATGAGGCTCCGCTGCGATTCAACAATCCAGGGTTCAAGCTCCGTCGCGGACTTGTTTCGTATCATGGTTTGGAAGCGGTCGATGAGGACACGAGCATTGGCCAGCATCGGAGCAGCTTTTTCGACGGCAGCGACTGTGACGGTCTCGCCTTTAGTCAGGTGATTTCGTTTCGTTGTCATAAGCCTCGCTAATGTCCTGGCGGCTGGGATTTTCCGCAATTGTGAATGGCTGACTTGCTCGGCGCGACGACGCCGGCTCGCCCATTCCGCGACCACCCGAAGCGAACCTTCGAAGCCTTGTCGTTTGAGGCGCCGCCAGAGTTCGGCACCATTGCGACAACCGGGCACCTCGAAAAATAGCTGCTTTTAGCCAGTTTGTGCGAGTCTGACTGATGAGGACAAGATTCGTAGAGGTTGGGCGATGGGACAGCTGGGATTTTTCGATGCGGACAAGCGGCTTGCGGCAATTTCTGCGAAGGGCGATCCGCTGGAGATGATCGATCGGGTGGTGCCGTTCGAGAGCTTCCGTGCCGAGATTGAGGCGGTGGTGTTGACGCCGGAGGCCGACAAGAAGAGCAGCGCTGGCCGCAAGCCGATCGATGTCATCGTGATGTTTCGGATGCTGGTGCTGCAATCGCTCTACAATCTTTCCGACGAACAGATCGAGTATCAAGTGAGCGACCGAATGTCGTTCACGCGGTTTCTGCGGCTTGGCATTGAGGATCGGGTACCCGACGGCACAACGCTGTGGCTGTTCCGTGAGACGTTGGGGAAGGCTGGGCTGATCGAGAGGCTGTTCAAGCGCTTTAGCCGGTATTTGGAGGCGAAGGGCTACATTGCACGTGGCGGCCAGATGGTTGATGCCACGATCGTGCCGGTTCCCAAGCAACGCAATAGCCGTGAAGAGAATGAGGCCGTGAAGGTCGGCAAGACACCAAAGGAATGGCAGAAGAACCCCGCGAAAAACCGACAGAAAGACAAGGATGCGCGCTGGACCAAGAAGCACGGTAAGAGCTTCTACGGCTACAAGAACCACGTGAATGCGGATGCCAAGCACAAGCTGATCCGTCACTACGAGGTGACCGACGCGAGCGTGCATGACAGCCGGAAATTCTATAGACTTCTGAACAAAGCCAATACGTCTGCGGACGTATACGCGGACAGCGCGTATCGCTCGGCCGCAACCGAGGCGAAGCTCAAGGTGCGCGGCTTGCGCTGTCGCATTCATCAGCGTGCGAGCCGCAATCATGCGCTATCGAAAGCCCAGGAGAACGCGAACTACCACAAGAGCACGGTTCGGGCTCGCGTCGAGCACGTTTTTGGTGCTCAGCAAACATCACCGGGTGGTCGGATTGTACGGACGATCGGCATCGTGCGGGCGAAAGCCAAGATCGGCCTGCAGAACCTCGCCTACAATATCCGCCGGTTTGTGACGTTGGAGCGGATGGCTGCAGCCTAACGAAGAAGTCTGACTGAAGCGCCCTGAGCAAGCCACCTGTCGCAAAAAGCGCAGACGTGTCCGCGCCAAATCAACAGTGAAAATGACCGTCGCGCTGCAGGGGCGGTCGAACCGACGACAAAGTCGTCATTGTTCGAGGTTCCCAACCGTCTGTCCATTGCGCGTCCAGGAACGGTAGATGAGCGTCGAGTGTGCTCTGACGAGTTCGAAACACGTCCGCGCCCCCGCCGCGGCTGATGTGGCGGACAAGGTTGCGGCTGTGGCCGGTCCGGCGGGCAATCTCCTTGAGCGGGACGCCGCTTTTGATGAGAGCGGCAATTGCCGTATAGGCGTCCTGGCGCCGCAGATAGCCTTGGTATCTCAGCTTTTCTGCGCAGGTCAGCAGGTCCGGATTGATTGTCGTCGCCCCGATCGCTGCACGGATGTCACGCATCGAGCGGCGCACCGCCTCGACGAACGCTGCGCTGGCGTTTTCCATCAGATGCCAGCGGTCGGCCACCTGGATGGCCTCTGGCAACGCCCGGCTCACGGCCTCGCCATAGCCCCCGCCGCGATCACGCGACACGATCTTGATCCCTGGATGCTCCGACAACCAAGCCTGCACGGTGGCCGTCTCTCGGTCCGGCAGCAAAGTCACGATCCGCCGTCGTTCCAGATCGCAGACGATTGTCCCGTAGCGATGGTTCCTCCTGAACGCCCAGTCATCGATGCCAACGACCACCAGGTCATCGGTCGGCACCATCGCACGTCGGCGGACGACCCGCAGCAGGGTATCGTTGCTGACGGGCAGCATGAGCCGCTGGGCAAAACTTGCAGCTGGCCTGCCGCCGAGTGCCAGGCCCAGATGATGTACGATGCACTCCAGCCGCGCTGTCCGGCGTGCTCGCGGTAAGACAACATTCTCTCCGAACCGCTCCGCGAAAATCCGCCGACGGCAGTGCGGCGCCTCGCAGGCAAACCGCCGTGTAACCAATCGAAGGTGCACCTCTCTGCCCGCAGACGGCAAATCCCCAACGTCTCGAACGTAACGGCTATGGATTCTGCGGGAGGCCGTCCCGCACAGCGGGCAGGGGGCAGTCGCAGCTTCCGAGCGGACGAGCAAAATAATCGAGTCGGCTGAATCATTTAGGCCATCAAAAGTCAAGCCACTCGGCACAAGCGATGAAATCTGAAAGTCCGTTCCCATAACGCTGATCCCCCGTCGGAGAAAGTCAGCCGGCCAACAAACTTCATCAGAATTGAGTCAGACCCGAAGTCTGACCCCTCCAACCGCTTCAGCGTTTGGCGATGGGCTGTGTTGCCGGTTGTCTCCTGTCACGCGCCCCCAAGCGCCAACATCACGACGGCTCAGCCCAACGGGATCATGTGAGCAATATTGCTCAGAAATGCATTGAATCGAAGATCACTATGAATGACTGAGGGGCGCCCCGATCGAGTAGGGAGCCAAGACAATGAATCCCATCACGGTATTTCTGACGGTCGCCTGCCTCGTGGTGGGCGTCGCATTGGGCGCAACAGGACACCTTTATGCTGGTGTGCCCGTTGTGATCGCTGCGATTATCATCGCCTCGGCGCTGAAGATGGCCAATACCTGGGAAAAGTTCGTCATCTTGCGCGCCGGAAAATTGCGCGGTGTCAAGGGGGCTGGACTTTTCCTGATCCTTCCGGTGATCGACCACGTCGTCGCCATCATCGACGAGCGCATTCAGACGACGGCATTCAGCGCCGAGGCGGCGCTGACCAAAGACACCGTCCCCGTGAACGTGGACGCGATCATCTTCTGGTTCGTGCATGATGCGCAAAAGGCTGCCTTGAACATCACGAACTACCGTGAGGCCATCGATCGGGTCTCCCAAACGTCGCTTCGCGAAATGATCGGGTCGTCGATGCTGGCGGCGCTGCTCTCGGAGCGCACCGCGGCCGATGAGCTGTTGCGCGGTGAAATTGGCCGCAAAACCGCCGACTGGGGTATCTCGGTGAAGTCTGTCGAGATCCGCGACGTAGCGATCCCTGTTGCCTTGCAGGACGCGATGTCCCGGCAAGCCCAGGCGGAACGCGAAAAGCAAGCCCGCGTGATCCTTGGATCAGCCGAGGCGGCGATCGCGGGCAAATTCGTCGAGGCAGCAATGACCTATGCGGACCATCCAGCGGCTCTGCAGCTGCGCGCCATGAACATCATCTACGAGACGACCAAGGAACGCGGCGCCACGATCCTGATCCCGACGTCGATGGTCGACAGCATGAATCCTGTGGTGGCGCTGGCGTTGGCGGGGCAGCAAAACGCACCGCAAAAGACTAACGGGCCGCTGCCGCTGAGCAACCGCACCCAGTAACGGGACGTATTTTGCCCTGAAGGAGCATCAAATGGAAAAAGCTGGCACAGTCATCGCCGTCTTCGCAGATCACAACGCCGCCGAAGCAGCCGTGAAAACACTGACCGCAGCCGGCTTCGAGATGAAAAATCTCAGCGTCGTCGGCAAGGGATATCAAACCGACGAAAAGGTCGTCGGCTTCTACAACACGGGTGACCGGGTCAAATTTTGGGGCACGCGGGGTGCGCTCTGGGGCGGCCTCTGGGGCATGTTCTTTGGTGGGCTGTTCCTAACAATTCCGGTGGTAGGACATGTTGTCGTGCTTGGATATCTGGCCTCAATTGCGATCTACGGCATTGAGAATGCGATTGTGGTTGGTGGGATGAGTGCGCTCGGTGCAGCGCTCTATGGAATAGGCGTGCCCAAGGACAGCGTGATCCAATACGAGACCGCGGTAAAAGCAGATAGCTTTCTGGTGATGGCGCACGGCCCGACAGACGAAGTGGCTCGCGCCAAGGCGATCCTCGCTACGGCCAACCCCTCACGTCTTGACGTGCATGCGGGCATAAAGTCGGCACAGCCGGCGGATGGTCTCGTCCCCGCGGCTGGTTGAATTCTGCAATCGCGTGGGCATCGAGATCGACGAACGCGTGACACAAAGGAGCTCGCCATGACGACCGCTGAGCCCACCCATAAGCTTAATCGCTTTTGATGAACCAGCAACGAGCTCGGCAAGCGTAGGCTAGTCATGGTCACGACTATCGCGCCGCTCCATGCAAGGGCTTTAGCTGCCAAATCCATAACTTCGACAAAGGACGATCCACCGAGCGGATTGACGGGCGAAGAAGCGTACCGTCGGCTGGCGAAGTTCGGCCCCAACGCGATGCCCGATACTGCGTTGCACCCCTTGCGCCTGGCGCTTGAAAAATTCTGGGCGCCCGTTCCGTGGATGCTCGAGGCTGCGATCGTGCTGGAACTGGCTCTCGGCAAATATGTCGAGGCCGCTATTATCGCCGGTCTCTTGATCTTCAATGCCGCACTTGGGCTGTTCCAGGAGAGCCGCGCCCAGGCGACCCTTGCCGCGCTGAAGTCGCGGCTTGCGCTGAATGCCTCCGTCCGGCGCGATGGCGCGTGGAAGACTGTGCCCGCGACCGAGCTGGTGCCAGGCGATGTGGTGAAGCTTTCACTCGGTGGCGTGGTCGCTGCGGATGTGCGCCTCACCGGGGGCGAAGTCCTGCTCGACCAATCCATGCTCACCGGCGAATCGGTCCCCATCGAAGCCAGTGCCGGTGTGCAGACCTATGCCGGGGCGTTGGTCAGGCGCGGCGAGGCGATAGCCGAGGTCACGGCGACTGGAGCGCGGACCAAGTTTGGCCGCACGGCCGAGCTCGTCCGCACCGCCCATGTCGTGAGCTCCCAACAGAAGGCGGTTTTGCGCGTAGTGCGCAATCTCGCCGCGTTCAACGGCGTAGTCATCGCTCTGCTGGTCGCCTATGCGTGCTTTCTCAAGATGCCGCTCGACGAGATCATCCCGCTCGTGCTGACGGCGGTGCTCGCTTCGATCCCAGTCGCGCTGCCAGCTACGTTTACGCTCGCATCGGCGCTTGGCGCGCGTGCGCTTGCAAAGCTAGGGGTTCTTCCGACCCGCCTCTCCGCCGTTGATGAAGCCGCGTCGATGGATGTCCTGTGTGCCGACAAGACCGGTACGCTGACCCTCAATGCGCTGATCGTGACGACAGTGCATCCAATGCCCGGTTTCGACGAAGCGCATGTTTTGGCCCTGGCCGCGCTGGCGAGTTCCGACGGCGGCCAAGACCCAGTCGATGCAGCCATTCGCACGGCCGCCGCGAGCAAGGCCGTCTCCGATGCGCCGCACTTGATTAAGTTTGCGGCCTTCGACCCGGCAAAGAAGATGTCCGAAGCATCCGCAACGGATTCGACGGGAAGCCGGCAACAGATCGTGAAGGGTGCGTGCGCCGTGGTCATCGGCCTTGCCCAGCCATCGCCGACCGCGACGGTGGCGGCGAACGAACTCGAAGCAAAGGGATTCAGGGTGCTTGCCGTCGCGGCCGGACCGCCGACGGCGATGAAACTCGCAGGACTGATCGCGCTCAGCGACCCGCCTCGCCCAGACTCGGCGGCACTTGTCAGCGAATTGCACGGGCTGGGCGTGCGCACCGTGATGGTGACGGGAGACGCGCCTGCCACAGCGGCCATCGTGGCTCATGCCGTGGGGCTTGATGGCGCAATATGTCCGCCCGGACCGATCCCCGAAGCTGTCCATCCCGAGCAATTCGCGGTCTTCGCCGGTGTCATGCCCGAGGACAAATACAAGCTCGTCAAGGTGTTTCAGAACGGCGGGCACACTATTGGTATGTGCGGCGACGGCGCCAACGACGCGCCGGCGCTGCGCCAGGCGCAGATGGGAATAGCTGTCTCGACGGCAACCGACGTCGCCAAATCGGCGGCCGGCATGGTGCTGACCGAGCCTGGCCTCGCCGGCATCGTCGCCGCGGTCAAGGAAGGTCGCGTAATTTTTCAGCGCATCCTGAGTTATACGCTCAACTCGATAACAAAAAAGATAGTGCAGGTACTGTTCCTGGCGGTCGGCCTGATCATGACCGGGCAAGCAATCCTGACGCCCTTGCTGATGGTCCTCATCATGATCACGGGCGACTTCCTCGGCATGTCGCTGACGACCGACAATGTCCGGCCATCGCCCATGCCGAATGCGTGGCGGATCGGCAATCTGACGGTCGCCGGCGTCATCATTGGAATGGGCGAACTGGTCTTTTGTACATCCATCCTGGCGATTGGCGCCTATCGGATGGGACCCGACATCGGCGCGCTACGGACGCTGGCTTTTGTTCTCATCGTGTTCGGCAATCAGGCGACGATGTACACCAATCGCGAGCGTCGGCATCTGTGGTTGTCTCCTCCCAGCATCTGGCTCGTCGTTTCCTCCATCGCCGATCTCCTGATCGCCTCGACGTTAGCCATCGGCGGAATTGCAATGACGGCTTTACCGGCCTGGACCGTGGCCGGCACGCTTGCCGCTGCGGCTGTCTTCGCCGTCGTTTTGGATTTTGTGAAGGTTCCGGCTTTTCGTCGTCTTGCGATCACCTAGGACGCGGCGAGACAAAGTATCCCGCTCTCGAAACCTGAGCGTAGCGAGGACAGAAGGCATAACATCATGGAACCCAATTCCGTCCAGCCCAAGGCTTTCGAATCGGGGCCGAGATCGAAATCCGATGCGAAAGGCGATTTGAAAACCCTGGCCCTGGGAGAGGTGGAGAAAAGATTGGGGTCGTCGGTGAATGGCCTCAGTCAAGTCGAAGCGCAGAAACGACTGACCCAATATGGGCCTAACGAGATCGAAGAAAAGCAGACCAATGAACTTCTGAAATTCCTCAGCTATTTTTGGGGTCCGATCCCATGGATGATCGAAGCGGCAGTAGTCCTATCGGCGGCAGCTCGGCATTGGCCTGACTTTGGCATTATCCTGCTTCTGCTTCTCGCAAACGCTGTGGTCGGATTTTGGGAGGAACACCAGGCAGGTAATGCCATAGCTGCCCTGAAGGCCACGCTGGCGATCAAGGCAAGGGTCATACGTGACGGGAAGTGGGTCACCCCTGCGGCGCGTGAACTGGTACCGGGCGACGTCATCCGCATCCGCATGGGTGACATTGTGCCGGCGGATGCGCGCTTGCTGGAGGGCGACCCGATCGAAGTGGATCAGTCTGCGCTGACCGGAGAATCGCTGCCCGCCACGCGTAAATCCGGCGAGGCCGTATTTTCCGGTTCGATTGTTCGTGCGGGCGAAATCGGCGCGCTGGTCTATGCCACAGGCGCGAACACCTACTTCGGCAAGACAGCGGAACTGGTCCAGGGAGCGCAAACCGTCAACCACTTTCAACGCGCGGTGCTCAAGATCGGCAATTACCTGATCGTCCTCGCGGTGGCCCTGGTGGCGACGATTATTGCCTTCGCGATCTTCCGCGGCGACCCGATCCTCACCACGTTGCAGTTCGCCTTGGTGCTGACCGTGGCGGCGATACCCGTGGCGATGCCCACGGTGCTGTCGGTGACGATGGCGGTTGGCGCACGCCTGCTTGCAAAGAAAAAGGCGATTGTGACCCGATTGGAGGCGATCGAGGAATTAGCCGGCGTGGACGTGCTCTGCGCCGACAAGACCGGCACCCTAACTCAGAACAAGCTGACGCTGGGCGATCCATTCAGCGTGAACAAGATCACGGCCGAGCAGGTGATCCGCGATGCCGCCCTGGCGTCACGTGCCGACAATAACGACACCATCGACCTCGCCGTTCTGGGAGGCCTTAAGAACGATCAGGCCTTGAAAAGCTACAAGGTGGGCCATTTCCAGCCGTTCGATCCGGTGCATAAACGCACCGAGGCCGCCGTCACGGGCCCTGACGGAAAGGTGTTCAAAGTGACGAAGGGCGCCCCGCAGGTGATCCTGGCGTTGTCGGCCAACGCCGCAGAGGTGAAGCCCGCTGTCGACAAGGCGGTCAACGAATTCGCCGCGCGCGGCTTTCGTTCACTGGGCGTGGCGCGGGCCGAGGGAGCTGGCAAATGGCAGTTTCTTGGTGTGCTGCCGCTGTTCGATCCACCGCGGGAGGACGCCAAGGCAACCATCGCGACCGCGCAACATATGGGCGTGAAGGTCAAGATGGTGACCGGCGACGCGCTGGCCATTGCCCGGGAAACCGCTAAGACACTCGGGATGGGCATGAATATTCTTGATGCCAGCAGCCTAGGTGACGAGAAGAAACAAACAACGATGGCGGTAGCGAAGGCCATCGAGAAGGCCGATGGTTTCGCCCAGGTGTTCCCCGAAGACAAGTTCCATATCGTCGCTGACTTGCAAAAGTGCGGCCACATCGTCGGCATGACGGGGGACGGGGTGAATGACGCCCCCGCGCTCAAGAGGGCCGACTGCGGCATCGCCGTTTCAGGCGCGACGGACGCAGCGCGCGCGGCGGCGGCCATCGTGCTGATAACGCCGGGCCTGTCGGTCATCATCGACGCGATCAAGGAGAGCCGCCGTATCTTCCAGCGCATGAATAGTTACGCGATCTACCGCATCGCCGAGACGCTCCGCGTGCTGTTGTTCATGACGCTGGCGATTCTGGTCTTTAACTTTTATCCGTTGACGGCGGTGATGATTGTGATGCTAGCGTTGCTCAATGATGGCGCCATTCTGGCCATCGCCTACGACAATGTTCATTACAAGGATCAGCCCGAGGCCTGGAACATGCACCTGGTGCTGGGGATCGCCACGGTCCTCGGCGTCATCGGCGTCGTGTCCGCGTTTGGCCTGTTTTATCTCGGCGAGCGTGTCTTCCATCTCGACCGCGCGCACATTCAGACGCTGATGTACCTGAAACTGTCCGTGGCCGGTCATCTGACGATTTTCCTGACGCGCACCCGCGGCCCGTTCTGGTCGATACGCCCCGCGCGGGTTCTATGGGTCGCGGTGCTCGGCACGCAAACGCTGGCGACCCTCATTGCGGTATATGGCGTGTTCATGACGCCGCTCGGCTGGGGTTGGGCGCTGTTCGTGTGGGGCTATGCAATAACTTGGTTCCTGGTGAATGACCGCGTGAAACTGCTCGCGTATCGGATTTTTGATGCTGCCAAAAGCGGTTCTACCGGTGTGGGCGCACACGGCATGCGACCAGCACCATCGGAAGCATAAAAATGAAAATAAATTCAAAAGATTTTCGCGTGCGGTAGGGACACGAGGTCGATCTCAAAAAGTGGCCGACGAAGGTCGAGCCTGTTTACAAGTCGAAGGAGCAATACCAGGAACTTTTGAAAGAGCACGTTTCGCAACTCAGCGCACGACAGCAGCTGCTCTACGCGTCCAATCGCTATGCCATCTTGCTGATCTTTCAGGCGACGGATGCGGCGGGAAAAGACGGCGCCATCCAGCATGTGATGTCCGGGGTCAACCCGCAGGGCTGCCAGGTGTTCAGCTACAAACATCCCAGCGCCGCCGAATTGGAACACGATTTTCTCTGGCGCACGACACGCGATCTGCCGGGACGTGGGAAGATCGGAATTTTCAACCGATCCTATTACGAAGAGGTATTGATCGTCCGTGTGCATCCCGAAATTCTGCGCAACGAAGGACTCCCGGACGCGCCGCACGACGAGAAAACGGTCTGGCACGAGCGCTATCGCTCGATTGTGAATTTGGAGAGACACCTTCATGAGAACGGAACCCGCGTCATCAAGTTCTTCCTCCACCTCTCAAAGGAAGAACAGCGAATGCGCTTTCTGGCGCGCATCGACGAACCGGACAAGAACTGGAAATTCAGCGCTGCAGACATTGCCGAGCGAGGATTCTGGAAACAATACATGAAGGCCTATGGGAAATGCCTCGGCGCGACAAGCACCCGCGACGCGCCCTGGTATGTCGTTCCCGCTGACGACAAGGAGAATGCTCGGCTCATTGTATCCAGAATTGTCCTCGATACGCTCGAAGGACTCAAAATGACCTACCCGAAAACGAGTGCAAAGCGCCGCCGCGAGTTGCTGTCAATCCGCAAGCAGCTCGCGAAGTAAGATTTTGAATGTGTCGGCGCTAAATGATCGCGATCCTGCGAGGCCAATAGGCGGAGTCGAACGCAATGGTCATCACTGCGGATAATGCTGCGGCGGCGGATGCAATTGAACCGTCGCGATCTGCTACCAGCTTGCGCGGCCTCGACGCCGTCAACCTGTTTCTCGCTGGAGCGTTGGCGGGCTTCGGCCCCTACGTCGCCGTGTTTCTAGCCGAACAAAATTGGACCCAACTAGACATCGGGCTTGTACTGACGGCAGCTGGGTTCGCCGGATTGCTGAGTCAACTGCCTGGCGGTGAATTGCTCGACGCAATCCGGTCGAAGCGATTTGCGGTCGCGCTTGGTGCAACTATGGTTGCAGTCGGCGCGCTGATCATTGCGCTTTGGCCGAGTTACCCGTTGGTGTTGGCCGCTCTGGTGCTCCAAGGGATCACCGGCGGGTTCGTCGGACTGGCGATTGCTGCCATCAGCCTTGGCCTAGTCGGCCACGCAGCGCTTGGCGAGCGCCTCGGACGCAATCAGCGCTTCGCCTCGATGGGAGGAGCGGTCGCGGCCGGTCTCATGGGCCTCATCGCCTATTTCCTGTCCTATCGCGCGATATTCTTTGTCGCCGCCGCGCTGGTGGTTCCGCTGCTCGCCGCCCTCGGTCACATCCAGCCTGCCGACATCCATTTCAATCGCGCCTCGGGCCTGCCAGATCATCGAGGGCCAGGCGCACCGCCAAGAGCACCGCGCCGTAGCCTTTGGAAAAACAGCAGCCTGCTCACATTCGCCGGCGGCGAGTTCTTGTTCCAGATGGCCAACGCATCGATGCTTCCACTCGCCGGCGAGTCGCTCGTGTACCGCAAGGAAGCTTTTTCTTCGCTCATCGTCGCTATGTTGATCATGGTCCCCCAGGTGATCGTGGCGATCATGGCGCCATGGATGGGACGGCGAGCGAACACGTGGGGCCGCCGACCGCTGTTGCTCATCGGATTCACCGCCTTGCCGATCCGTGCGCTGGTGTTTGCCTGGACCACCAATCCAACGATTCTCATCGCCGCGCAGATACTCGACGGTGTCAGCGGAACGATGCTGGGCGTTCTCACGGCGCTGATCGTTGCCGATCTCACAGCGGGTACTGGCCGCTTCAATCTAGCGCAGGGATTCGTCGGGACAATGTCCGGGGTCGGTGCGGCGCTCAGTACTACACTTTCGGGCTTCGTGGCCGGGAGCCTTGGCCGCGCGGCGGGATTTCTGGGCATCGCAAGTGTGGCCCTGGCCGCTGTGCTTCTCCTTTGGTTGCGGATGCCAGAAACCAAATCCCTCGACTAGGAACTAACTCCGATGACCTTGGGGCTTAGATCGTCGCCAACGACGCTTCATTGTCGCAAGGGCGGGCCTAGTCGTCGACCGTTATCGTAGATCGGGAACGATTACTGGTGAGCGATTTTATACAGACCTCCTCAACCGTCGGACCTAACTTGAATAGATATACCGGCGCTGCTGTTCTCGTGCCCTAAAGTGCATCAACCTATGACCATCCTCGAACTGGCTAGACCCCGGTCCGATCATCCGAAAGCGCTGACCGCAGGCATTTTCGACGTTGATGGTGTCTTGCTCGCATCGCCCCATGAGCAAGCCTGGCGCGAAGCTCTCAAGGGTTTTGCTGACCCGGTTCGCTTCACGACTGCCATGTACGAGGCCCATGTTGCTGGCAAACCACGTCTCAGCGGCGCGCGTGCTGCACTAGAGGCATTGGGTGTGCCGGACGCCGAACGGCAGGCCGTCGTCTATGCCGAGCACAAGCAGAAGCGCCTCATAGAACTGATACATGCCGGGAGCGTCGCTGCTTTCCCCGACGCGCTCCGTTTCGTTCAAGCGGTCGCTGCGCTGGGGTGGCCTATGGCAGTCGCATCTTCCTCGAAAAACGCCAACCAAATGATGCGGCAAATTCATCTCGACTCCAGCCGGAGCCTGCTCGAAATCTTTACCGCCAATGTCTGCGGTCGCGATTTGCGGCAGGGCAAGCCAAACCCGGAAATTTTCCTCCTCGCCGCCGCGGAATTGCGCGTAGCGCCCGCGCACTG
Organism: Xanthobacteraceae bacterium; assembly: GCA_049584975.1. Taxonomy (GTDB): domain Bacteria; phylum Pseudomonadota; class Alphaproteobacteria; order Rhizobiales; family Xanthobacteraceae; genus BOG-931. The sequence goes on along the minus strand of JBAUYV010000089.1, from coordinate 2,233 downwards.
CTTCGTGGTCGAGGACGCACCCGCCGGCATCGAGGCGGCTCGGGCCGGCGGCATGGCGGCGCTCGGTGTCGCCCGACTTAACGATGCTTCCGAATTGCAGGCCGCAGGTGCGGATCTGGTGGTGACGAGCTTGGACGAGGTCGCCATCGACGCGCTGATTGACGGGCGGCTCAGCCGGCGACCGACATGAGGAAGCCAGGAACGATGGATGACGTCTTCAGACCGACTGCAAATGCGGCTTGGGTCCTTGAAGCGGCAGGCTACGATCCACTTCGCGAAGGCAGTCTTGAGTCACGCTTTGCAATTAGCAATGGTTTCTTGGGGATAAGGGGCGCGCGAGCCGTTACGCGTGGAGCGCGCTGGGTAGTGCCGCCGCACACTTATGTCGCCGGGCTGTTCGACGTGCTCGGCACCAAACCCGCCATCCCGGAGCTCGTCCCAGCTGCCGACTGGCTGAAGGTCCGCATCTCGCTGTCTGGCAGACCTCTGGTGCATCATCCCGGCGATGCATCGTCCCATCACATGATGCTCGATTTGAGGCGAGGCGCCCTACTTGCCGAATCCGGCCTCCTGAAGGCCCCTGGCGTGGGCATCCGCATGCGTGCCTTGCGCCTTGTGTCCATGAGCGAACGCGCCATTGGTCTACAGCTGATCATTTTGGAGGTCGAGGACGGAGAAGTGGAAATGACGCTCGAAGCTTCGTTCGAAGGAGTGGGTCTCGGACTCTTACCCCAGCAGATAGATCAGGACCTCGGCGTGTGGCGCACCCAACGTTCCGGCAAGAGCGTCGCCATGGCCACCGCATCGTCGCTGCAGGTCGATGGCCACGATCTTCCGGCGACCACCGTTGACCAATTGAAGCGAACTTGGAGCTGGAAATCACGCGCCGGACAGATTGTGTATTTCGAGCGCAGTGTTGCCGTGGTGCGGAGCGACACCCAAGATTTGGACCCAGGCAGAGGCGCACGAGATAAACTTGATGTTGCGCGCCAGCTCGGTTGGCGCGGCGTGTTGGCCGAACACGAGGCCGCCTGGGCAGGCCGCTGGCAGTGCAGCGACGTCGAAGTCGACGGCGACGCTGCCGCACAGCAAGCATTACGGTTCGCTATCTACCATCTGAACAGCGCCGCCAATCCAGCAGACGAGCGCGTGTCGATCGGTGCCCGCGCATTGACCGGCGACGATTACCATGGGCACGTGTTCTGGGACACTGAGATATACCTTCTGCCCTTTTATATCCTGACTTGGCCGGAAGCCGCCCGCGCACTGCTCATGTATCGCTTCCGCACCCTCGATGCTGCGCGGGCGAAATCCGCGAGGATGGGCTGGCGCGGTGCCCTCTACGCTTGGGAGTCCGCCGACAGCGGCGTTGAGACCACACCGGAGCAGGTCATCGGTGCCGATCGTCAGGTTGTCGATATCCTCTCCGGCAAGGAGGAGCAGCACATTAGCGCGGACGTCGCTTATGCGGTCTGGCAATACTGGCAGGCAACTAGAGATGAGACGTTTCTGCGCGACGCCGGTGCCGAGATACTTCTTGAAACGGGTCGATTCTGGGCCAGCCGCGCTTTACTGGAAGCGGATGGCTACCGCCATATCCGGAACGTCATCGGACCGGACGAGTATCACGAACATATCGACGACAACGCGTTCACCAACGTCATGGCCCGCTGGAACATCCGGCGCGCGATTGATGTAGCGGCGCTCTTACGCCAGCGCTGGCCCGAGTGCTGGAAAAGCCTTTCAGGCCGCCTTGGCCTGGATGACGCTGAACTAAACCAGTGGCGGAGCGCCGCAGATACGATAGCGACCGGCCTCGATCCCCATACGGGCCTGTTCGAGCAGTTCGAGGGCTATTTCGCTCTCAAAGAGATCGATCTGGCGGACTACGCGGGTCGCTCCGTACCAATGGACGTGGTGCTTGGGCGAGAGCGGACCCAAGGATCCCAGGTGATAAAACAGGCCGATGTCGTCGCGCTTCTCGGGCTGTTGCCGGACGAGTTTGTTGGTGAAACGGGGACAGCGAACTTCCGCTACTACGAGCCTCGCTGCGGTCACGGCAGTTCGCTGAGCCGCGCCATGCACGGTTTCGTCGCTGCTCGACTGGGCTACTCCGAAATGGCACTGCGCTACTTTCGGCAGACCGCAGCGATCGATCTCGCGGATACTCATGTGGCCATTGACGGCGGTATTCACATTGCGGCTCTCGGCGGGGTCTGGCTGACTGCGGTGT
>JBAUYV010000088.1:0-2389 GCA_049584975.1 Xanthobacteraceae bacterium | reverse complement strand
TGCCTATCGCGTAGACGGCGCGCACCTCTACGCCGACATTCTGAACCTCAAGGACATGCTGGCAGTCACTGCTATCGAAGGCGAAATCTGTCATAAGCGCACCCTGCGATTCTTGAACCTGCATTACCGCGCCGTTCACCGCATCATCGGGCGTGTGGACGCCATGTTGGTCGATTTTCACAATCAGCGCCTGCATTCGGTCGTTGCCAAGCCATACGACAATGAGGCCAAGCGTGTTCATCGCGCGGTCGCGATCGGTCAGCTGATTATCGACGTTCTCGGGCAAACCGGGGAAGACGCCGACCATCCAGCTGCGAAAGTGCGGGTTGGCATCGATAGCGGGAAGGCACTGGCCGTCAACAATGGGCGGCGCGGACACCGCGAGCCGCTCTTTCTAGGCGAGCCTGCCAACCACGCCGCCAAGCGGGCCGCTGGCGGAACGGCCACTGGCATCTATCTCACCAACAAGGCACGGAAGGCCATCGGTCTGGCAGAAGTGACGGCGGTCGATAGCACTCTCACCAAGTCCGAAATCGAAACCAGCCAGGGAAAGGCGAACCTCGGCGTCACGCCCGACGAAATCGTCAAGGAGTGGCAGGACGACCTGAAAAATAACCCGATCGGCGACTTCGAGTTCACGGGGCACACCCCGCCCTATGCGATGCTCGACATCGAAACGCTCTCAGCCAAGAACTCGCGGCGGCAGGACGCGACGACGGTCTACGGCGACCTGGATGGGTTCACCGCCTACGTCGGCGCCAACATCGCGACGGAATACGGTGCGAAGAACGTCGTGCGCACGCTGCATGTTCTGCGATCTGAACTCGATGCCGTCCTGCATGAAGATTTTAAAGGGCGCAAAGTCCGATTTATTGGCGACTGCGTGCATGGGCTCCTGGTCGAGGGCACGGCGCAAACTACCGAAGTCGAAGAAACAATTAGCAACATGACGCTGTGCGCCGCTGCCATGCGCAGCAGCTTCGATATCGCGCTCCAGCGTCTGAAGGATAAGGGAACGGACGCCTCCAGCTTGGGGCTCGCGGTGGGATTTGAATTTGGTCCTATGAACGTCACGCGCCTCGGTATGAAAGGGGAACTGATCCGTTGCTCGGTCAGCCGCGGGGTCATCGCGGCCGAAAAAGAGCAATCACGTTGCAACGGCACCGAAACAGCCATTGGGCCGATCGCCTACGATGAGGCCTCTGACGCCGTTCGAACCATGTTCGGCGACAGCCGCAAGCGAGCCAAGCTCGACTACGACACCGCTGTCAACGAGATGTCTGATAAGGGCGATAAGGCCGCGCGCGCGACGAAAGCGATGGCTGCCGCAAGTTTGCTCCAGCCCGCCAGCGCCGCAGCGGCTCCACTGGGCTTCCCCAATCGCCAGACTGGTCCCGCCAAGCCTGATGGGTTTGCGTGACCTGGTATTTATCCGAGATTGCTCGTTTAAAGAGCGAGCGCGAAGGGCTCGAAACCTTCGCGCTCGGCACTGATTGGTTCCTGCCCCTGGGCTGGCGCCTTGATGACAGTATGCGTCTGGTGCTGGACGCCGAAATCGCGGTCGGGAATCGGACCTTTCCAATCTTCTTGCGTTATCCCGACATGTTTCCATTTTCGCCGCCCTCCATCTTCCCACGCGGCGATGACTCGCGTTGGTCGAGCCATCAATTCGGTGCAGGCGGCGAACTTTGTCTTGAGTTCGGACCCGACAACTGGACCCCGGAGATGACCGGCGTTCAGATGATCGAAAGCGCACACCGACTGCTTTCGCTGGAAACTCCAAGCGAGGGCGAACTGGAAGTCGTAGCATCTCGGCACGTGGAAACGTTGGGCCAGCAACTAAGGACCGCGTACACACGGTTGCTCGTCACGCGCGGGCTAGCCGCCTTTTTCGAGACTATTCCACCCAAGGTGACCATTACGGGCAACTTGCTTGCATGTTACCATGCCAGAGGCTCCACTTACGTTTTGAGTGAGGTTACAGCGCCCAGTGACTTGGCGTGGGTCAACACTGGCATTCCCAAGCCATTGGTGGAGGAGGCGCGCGACCGAGCGGTGGCGATTTTCAAGCTGGATGAGGGAGCGCCACTCTAAAGCCAGAGAAAAAGTCAGGCCATTACTGGCTTGTCGAATACCATCACCTTGGAGACGAAGGCCTTGACGTCTCGGAGGTGCGTCAGACCGCAACCTGCGGCGAGCGCGCTAAAGTTCTCGTTGGTGTAGCTCTTATAATAGGGCGCGTGATAATTCTGCGGAAAGAGCTCCAAAATCCCTTCATAATCTGGCTGATCGCCGCGCTGGAGCGAATCTACGAGGACCAAACGCCCGCCCGGCTTCAGCACCCGGGCACATTCGCGAAAGACGATGCGACGCACCTTCGGCGGTAACT
>JBAUYV010000087.1:0-3526 GCA_049584975.1 Xanthobacteraceae bacterium | reverse complement strand
TCATACACTTAGGCATCACCCCGGCAAAACTGTTGCCGGCGCGGGACAGGTCGCGACTCCATCCCTGCTAGCGTGCGCCGGCCCAACGACATATTGTTGCGCGCAACTTTAGTTCAATACCTGGCCTGAATGCGGATCGATTATTTCGCCCTGGAAGCTGCGCCGTCGGATCGCCTGCTGGCCAGAGCCAAGGGGTACATTTCTGGCCGACCGGCGTTGCATCCACGCTATGCGCGTGGCGCTCATTAGATCGTCATATTTCTTGATGAGGGTAACGAGCCCGGTCTTGTCGTCAGTTTCGCGGTGATAGAGGTTGTATTCGCTAAACCAATCGGTACAGAGGCGCGAGACCCGGAACCGGCTGCCGTGCATGGCCGCGTCGAGGTCCATTATCCCCGCCTCGGTCGAATAGGACTTGTTCGGATACTGCGCGTGCTCCGGCAACATCTGCAGGCCATGCTTCCGGTAAATCTCGGCCATCTGCTCGCCAGACTGCCGGTCACGTACATGGCCGTCGTGAGGCCATGCCACGGGCACGTTCTCGCCCAGGCGCTTCATACTATCGGCGTGCTGCAGCACAAGTTGGTCCGACATTTTGATTGTGGCGACGATGTGGCCCTCATCCCGCCCTCGGTGATAGGCCAGTAACACCGCGGCGAACGGGTGGTCGATCCCGAAGTCAACGCCCCAAATGTATTCGAGCGGGTCTTCAAACTGATTGACTTTCTGTCGGTATTTGGCGCCGGGCTCCGTGTCTATCACCGAGATAGCATCTTCCATAAGCTGCTCTGCCGGTGTCTCGAACACCTTTCCCCCTGACATGTAAGGGTTCCCCTCGCGCCTGGCGGCCCACTGGTGCTTTGGGTAGGCCGCCAGCGTGCGCTCAATCATCTCTGGCGTCATATGGCCGGCGTCGGCAAGAGCCATCTGGATGTATTTGCGGCTCTTGGTATCGTCGTCGAGGAACAGCTTGACCACGCTGCTGAAGCCAAACAGCGGCGTAAACGTCATGAAGCTAATGCCGTTCGTCGTGATGAGCCGCGCCTGCCCCTCGGTGTAGAGCTCTAGGGGCGGTTCTTCGTCGAACCAAATGCCCTGCAGCGTCGCTCCCTGCCAAATACGGCGGTCCTGTTCGTAGGACTTGAACCCTATCGTGCTCACCCCGCCGGAAGAATGTCTAATATGTGCTGTGTCAAAAGCATTTGCAGCACTACGGGAAGCGCTTGGCTGCCCGATAACGGCGTCTCGGGGGATGAAGCCAGTTCCCATAAGGTCTCCAACTCCCGGGGGGCCAAATAATTTAGTCTGTGCGACATCGCGCACAAGTATCCCAGAAGGGCCGGCGGCCCACATACTGACAGGGCCTCCGTTATGGTCAAAGCGCTTTCCGCGCCAATGGGCGGGATAGAGGCCCGTGAGATGGCGTGATAGCTCGAACGCTCCGGTATCCGATTTCCCAACCCGGTTGCCGGCGATGAGAAGACGTTCGTTGTAGGTTGATCCATAGCTCATGAACTCCTGCTGCTTTGGGTATGCTTGGAAGTAGCGCCATGCCTCGAACTGGCGCCGCTCGTAGGCTACCTTAAGGCTTTCGTACAGCTCGTCAATGCTGGGCATCAGGCGAGCCCCATCAATTCATCGTCGGCGCCAATGCCGCTGTCCGTGACTTCCTCGAACTCTGCGTCCACTGGCTCGTCAGGAGTGTAGCCAAGCAGCTTGGTGGCGTCAAGCCCCAGCGTCGCGGCCATAACCTTAATCTGCTGGACTTTCTCGGCTTGTGTCACTTCGACCTTCACATTGAGGTTGAGAACCCGTTCCACCGCGACTGATACGCCGCTATCGTCCCGCGCCATTTTGATGGCTTTGAAGTGGTCCGCGTGCTGTGGATTGTCCAGGATGTATTCGAGCGCTGTTTGCGCTTTCGGTAAAAGGAAGGTAGTCCGCCGCTTTGCTTCCTCCTTGACAGCTTCGGCGATGTCCTTGCGGCGCAGGAGCCGATGCGCCATTACCCGGAGCCCGTTGCGGGTTATTGATTGGTAGCCGGCCAGTTCGGCGGCTTTCGTTATGCCGCTGACCCCCATGAATAAATTGCAAACAAAAATCTGTTCCTGGACGGTCAACCGGCCCATCATCGGGCCAAATTCTTTGCTCGTTATCAGTGCCGTTTTCATCGCGTGATCTCCATTTCGGCATTACTAGGGGATGATGTAAGGAATGTAATGGCTATTTCAATCTAAATTTTCGTGTGGCCCTGGGGAGGTAACACCATCGCCGAGCGAGCGTGTGAGGTATCCACCTACCCCCTACCCCCGGTCTCTAATCAACAATAACAGCCTGTTGTTAGATTATTTCAACGCGATCCATGCTTGCGCAATATTGTTGCGCGCAATATAATTACGTGTACTGTGCATGCGTAGTGTGATCAACCTCTATCGAGCCGCACCGTGAAACGCATCATGTTGGAAACTCCGCGCTAAGAGCGGAATAATACGCAATAATGTTGCGCAGATAGTGATTGACAGCCCGGCAACACCTATGCCTTATAGGGAAATCAACGCCAGTCAACATCGGAGGTTTGATATGCACGTATTCTTCATAGAGGACGAAACAGGCGATATCGTAGATGAGATACCGTTCTGCTCGGATCATTGTCACCATGCTTGGTGCGAACTGGAAGGCGAGACCTACGGCGGTTGGAACGGGTGTCAGGAGTCGAGTTTTGATACCGAGTGCGCCTACTGCGGTAGCCCGATCGAGGGCGTACAGTGATATGCGCTACTCGGTCGAGCCGTACCAGCACGGCTATCACCATCGCAAAGGGAGATCGTGCGATGCCTGTTGAAAACCTAGACCGAGTGAATATCAGCCGTGCACTGTCGAAAGTCATTGCATACCGGAACTGTGGGAAGCACGACAAAGCGGATGCATGGGCCGTGCAGTTGATGCGCGAGTTGCAAGCCCGCGACCTGCTACGGCCGGAAATGCTCAACTCCCGCGAGGAATTGGATTGGTGAATGACACGCTACGCCGTCGAGCCGTACCTCTATCAGGAGCGGAGAAGTAGAAATGCCTATCATCACAACCCCCATGATCATCGTTACCCGCGAACTTTATGACGAGAGCGACCGGGATAGCCGCCCTCACCGCATGGCCTTCATGTTGCGGTTTCCAAGCGGCACCGGCTGTTGGTCTCACAACACGGCGAACGTTGCTGCGCGCATCAACGAATACCGCGCAGCCGCAAAGCATCCAGTTGATGTCTCGTGGCGCATCGCCGATGTTGCCTGCCCGGTTCAGGTTGACGGGACGAAACCATCCGGTATGGGCATGGGCGCATTGACACTGGCAAAAACCATCGCCGACGATCCAGACTCTCACAGCATCGATCAGATGCGTGGAGCGCTCGAATATCTCGAACGCACCCGCAGCAACGGCGGCGTGCGCAATTCGGATCGTGCGATTGTCCAGCTGGAACGGCGGCTTGCCCGTCTGACAGACGCCATCGCTCGGGCGCAGGTAGTGGAAT
>JBAUYV010000086.1:0-2014 GCA_049584975.1 Xanthobacteraceae bacterium | reverse complement strand
GGTGAAGCCCGCGCCTCCCCCGCCTCATGCTCTTGGTCCGACGCCGGCTTTGAGGCCCGCGCCACCTCCGCCCCATGCCCTGCCGCCGACTCCGGCAGTGAGACCCGCGCCGCCGCCGGCCAAACCGCCGCCGTGCCCGCCCGGCAAGCATCTGACGCCGCAGGGTTGCAAATAACACGCGGATGAAATGATCGACAAAAAGCGGGCCGGTGACCCAAGGTACGCCGCAAGGTCGCCGGCGCGGATGCGGACGGCCTTTGTTTGCTCCTTAGGCTTAATTTTGCTGACTGCCGCCGCCGGCAATGCGACTGCGCAGACGCTGGCGATTGTCTGCCGCGGCGCGCAGCGGTCCGGACAAATCGCCGAGTTCTTGTTCGGCCGCGACATCGGCAATCATGTGGGTGTGAGCGAGGCCGCCTGGACGCGCTTTGTGGGGCGTGAGATTACACCGCGCTTTCCCGACGGCCTCACCATCACCGACGCGATCGGGCAATGGCGGAACCCTGCGAACGGTAGGATGGTGCGCGAGCCGTCGAAGCGCGTCGAGATCGTGCTGCCGGGCCGCGCCGGTGACGAAGCGCGCCTTGACGCCATCGTGGCGGCCTATAAGCGCCGATTCCACCAGCACTCGGTGGGCGTCATCGTGCAGTCGGCCTGCGTTTCGTTCTAGCGCGGCTTGTACTCCGGGGGGTTGCGCCCGGCGCGCGCCGTTCCTAGCTGAAACATGAGGAAAGATGGCATCCGGGAGCGAGCGCGCATGAATGCGAACGTTGATGAACTGAAACTCATCGCCCTCGATCGTGACGATATCGAAGTGGTATCGGCGCATGTCCAGGATGCCCTCGTCCGCGTAGCCGAAATCTTCTGGCAGCCGCGGGAGCACCGCTTCGTGATGGCGCTTAATCGCTTCGACTGGATGACGGCGACCGACCCCAAGGGCGATAACAGCAAAGCGGATTACCGGCGCTGCCGCACTGCGCTCCGCTTCGAGCGCGTGCTGAGTTGCAAGTGCCGTAACCTCGATCAATCCAACAAGGACGCGCGGCTCAATCTACTCGCCGTCGAATTCGTCGCGCACGACCCACCGGCCGGGGTGGTGATGATGACTTTTTCCGGCGGTGGCGTCATTCGCCTCGAGGTCGAATGTCTGGAGGCCGAGCTCGCCGACCTCGGCGAGATTTTTACCGCAGACGGATGCCCAAACCATTTCGCCAGCGGTTCGGCGGCAGCTTAGTTCACGCGGTGCGGGGCCGTTGCGCCCCCGGCGCCGAGAAAAGCTTCATCAGCGCCGCGATCACTGTCAGCGTCGCCGCATAGACGATGAGCTGCATGGCCGTCGGCTGATCCACGTAGCCGATCAGCGTGTGCAAGGCGCGGCCCAGATAGCTTGAATCGCTCAGGATCCAGGATGTGTCCCACACCGTTTCGTCGAGCGCAGTGAGGATGTCGGCCTGTTGCAGGAACGCGATTGCCTGCGCCGCCAAGCCCGCGGCCAGAAATGCGATCAGTGTGCTGGTCACGCCGAACAGATAGCGGGTCGGAATGGTGATCAGGCCGAGGTAGGTCATCAAACAGACCAGCGAACCGAGAATGAGTCCGATGAAACCGCCGGCCACCATTCCCCAGCTCGCGCCGCCTTGCGATGCGGCGACACCGTAGAGAAACAGCACGACTTCGGAGCCTTCGCGCAACACCGCGATCGCCACCACGATGGCGAGCGCCGCCAGCGATTTCGATCCCGCCACCACCGCCTCGCCGGCCGCCTGCAGTTCGGCGGCGAGTTCGCGGCCGTGCCGCGCCATCCAGACGTTGTGCCAGGTCAGCATGATGACCGCGAAACTCAAAATTCCGGCGTTGAACACTTCCTGGCCGCTGCCGCCGAACAATTCCGAAAGGCCGCCGGTAAACAAAGCCACCAGGCAGGCACCAAGCACGCCGGCCGCAACGCCGCCTGCGATCCACGCGCCGCGGCCGGCGACGCCGGTCGTCACCGCCATGACGATGCCGACGATCA
>JBAUYV010000085.1:0-2810 GCA_049584975.1 Xanthobacteraceae bacterium | reverse complement strand
TTTCGGAAAAACATGTTAGCCAGCCTCCTTCCCGGCCCGGTGGCGCATCACCGCGGACCAAGTTTTCACATCGAGGTTTTGGTCGCGCGCCTTCCGGGCTTCCTTCTGCCCGATGCCGAACACGTCGATCACCTCATCAAGCCCCAAATCGTTGCCAATGATGATGACCCGCACGCCGCCGCCTAGCTCGCACTTCACGCGCCCCATGCGGACGTTCGGTTTTGCGCTGCTCTTTTGCCGGCGGGCGTGGCTTGCAAGATCGTCGCGGCTGGCGCCGTTCAGTTTCATTGCTAGCGCCGCCTCTTGCTCGGCTTCGGGCAAGTGACTGATGGCGTAACAATCGGAGATCCCCATTCGCCCTTGGGTAAGGGCCGCCTGCACGCTCTCGATGCATTTCGAGGGTGAAAGCAAGCGGACCACCATCGAGGGATCCACGTGCAGTTGGTCGGCCAAGTTTTTTTGCGTCCAGCCAGGGTTAAGGCGAAGCAGCTCGACGCAGCCCTGCCACTGCTCATATCCCGTCAAATCCTGCCGCTGCATGTTCTCCGTAAACTGCAGCCGCCTGCATTCCGCTTCCGTGACCGGATCATCGATGATTTTGGCCTCGAGCTCGGCCATGCCCACGAGGAGGCCGGCCCGATACCGCCGCTCCCCGGCAATGATCACCCCGTCCGGCAAGCACACCAGCGGCTGAAGCTGGCGGACTTTGAGACTTTCGCCGAGCTGCCGCAGTTCCTTCTCATCAAACCGCTTTCGCGCCTGTGGCTTGGCTTTGAACCAACTCAGGCTTTTCTTGACCACTTGCACCATTTGCCTACCTCCTAAAAGCAATGTCCAACTTCGGTTTCGCTCTTAGTCCCTGCATGCCCACCGCGAGCAGGTCGCGAGAGGCATGAACCGCCTCTAAAACCCTAACGCGATCGCTACTTTTTCCACTTCCACCCACGGCCGCGGCATTCGGGGCATGATTTTCTGCCGCCGCAATTCATGCAGTCGCCCCACAGAATCCCTTTGCCGCTTCCGCCGCAAAGCGTACATTTGCCGGAACTGAAACACGCCGGGCAGATGGTGACGACGCTACCCACGAACGTCAGCGAGACGATGAGGATGACCACCGCCGCTATTACGCCGAACACACAGCCGCACCCGCTCTCAAAGCCTTCTTGCACGGACATGGATTCACCTCTCCCTTGAACTCGCTGGTGTTTAAGACCGATGGCAACCATGCCGTGATTTGCGCCACGATCGCAGCGCGGCAAGGCCACCCAACGCCGCTACAACGAAACTGAAAATCACCGTCCAGTTGGTTTTTCTGGCTACCTCGCCCGCCGCTTCGCGGGCCACCGTCGCCGGCACTTCCGCCAGCGGCTTCACGGTGTTTTCCGCGACGATCTGGGTGATGTCCTTCGCCCCGGAGATATACGGCTCGGGATTGGCAATGAAGGCTGTCAATGCCACTGTCGATGCCAAAACGCCTTTATGACGCCACAGAAAATCCATCGCCGGGTCGCCATACTTTGCGATGACGCTAAGAACCTCAGACGCCTGGCCCGTCGCAGCCAGCTCCCCTCCTTGGGCCACCATCGCCAGCCGCCTGGCGCTCTGCCCGGTTGAGAGGGACCCGAAGGCGCCCACGGCAGGTTTGCCCAGCGCCGACACGGCCGGCTCCGCCACGCCGCGTGTCTTTGCCAGCACCGCCGCCGCCTCTTCGCCGTGCTTTAAGACAAGCGTCATCGCCCGGGGCCGCGACACGACCCACACCGCCCCGTCCTCGCCGAAGCGGCTTAAGATGCTGATGGCCTGCGGCGAGTGCTCTCCCGCCTCCTCGACCAAGCGGAAGGCGCTGGGACCGACCTTTCTCACCGCCGCGTAAAATCCCTCACCATGCCGCGCCGCGTAGCATTCGATTCTGGCAGCCAGCGACTCGACCCCTTCTTTGGCGACCTGACGACCGAAACGGCCCATTACATACTCAGCGGCTTCTTGCGCCAGTTTGCTCCCGGCGTCCGCTTGGGCCAGCGGAGTTCCAGCCGCCATGAGCAATGCCACGGTAAGCGGCATCGCAACTGTGCATCGCCAGGCACCGTGAATGCACTTCATCACAAGCCCCCCTCGAGAATGAGTTTCTTCAGAGCCTCACTGCAGAGCACCGAGCGCGCCTGTTGCAGCTTCAGCAATTCGCCTCGTAGCCCTACGGTTCCGCTCTCCGGTCCACCGTCGAGAAGCATCGCCTCAACCTTGTCCAGCGCTTCGCAGACCTTGTTCGCGATGTCGCCCTCCGGGTCGTACCCCGCCCGGTGCATCACAACATCGAGCAACTTATCGACCAGCACAGCGGCCACGAGGCCGACGCCAAGCGTCTCGACGCTGAGCGCCGCCCCACTGCCAAGGATCCCCCCCGAAAGGCCCAGGCGTGCGGTGACTGCGGTGAGAATCCGCAGCGAAATCTGCGCGGCAATATCGCTCGCTATGAAGGATGACGCTTCGCGGGCGGCGGTAACTCCCATGTCGGCCTGAATCACGGGAAGCACGCGCTCCACCATCTGCGCATACGCCTTTTGAAAACTCTCATCGCTACCAAGCACCGGGCGCAGATCCGGTGGAGCGAGATCGTTCTCGCTTAAGTCGGCGCGGATATCGACGAGCATGGCATTCTCGATCCCGTCCAGCTCGCTGACGTAGCCGCGGACCGCCGACTCCATCAGCTCCTTGATATCTGCGCCATTGAACACGAGCCGCTCAAACGATTCGCGCAGGAAACGCTCGTGCCCTTCGGCGTCGGTCCAAGGCAGCTTCGCCTTGACAAAGGA
>JBAUYV010000084.1:0-2524 GCA_049584975.1 Xanthobacteraceae bacterium | reverse complement strand
CTCAACGCCACCATCGAGGCGGCGCGCGCCGGCGAGGCCGGGCGCGGCTTCGCGGTGGTGGCCTCGGAAGTCAAATCGCTTGCCGTGCAGACCGCGAAGGCGACTGAAGAGATCACCCGCGAAATTCTCGCCGTGCAGGGCTCCACCACCAAAGCGGTCAACGCCATTCGCGCCATCACCCAGCGCATGCAGGACATCAATCAGCACACCAGCGAGGTGGCAGGCTCCGTCGAGCAGCAGGACGCGGCGACAGGAGAGATCTCGCACAACGTGGCGAGCGCCGCCGGCAGCGCCAAGGCTATCGTCGCGGCGCTCGGCGAAGTTGCCGGCGGGGTGACGCAGACGCGATGCTCGGCGCGGACGATGCTTGCAGCCTCCAAGGACGTCGAGAATGCGACGGCGCAACTGCGCACTGAAGTCGAAGAATTTCTTGGGACCGTAGCAGCGTAGGCTTGATTCCACCGCGGCTTCCCACTCGACACCGCCTTCCCGAACTGACAGGTTCACACTGTCGAGAACGAGTCCGCTATTCATCTGATAGCGACAGAATCGCTGCGTTGCAGCGAACGTCGAAAGGGGCCAACTTCTGCTGTGAGCATCTGCAGAAATGTTTGCCCCGGGCAGATTCGCGTCCAAATAAACCGGCGCCGCGGTATTGGGGCGCGCTTCCCGCCCCGACCGTGCCGATCATGGACAGCCCTGGACGCTCAAAGGACGCCCAGCGCGCCCAAACCCCCAAAAGAAACAAGAGCGAAAGACACAAGAGACAAAGTAACAAAGGCTCAAGGGGCAATAAGCGTCCGGCCGACGCGGAAGCCGATCGCGTAGCCCCGGTTGCCGGTGGGGAACCCCAACCCGGTTCCGCGGTTCGCGGAGCGGACCCCGTCCGGACCCAAGTCCGGGGAATTCCCGCGCAGCATACGTTTACTGCAATCGCCTTGGTTTGCTTTCAGCCACGCCGAGCCATCCGCTGGTGCTTCGTTGTAATTGGTGTGGAAGCAATCCGCGGTCCACTCATCGACATTGCCCACCATGTCATAGAGACCGAACTTGTTGGGCGCGAACGAGCCAACCGGCGCCGTTTGTTTGTTGTCCCATTGGCTCCCGCAGCCGAAGCAGTTGGCCATCGCCTGTCCATTGAGCTTGACGTTGTCGCCCCACGGATACGCCGTAGTCGTCCCAGCACGGGTGGCGTATTCGTATTCCGCCTCGGTGAGCAACCGATAGGGCTTGCCGGTCAGCTTAGCTAGCCAGGCAACGTATTGCTGCGCGTCGTCCAAGTTGATGTTAATCACCGGCTGCTGGCCGCGGCCCCAACCTCTATCGTCGGGCTTATAGCCGCTGCAGCCTTGGTCGGCGACGCAGGCATCCCATTCGGCAAAGGTCAGCTCAAACTTCGCGACCGCAAACGGCTTTGCAAGTGTGACGTTGTGCTGGGGCTGGTCATTGTCATTCACGCACCGCATGCCTATACACTTGTCTTTGCAAGTGCGATAGACAGCATCAATACAGCGAGCATCATTAGGGGACGGCCCAACGTCCACGTCGCAATCTTTATGGCACTGGGCATCTGTCCTGCCCATCATAAATGAGCCCGCGGGCAACACGATCATCTCCGGGCAGTTATTGGTGCACTCCTTGAAGCTCTTGCCCGGCCTGAGCGCCTGCTCCTGCGCTGCAGATAGTGGAGCAGGGGCGGCCTGCGGTGTTTGCGCGAGAGCAGGCTGAATGCACGGAATGGCGCTGAGCAAATACGCCGCCCCCGCAACGCTGGCCAATCTTACAAACCTCATGGGTCGCCACCTCGATGCTGCCGCTAAAATTAGCGAAACGCCGCGTGTTTGTCACCTTCATGAGGCGTAGTCGCCAAGCCCGCGTATGCCGAATCAATGTCGCCTAAGGGCAAGTGCATTGCAGCGAATGGTCGCTGGCGCGTGACGCTGCGGGTCAAACTCAGCTGCGCCGCCTCACAGGAAGCACGACTGAAGTACACCTGAAAACAGAGACGAAGGGGGACGATCGGCGTGGGTGAGGCGGGGCCAATAACAGCAGTCAAGCCGCTCGCTTGGCCCGGAGTTCTGCTAATGCCGTCTTGCCCGTTCGGATAGCTTCGGACATGGTTTCGAAAAATCCAGATTGCCGCACCGGTTTGCTCTTCCCAGCCGTGTAAATTTCCCATCGCCACGGCTTGGGTGGACCACCTTTGTTTTTGATAGCGAGGTTGTAGTCGGACACCACACACTTCTCGATGTTGACCCCTCGGCTACAGACTGGTTCAGTCGAAAAACGCAGTCTGAGCAATTTTGACCACAAACTGGGATTTGGCGTCGGGACTTGAACAGCGTTGGCCCTTTAACCGTCCGCTCGGCCTTGAGCCCACTCTATAGGTCGAAGTGGGTCAAAAACCACGCAAGGGCGACGCTGCCGGCACGTCGGCTTTGCGCCCGATCACGACCAAACCGCAGACCTCCCGCTGGATCGGTGAGGTGCGAAGCGCCGGCACTGCTTCGTCTTGTTGAAGGGG
>JBAUYV010000083.1:0-47274 GCA_049584975.1 Xanthobacteraceae bacterium | reverse complement strand
GGCAACATCATGCTGACCATCGTCGGCGATACGGTCGGCATCCATCATGCGTCCGGCGGCTGCTGCAACGAGCCGGCCAATTTCCGCCGTTACGGGGTGCCGGGTACGCGCAACTGCCGGGAGAATCTGACGCTCGCCGCCGCCCCCTTGGGCATCACGCAAAAGGATATCCCGGGCGCGTTTTGTCCGTTCATGAAGGTCATTCAATATCCGGACGGCCGCTACGAGATCGAGGAGCCGACCTCCAAGCCCGGCGATTACATCGATCTTCGCGCCGACGTAGATGTGTTCGTCGCGATCTCGAACTGTCCGCAAGACAAGAACCCGTGCAACGGCTTCAATCCAACGCCGTTGAAGATCGTGGTCTACAATCCTTCATAAGGCGGCGCGTCCGCGCTCGGCGTCCGCCATGTGTCAGTCCGAGCTGATCCATCTCGCCGCGGACCTGTCGTTCTTTCACACCGACTATCTTTGGAAAATGCCCGGCTCGTGGTCCGGGTATCCGTATTACGCGCGCCCCGATTTCTACGAGGACATTGCCCGCACCGCGTCCCGGGGCGTGATGGATCTCTTGTTCTTCGGCGACTCGGCGGGCGTCTCCGAGGATTACGGCGGCAATCATCACGCGGTGGTCCGCTACGGCGTGAAGTGGCCGTGGCACGACATGATGCCGATGATTCCGTGCATGGCGCGCGCCGCCGCCGGCGTCGGGTTCGGGATCACCATGTCCACCACCTACCATCACCCGTTCTACGTTGCCCGCTTGTTCAACGCGCTCGATCACGTGACCGAGGGCAGGATCGCCTGGAATGCGGTGACGTCGCGCTCCAAGAACGAAGCGGCGAATTGGGGCTACGACAAGCTGATCGAGCACGACGCCCGCTATGAGCAGGCGCAGGAGCATCTCCAGGTGGTGCGGGCGCTGTGGGACAGCGTCGAAGACGGTGCCCTGGTCTACGATCGTGAAAATGGCGTGTTGGGCGATCCCGAAAAAGTTCACGTGCTGAATTTCCGCGGACGCTATTACAACGTGCGCGGACCGCTACCCTCGCTGCGCTCGCCGCAAGGACGCCCGGTAATTATTCAAGCCGGACAGTCGGGGCCGGGCCTGGACCTCGCCGCTACTTACGCCGACATGCAATTCAGCACGCGGCGCACCATCCCGAGCATGAAGGAGCATCGCGCGAGGCTCGACGAAAAACTTCACAAATTCGGACGCTCGCCGCGCGACTGTGGAATCTTGTGGTCGGTACGAATCCAGGTCGCGGAGTCGGAGCGCCAGGCGCAGGAAAAAGAGCGCCAGTACCTGGATTCGATCCCTCCGGAAGCTGGCCTCATCGAGCTGTCATCCATGTATGGCCTCGACTTCTCGCGCGTGCGCCCCGACACGCGCCTTGCGGACCTGGCGGACGAGGTGAAGGCGCAGAATACCCACCTGGGCAGCTTCGAAGAAATCCTGAAAACAACCGACCCAGGCCTGACGGTCGGGGAGTTTGGCCGCAAGTACATGACCGAACGAATTCTCGTGGCCGCGGGCACGCCCAAAATGATCGCCGACCGCCTGGAGCAATTGCACTTCGAAACCGGCGCCAACGGTGGCTTCATGCTGGCCCGCGGCTTTTCAGCTCCGGGCAATTTGCAGGAGTTTGTCGACCTGGTGGTGCCGGAGCTGCAACGTCGCGGCCTCGCCAAGAAAAAATATTCCGGCGCGACCCTGCGCCAAAACCTCTGTTGAGCCAGACCCGCCTAATTTGCTTTCAGGAACCGGCTCCGGTCGCAGGCTGCGAGATCGCCGATCCTGGCAAGCTCGATGTCGGCCGGCGGATACGCCGCCACGATCTGCGGGTCGAGTGCATAGTGGCCCTGCTTGGGGAACACCGTCGTCACCCGCGTGCCCCATATTTGCTTGGCGGCGGCGAGGATGCGCAACTTGTCATCGATCAGCACATAGTGAGCGGCGGGATAAAGCCGCTCCACGTCGGCGAGTTCTCGTTCCTTGTGAATGTAAATGAGGACATGACCGTCCACCGCCCGCCACACGCCGGAGCGGTCGATCTTGCGCGGCTGGAATACGGCATCGCCGTCGGAAAGGATGACGGTTGGGCCCCAACGCCGCACGTGCTTCACGGCGTCCAAGGCGCCGGGATAGAGCCGGTCGGCAAACGGATAGTCGACCAGCCAACTCGACATCAGCAGCACTTTCGGACAGTGCATGGCCTCGAGCCGATATCGCTCCAGCGCGCCGAGATAGTCGGTGTAGCCTAGCTCGTCGACCAGCGCATGCAGGATTTCCCAGTACCTGTCGCGCGCCGCGACGCCGTAGTTTTGCGCCAAGTGCTCGCTCAGTTCGTCCTGCACGCGGTCATTGTCGAGCAACGTATTGTCGACGTCGAACAGAAACACGATGTCGTGCATCGGAGCCACCGCGTGCCACCCGGCCAGCAAGCGACTGGCTGCCGTCAGCCTGCCACGGCACTGCGTGCGGTCGGCATTTCGACGACGACAGTGTCGAAATCCGTCATCGCGGGGGCATCGATGACCCGCTGCTCGGGCAATTGCTCGGACGGCTCGTACCACGGCCGCCGGTCATTTACACCACGCTCGACCGATTGCGCTATCAATGCGCCGATTTCTTCGCCCTGCAGCGGCACCAGCTTCCTCTCGGAATCGTACTTGTAGAGCTGCGGGCAGAAGAAAAGCGCATGAATTCGCGGGTTGTAGCCGTCCACCACAAGGTAGTGCTGGGCATGCATCAGCATGTCGTATTTTTTGACGACGGTCCGCTCCTGTGTCGCCCCGGCAACGCGAAGTTTTGACGGCGTCGGACCCGTGATCGTGCCCGCCTCCAGAACGACAATCCAGTCCTTGCTTGTCGCATTGTCGGGATGAATGGGGACGAAGTTATTCGGCATTTTCTTACGGAACATACTCATTGAAGCCACCCTTACTCTTACATTGGATCGTGAGATCAACAAAAGAATAGCAATCCGTGCATCGCGGTCAATCATCTGAGGCGAGCATTTATTAGGGTAGAATCCGCCGCCGAACTGCGGTTCCCTTGTGTTGCCTAAGTCCCTGATGCGGCGTTATATCCGGCCCACCGCCGCTTCGGCGGCGGGCTGGCGGTCTGAAAGGCCTCTCGTGGAGCGGATTCTCATCACCGGCGCGGCCGGCCAGATCGGCAAAGCCCTGCGCCAGGGCCTGCGCGGTTCCTACCCGCTCATTCGTTTGCTCGACGTTGCGCCGCTCGGCGCCGCCGAGAAGGGCGAGGAAATCCTCACGGCCGACATCCGCGACCCTGCGGCTATGGAGAAGGCGACAGCGGGCATCGACTGTGTCGTCCATCTCGCCGGCCAGGCCACCGAGGCCGCATGGGAGAAGGTGCTGCCGCTCAATATCGAGGGCTGCTACAACGTCTTCGAGGCGGCCCGCCGCAACGGCGTCAAGCGCATCGTGTTCGCCAGTTCCAATCATGCCGTCGGATTTCACCGACGCGAGCGCTTCATCGACAATACGGTGGCGCCGCGGCCGGACACGCGTTACGGCGTTTCCAAGGTCTTCGGCGAGGCGCTGGGCAGGCTCTACGCAGACAAGTATGGCCTGAGCGTTGCGTGCATGCGCATCGGCAGCTTCGTCACGCCGGACCGGCCGACCGATGCGCGGCAGTTGCTCACCTGGATCAGTCACCGCGACATGGTGCAGCTCGTCCGGCGCTGCATCGACCACCCGAAATATCATTTCGTGGTGGTCTACGGCGTCTCCAACAATCTGCGCAGCCGCTGGGATAACACCAACGCCAAATTTTTGGTCTACCGGCCCGAAGACAATTCTGAGACGTTCGCGGCGGAAATTCTGGCGCAGGGCAGGAAAGAAAACGAAATCGCAGCGCAGTTCCACGGCGGCTTCTACACCCCGATGGAATTTGCCGGCGATCCTTCGGCCATTGATTGAACAGGAAGCGCCCCTTGGCAAAAGAGAAACAAAAGCACGGCCTGGCGCGCGGCCTGACCAATTATGGCGACGCTGATTTTTCGCTCTATCTGCGCCGGTCGTTCGCCAAGTCGATGGGTTACTCGGCCGAAATGCTGTCGCGGCCCATCGTCGGCATCGCCCAGTCGGCGAGCGGCTTCAACAATTGTCACCGGCACTTTCCCGAGCTGGTCGAGGCCGTCAAACGCGGAGTCATCGCCGCGGGTGGGCTGCCGCTCGACTTCCCCACCATCTCGCTCGGCGAGGTCTTTCTGCACCCCACCAGCATGATGTTTCGCAACCTGATGGCAATGGACGCCGAGGAAATGATCCGCGCCCAGCCCATGGACGCGGTGGTGCTGATCGGCGCCTGCGACAAGACCGTACCGGCTTTGCTGATGGGCGCCACCTCGGCCGACGTGCCGGCCATCCAGCTGATCGGCGGGCCGATGCTGCCTATGGCCCATCACGGCGAGCGGCTGGGTGCTTGCACCGATTGCCGGCGCTTTTGGGCCAAATACCGCGCCGGCGAAATCTCGCAGCCGGACATCGAGGACATCGAAGGCAATCTCGCCACCACCGCCGGAAGCTGCGCGGTTATGGGCACGGCGAGCACCATGGCATCCATCGCCGAAGCGCTCGGCATGACGCTGCCGGGCACTGCGGCCATTCCTGCGGTCCATTCCGACCGGCTGCGCGCCGCCGAGGCCAGCGGGCGCCGCGCTGTCGAGATGATCGACACCGACTTGCGGCCAAGCCGCATCATCACGGAAAAGTCGGTCGAGAACGCGTTGCGCGTGCTGCTCGCCATCGGCGGTTCCACCAACGGCCTCATCCACCTCACCGCCATCGCCGGCCGTGCCGGCGTGGAGGTGTCGCTCAAGCGTCTGAACACGCTCTCCGATGAGACGCCGATCCTGGTCGACCTGAAACCGACCGGCCAGCATTACATGTCCGACTTGTTTGCCGGTGGCGGTATCGGCGCCGTGCTGCGCGAACTGAAACCGCTGCTGCACCTCGACTGCCTGACGGTGACGGGAGAAACGCTGGGCGAGCGACTGTCACAACCCGCGCCTTGGGTCGATCGCGACATCGTCCGGCCGATCGGCGAGCCATACCAGAAACAAGGCGGGCTCGCGGCGTTGTTCGGCTCGCTGGCGCCGAACGGCGCAATCATCAAACGTTCCGCTGCCGATCCGCGTCTGTTCGAGCGCGAAGGCCGCGCCGTGGTGTTCTCCTCCCTTGACAATCTCGCCGCACGCATCGATGCGCCCGACCTCGACGTCACCGCCGACGATTTTTTGGTGCTGCAAAACGCCGGGCCGAAGAGCGGCTACGCCATGCCCGAAGCCGGCTATCTGCCGATCCCATCAAAGCTCGCGCGCGCCGGCGTCAAGGACATGGTGCGCATTTCCGACGCGCGCATGAGCGGCACCGCCTACGGCACCATTGTGCTGCACGTTTCGCCGGAGGCGGCCATCGGCGGCCCGCTGGCGCTGGTGAAGAACGGCGACCGCATCAAGCTATCGGTGTCGCAACGCCGGCTCGATCTTCTCGTGAGCGACGCCGAACTCGCCAAGCGCCGCGAAGTACATCGCCCCTTCGCGGCGACGCCGGAACGCGGCTACGCGCGGCTCTACATGGAGAGCGTGCTGCAGGCCGAAGCCGGCTGCGACTTCGATTTCTTGCGCAAGGCGTGAGTGCGCGTGCTCCGCTAACTGATGAGAGAGGGACACTGGAAAGACGGGAAGATAGTCTGCCATTACGCCTAGAGCTGCCCGAGCGATTGCTCGAGTAAGGGAGAACGCCATGGAAATTAGTCTTTCGGGGCGGGCTGCTATCGTCACCGGCGGCAGCAAGGGGATCGGCTTTGCGGTAGCGACGCGGTTCGCCGCCTCGGGCGCCGATGTCGCCATGGTAGCGCGCACTGGTGAGCCGCTCAAGGAAGCGGTCTCGGCTATTAGGAAGTCGAGCCAGACTCGCGTCATCGGAGTTCAGGCCGATGTCAGCAAGGCGGCCGACGTCCAACGTGTCTACGACGAAGTGATGAAGGCTTTCGATAAGATCGACATCGTTGTCAACAATGCGGGAACGTCGCGGGCGATGCCGTTCGAGAAGGTCACCGACGAGATCCTGCACGACGACCTCGAACTCAAACTGTTTGCGGCAGTGCGGTTGATCAGGCTCGTCGCGCCTCAGATGAAAGAGCGACGCTGGGGCCGCATCATCAACGTGCTCAACATCGGAGCCAAAGCGCCGCGACCTAATAGCATGCCGACTTCGATATCACGCGGGGCAGGCATGGCGATGACGAAGGCGCTGTCGCATGAGTTGGCACCGCACAACGTGCTGGTGAATGCCATGCTCGTCGGCCTCATTCACGCCGACCAGCATGTGCAGTCGGCGAAACGGTCCAATATAGCCGTCGAGGAGCACTACAAGGCGCTCGCAAAGGAGATTCCCATCGGACGCGTGGGCGAGGCCGAGGAATTCGCTAATCTCGCCTGCTTCCTGGCATCGGAGCAAGGCGGCTATATCACCGGCACGGCGATCAATGTCGACGGCGGGCGGTCACCCGTGGTGTGATGATCCACGCGCGCATTCCGGTCGGTGCTGACGTGGTGCGGATCCAATTTGAAATTGACGCGTCGCCCGGCGCGCTTGTAGCGTACCGAACTCCCTCATAATCCAAGCAGTACGGCGCGCGCTCATGCCCAAACTCTACGAAGCCCTCGCAGAAGCGTTCCTCGCGGAAGGAGTCGACACGCAGTTCGTGCTGATGGGCGACGGCAACATGCACTGGTCCACCGCCTTCGCCAAACTGCCGGGCGTGCATACCGTCCACGTCAGGCACGAGCACGTTACCGTAGCGGCAGCGACAGCCTACAACATAGCAACCGGCAAGGTCGCCGTTGCCTCGGTCACGTGCGGCCCTGGCGTGACCCAGTTGATGACGGCCCTGCCGGCCGCGGTTCGTGCCCGCCTGCCGATGGTGGTGTTTGCCGGCGAGTCGCCGATCAACGCCAAGTTCTACAACCAATACATCGACCAGGCGCCCCTGGTGACGGCGACCGGAGCGCATTACGTCGCCGCGCACAGCGTGCCGCGCATGATGGACTACGTGCGCGAGGCCTTCCACATCGCCAAGTTCGAGCGGTGCCCGGTGGTCTTAGGCATTCCTTACGACCTGCAGAAGGTCGAATATATGGCCAACCAGCCCTACGAGACCGCGGCGATGTACCAGCCCAAGGTCGGGCGCATGCCGCCCGATCCGCCGCTCGTGGCCGAGGCCGTCGAGCACTTGGCCGCGGCCAAGCGGCCGATCATCCTCGGTGGCCGTGGCGTGCTGTGGTCCGGCGCGCGCGATGCGGTGATCAAGCTCGCCGATCGCTGCGGCGCCTTGCTCTCCAACACGCTGCCCGCGCGCGGTCTTTTCCACGACCATCCGTTCGGGCTTGGCACCACCGGCAGCTACTTCACGTCGTTGGGCAGAGAGATGTACGAGTCCGCAGACGTCGTGCTCGCGGTCGGTACGAGTCTTTCCTACTACGTCGGCGGAGGGCATTACTGGGGAAAGGCCTGCAAGATCCAGCTGGACGATGCCCCGCGCGGCTTGCGCGACGGGCAGAAGGCCGCCGACATCTACGTCAGATCGGATGCGCTCGCCGGCGTCGAGGCAATCATTGCCGGCCTCGACAAGAAGTTGGGCGTCGGCAAACCGACAGCGGCGGCCATACGCTCGAAAGAGCTCGCCCATCGCATTGCGACCGAGCCAGCGGACTCGATGCCATTCGACATCGAGCCCGGGGTTCTGGATCCGCGCGAGGTGATCCGGGCCATCGACGCGGTCGTGCCAAGGGATTGGGACTGCGTCGTCGGCGGCGGCCATCAGGCCTATTTCAACACCCAGATGCGCGGCAGGCCGGCGGAGCGCTACACCACGGTCCGTGAATTCGGCGCGGTCGGCAACGGCCTGTCGTATGCGCTCGGCGTCGCGGCGGCGCGCCGGCAGGGTCCCGAGGGCAAGATCGTGCTGTTCGAAGGCGACGGTGGGCTCTTGTTCCATATCCAGGAACTCGAGACGCTCAAGCGGTGCGGATTTCGCATCCTGATCTGCGCGATGAACGACGGCGGATACGGTTCCGAGTTTCACAAGCTGCGTGCCGACGGCCTCGACGATAGCTTGGCTGTGTTCGGCCGGCCCCCGTTTGAAAACATCGCACGCGGCTTCGGCCTGCGCGGCCACGAGATACGCGATGCGTCGGTGATTCCGAAGCTGTTCGCCGACTTCGCCGCGCAGGGCGAAAGCGAAATGTGGAACATCCAGATCTCGGATAAGGTCACGGCACCGGTGATCCGCCAGACCATCAAGCGCGGCCACGGCAATATGTAAGCATTGCGGCGCGCTGGATGCATAAGGCTCAATCTTGTCTCTCAGACCGCGGATGCGACAAGGATTAAAGCGCCGCGAATTTATCGCGCTGCTCGGCGGTGCCGCTGCGGCGCCAATGTTAGCCGCCCCCGCAGCCATCGCCGCTCCCACCGGCGCCGCTGAGTTCTATCGCGGCAAGACGCTGCGCATTCTCGTCGGCTCGCCGCCGGGCGGCGGCTACGACATCTACGCGCGACTTGTGGCTCCGGCGCTGGCGGAAAAGATCGGCGCCGAGGTGCTGGTCGAGAACAAATCCGGCAATGGCGGGCTGGCCGCGCTAGCGACACTGCTGGTGCGCCCGACCGATGGGCTCACGATCATGAACGGCAGCGCCGAGGCGTCGATTCTGAGTCAGATGCTCGATCGGCCGGGCGTGACCTGGGACGTGACCAACCTGCAATGGCTCGCGAAGCTCGCGAGCGCACCAAAGCTCTGGTTCGCCGGCATGACGCCCCGTTATCCGACTGTCGCCGACGCGCGCAACGCCAATCGCCTGACCTGGGCGGCGACCGGGCCAGCCGACGACATCAGCGACGTCGAGGCCGTCATTTCCTATGTGCTCGGCCTGAAATCAAAAATCATTCCGGGCTATCGCGGCTCAGGCGACATGTCGCTCGCGGTCATCAGCAATGAAGTCGATTGCGGTCTCCTATCCGCTGACTCGGCGCTGCCACATATCGACTCGATCAAGCCGTTGGCGCTATTCGGCGCCAAGCGTTGGCGTCACCTGCCGGACGTACCGACCCTGAGCGAAGTTGCGCCGCTCCCGGCCGACAAAACCTGGATCGTCGAACTGCGGCAACAGATCGGCGATGCCCAACGCGCCGTGGTCGCCGCTCCGGATGTACCTGCCGACCGCGTCGAATTCTTGCGCGGCGCCTTTGCCGATATCCTCACCGATCCGCGAGTGATCGAGGAAGGCGCCAGGACCAATCGAGAGATCGAATATATGTCGGGCGGTGACTTGCAGCGCCTAGTCGCCGATCTCATGAAGGCCGCCGGACCCCGATTGCCCGAGTTCAAGAAGATCGTGCTGGATACTTATTTTTAGGTCGTCATGCCCGGCCACCCGGGTCCGGCCTGTTGGCCGGCCCAAGTGCAAGCTTGTGCCGGGGATCCACGTCTCAACCGCGGAGAGCCAAAGACGTGGATGGGCCGGAACAAGTCCGGCCATGACGAGTATCAAATCCGATAGCCAAAAATGCTGGCGCCCGTGAGGCTCTCGATGTGGCGGCCAAAGCGGAATTTCAGTTCCGGGCCATCGAACGGCGGCTGCTCCAGCGTCTTCTGGTCTTCGTCGGAGAACGGCTCCACTTCCAGCACCACGAAGGTATGCCCCGGCGTGTTCGAGGCTTTCAGCGCCGGAAAATCGCGCTCCAGCTCTTCGACGCTGGAGAACTCGAACACCCGCTCCAAGCCCATGCCGCGCGCGATGGCGGCGTAGTCATTGTCCTTATAGTTCGGCAGTCCGGCGTTGGAGGTTCCTCCGTACGCGCGATTGGACACCAGGAAATGCGTCAGGTTGGGCAGGTTCATCTGCCGCTCGACCATCAACATGCCGGGGTTCATGCAAAAGGCGCCGTCGCCCATGAATGCCCATATTTTCAGCCCCGGCTGCGCCAGCGCGAGCCCCGAGGCGAACATGGTCGAAAGGCTCATGGAGGCGTCGAGATAAAAGCTGCCAACGGAGTCGCGCGTCGCCGCCCACCAGGCTTGGCAGGAGTTTCCCGCCGACGCCACCACGATTTCGTCGGTGCGTTGTCGCGCCAACGCGCGGAAACAGTCGAGATATTTCATCAATGACTCCCGCGCAGCAGGTCACGCGTGAACAGCACGACCATGGGGCGCGCATAAGTGCGCGTATGGCGGTAGCACCGCGAGATCAACGGAATCTCCTCAACCCTGTCGATGATCTGATAACGCATGCTGATCGCGTCAAGCACCGGCAGCAGATAAAGCCCGTTGGAAACGTGATGCTTGTGGTGGTCGCCGACGGCGCCGCGCAGCGTCGCCAGCAAAAAAAGCGGAATTTCGTAGGTGTAGTTGATCTTGGTCAGCGCATACACCACCGTCATGAATCCGGATGCGCCCATGAGCGCGGCCGACCCCATCGCCCCCATATAGGCGCCCGAGCACAGACCTATGGCAGATTCCTCCCGATTGACCGGGACGTGAATGAAGCGATCGTCGTGTTCGATCGTATCGATCACATCCATCACCCAATTGTCGGGAAGACTGGCGACGAGCTTGACGCCGCACGATGCCAGCTCGTCGGCGATCCGCTTGGCGGTTTCAGAACCGTTGGCTGCCATCGCGATGCGATCCTCTGTTGTGTTTATACCGTGGCCCGCACCTGCCTGAGCGCGCGCCAGACCGTCTCGGGCGTGATCGGCAGCGCGATGTCGCGCACACCCAGATGCCATAGCGCGTCGATCAAGGCATTGCCGATCGCCGCGGGAGCGCCGATGGTGCCGCTCTCGCTGCCGCCCTTGACGCCGAGCGGATTGCTCGGGGCGGGCGTCTCGATGAAGCCGGTGTGGAACGATGGCACGTCGGCGGCGCGCGGCATGGCGTAGTCCATGAAGCTGCCGGTCAAAAGCTGGCCGGATTGCCGATCGTAGACGATCTCTTCCATCAGCGCCTGGCCGACGCCTTGCGCCATGCCGCCGTGCACCTGACCTTCGACGATCATGGGATTGACGATCGTTCCGCAGTCGTCGGCGCCGTAAAGTTCCTGCAAGGTAACGGCGCCGGTCTCTGCATCGACGATCACGACTGCAAGGTGCATGGCCTGGGGATCGTTGGTGTCCGGCGGATCGTAAAACTCGGTGGCTTCAAGGCCGGGCTCGAGCGAACCATCGGCCGGGAGTTTCGCGCCGTGGTACGCGATACCGGCGATTTCGGCAAAGCCGATCGTGCGATCGGTGCCACGCACACGAAAACGCCCATGGCCGTAGACGACATCGTCGCTCGCGCACTCGAGCGCTTCGGCGGCGAAGCGGCGCGCCTTGGCGACAACCTTATCGGACGCGCGCAGGATCGCGGTGCCGGCGACCGATGTGGAGCGCGCGCCCCAGGTGCCGTTGCCGAACGGAATCCGGTCGGTGTCGCCCTCGACCACGCCGATATCGTCGATATCGAGGCCGAGCCGATCCGCGGCGATCTGCGCGAACGTGATGTCGTGCCCTTGGCCGTGCGAGTGCGACCCGGCGAATACCGTCACCTTCCCGTCGCTATGCACGCGCACAATCGCGCTCTCCCAGCCGCCATGGAGGCCGCCGCGCTTCGCGAGATTGGCACTCGACCCTGTCCCGGCCTTGTCGATGAAACAGGCAAGCCCAATGCCCATCAAGATGCCCTGCCGCCTCAACTCCAGCTGCCGTCGCCGCAGCGCCGGATAATTTGCCAGCGACAAAAGCTTGTCGAGCAGCGCCGGAGGATCGCCGGAATCATAGACACGCCCTCCCGGCGCCGGATAGGGAAAATCCGCGCGCGCGATCAGATTGCGCCGGCGGATCTCGACCACATCGATACCGAGTTCGCGTGCACCGCGCTCGATCAGCCGTTCGTTGATCCACGTAGCCTCCGGCCGGCCGGAACCGCGATAGGCGTCAACCGGCACAGTGTTGGTGTAAACGCCGCGCACGCGAAAATGCAGATTGGGCGTGCGGTACAGCCCGGTGATGGTCTGCGGATACGAATTGCCCGGAATGCTGGGCGCGAAATTGCTCAGATAGCCGCCGAGTGCTGCCAGTGTATCGACCTGCATGGCGACTATGCGGCCTTCGGCGTCAAAGCCCATGCGCACGCGGCTGTCGTGATCGCGCGCCTGCGCGTCGGAAACAAACGTCTCGCTGCGCGTCGCCATCCATTTGACCGGCTGGCGCAGGATCTGCGCGGCCCAGACGACCGTCGAGACCTCGACGGATAAAAACGCCTTGACCCCAAAACCGCCGCCAACGTCGGGCGAGATGACGCGGATTTGGTGCTCGGGAATGTGCAGCGTGTAGGCCGAGAGCCAGCGGCGCAGGTAGTGCGGCATTTGCGACGTGGCGTAAAGCGTGTAGCGATCGGCCGCCGCGTCGTAGTCACACAGATAAGCGCGAGGCTCGAGCGGGTTGGCGGCAAGGCGCGAGTTGTGCAGATGCAGCTCGACGACTTTGGCGGCGGCCTCCATGGCGGCTTCGGTCTTTTGCACATCGCCACGCTCGACCTCAAACACGACGTTGGTGCCGAACTGGTCGTGCAGGAGCGGAGCCTGCGCGGCGACCGCCGCGCTCAAATGTGAGACTGACGGCAGCGCCTCGTAGTCGACCACAACGACAGCGGCCGCCTCTTCGGCAGCAAAGCGGCTCTCAGCCACGACGGCCGCCACGATATCGCCGACGTGGCGCACCTTGCCGTGGGCGAAAGCCGGACGCGGCGCGTCGTTCATAGGCCGGCCGTCGCTGAACGGCATCGGATGCACGACTTTCAGCTCGCCGTGACCGGCGCGCTTCCAGTCGTCCGCCGTGAGCGTCAGCAGCACGCCGGGCTGCCGCCGGGCCGCATCGACCGCGACGCTGCGAATAAGGGCGTGAGCGTGCGGGCTGCGCACAAAGGCGCACCACGCCATCCCCGGCAGCATGACGTCATCGACGAATTGCCCCTTGCCGCGCAGAAACCGCACGTCCTCGCGCCGGCGCAGCGGCTGGCCAATAAAAGGCGCCACCCTGCCCTCCCCTGCTTGCGGGAGAACAGGTGGAGCAGTTGCCGGCGCCGGGTTGCCAGACATCAGCCGAAAACGGCTTCGCTCTTGGCCGCGCCGTGCTGCGTGCGCGCGTCGAGCTTGCGGCAAAAATAGCTCCAGCAATGCTCCCAATGCACCGGGGTCATGATCTCTTTGTTGCGTACTCTCCGCACTGCCCGGCTGGGCATGCTGCGCTTCATGTTTGCAGCCCGCGCGACCAACTGCACCTTGCAGGCCTTTTCCAGAAAAATACCGACACAGACGGCATGCTCAAGGCTGGTGCCGCAAAAAGTCACGCCGTGATTGGCGATAAACACCGCGAAGGATTGGCCGAGCGATCGCGCAAGCGCCTTGCCTTGGCTCTTGAGCGCGAGCAGCGCGACGCGGGCCTCGTGCCGCGGGACATCGATGAAATAATCGGCATCGAGCGTGTAGGGCTGTAGCGGTTCCGTCACCGTGGAAAAAATGCTGGCGTAAAGCGGGTGCGAGTGCACCACGACATTTACGTCCGGCCGCAGGCGGAAAATCTCCGAATGGATCGGCCATTCCGAATGACGCCCGCCGCTGCCGGCGATCTGGTTGCCATCCCAGTCCACCAAAACGAAGTCGTCCGGACCCAAAACCTCGCCGAGCCCGATGCGGTTTCGTTTCATCCAAAAGCCGGCACCGTCAGCGGCACGCAACGACAGATGCCCAAGCGTCATATCGCCGTGGCCTTCCATGTCGAGAATCCGGCAAGCACGCGCCGCGGCCGTGAGCCGCTCGCGCGTGTCCTGATCCATCACGCGTCGCACGATTCTGCCCGCTTCACCGATCTGAAAAATGCTTCTCCAGCCCCTGCCAGCCTTCGAAGTAATCGTGCTGCAATTCGGAGGACTCGATGGCATAGCGGGTTAGCCGCATGGCGAACCGGCTTTCGAACATGAACGCCATGGTGTCTTCGATCTTGTGCGGTTTTAGTTCAACGCGCGTCGCGCGCTGCCAAGTCTCGGCATCGGGCCCGTGCGCGGTCATGCAATTGTGCAGGCTGGCGCCGCCGGGCAGAAAACCTTCAGCCTTGGCGTCGTAGACGCCCTGCAACAGCCCCATGAACTCGGTCATGACGTTGCGATGATACCAGGGCGGGCGGAACGTATCTTCGCCGACCAGCCAACGCGGCGGGAAAATCACAAAATCGATGTTGGCGGCGCCGGGTAAGTCGGATGGCACCGTGAGCACGCTGTAGATCGACGGATCGGGATGGTCGAAGCTCACCGTGCCGATGACCATAAAGCGCGCCAGGTCGTATTTGTAGGGAACGAAATTGCCGTGCCAGGCGACCACATTGAGCGGCGAATGATCCATCTCCGCCGCCCACAGGTTGCCTTGGAATTTGGCGACCATGACGCAGGGCGTTTTGTTGTCCTCGTAAGCCGCGACCGGCGCCAGAAAATCGCGCGTATTGGCAAGGCCGTTGGAGCCAAGCGGGCCAAGCTCCGGCAGCCGCAGCATGGCGCCGTAATTCTCGCAGACGTAGCCGCGCGACGGTCCGTCGGGCAGCTCGACACGAAAACGCAAGCCGCGCGGGATGACGACGACTTCACCCGGATTGGCCTCGACCACGCCAAGCTCGGTGACGAAGCGGCCGCGGCCTTGTTGCGGCACGATCAGCATCTCGCCGTCGGCGTTGTAGAAGATGCGGTCGGTCATGGAGCGATTGGCGGCGTACATGTGCACCGCCATACCGACCTGCGTGGCCACGTCGCCGTTGCCGCCGAATGTCACCATGCCCTCGACGAAGTCGGTGGGCTTTTTCGGAATCGGGATGGGGCTCCAGCGCAGCTGCGTGGGCGTGGCGTCGACGTCATTGAACGGCGCGCCGCAGATGAGCCCGTTGTCGATGCGCGCGTAGGGCCGGTGCACGACCGATGGCTGGATGCGGTAGGTCCAGGTGCGGCGGTTTTCAGCGCGCGCCGTCGTAAACGACGTGCCAGAGATCAGCTCGGCATAGAGGCCGTGGGGCGGCCGCTGCGGCGAATTGCGGCCGACCGGCAGCGCGCCCGGCACCGCCTCGGAGACGAAATGATTGCCGAAGCCGGGCTGATATTGCGGCGGCGCCGCATGATCCGGCGCGGTTGCCGGCGCGCTCCTTTCCGGCTTTTTTTCTGTCTTGCGGACTTTGGTGTCGGCCTTGATGTCGTGCGTCATGGGGCCTCGGCGGAATTGGTCACCACCGTAACTATCGGCTTTCGGCCGCGGCGACGCAAGCCGCCGAAATGTGTTCCGGCGCGCCCAAGCGCGCCGCAATTTGCCTTGTATGTCTCACATTCCTTCCAAAAAGCCGCCCGGTTGGGCCCGCAAAAGCAGAAGTTCACGAGGGGATCACTCTCATCGCCAACCGTCGCGCGCGCGCCATCGGCGCCGCGCGAGCACGACTTCGCGAGGAGCGGATGCGGGCTATTTTTGCGTTGGCCATCGTTTTGCTCGGTGTCTCCAGCGCCGCGCCCGAACCCGAGTATTCGTCCCTGCTTTTCAGTTCGTTTTACCTGGTCGAGACAGCGCCGTTTACGTCGTTGGTCGAAATCGAAACCTCAGCGGGCAAAGGCGACCGTCTCGTAGTCGCGGCGTTGCCGTCACCGGCGCAACCCTCCGATCTGCGGCTTTCGGCGACGCCGCAAGTGTCCGGTGCGCCGGGCGACAGCCCCGATTCCGAGCAACCGTCGCCGCCTGCCGCAATGCCAATTTCACTCGGCGAACTTTGCAATGCGCTGCTCACGTCCGCACAAGACAACGATCTGCCGGTTCCCTTTTTTGCCAATCTTATCTGGCAGGAAAGCGGACTGCAGAAGGACGCCGTGAGTGCAAAGGGCGCCATGGGCATTGCGCAATTCATGCCCGAGACCGCCGCCGAACATGGTCTGGGCGACCCGTTCGAGCCGTTGCAGGCAATCTCCGCTTCGGCGCGCCTGCTGCGCGTACTACGTGGCCAATTCGGCAACCTCGGCCTCGCCGCAGCCGCCTACAACGCGGGCGCGCGGCGGGTGAGCGAATGGCTTGGGCGGCGGGCCAAATTGCCGCGCGAAACGCTGAGCTACGTCGTCAACGTAACCGGCCGCTCAGTCGAGGAGTGGCAAAAGACTCCGCCGGATGACGCCGCGTTGCGGTTCGTGCGACGCCTGCCCTGCCGCGACCTGTCGGCCTTCGCCGAACTGGAACAGGCGCAGGCTCAACAAGCAGATGAAAAACCCAAGGCTCCGGATGAGGCGAACGGGGCGGCGCGGCCCCAGCCGGTCCGCCTCGCCGAGCAAAAACATCATGCGCGCAACTTGCCCCACCGCGAAGCGATCCGAGCCTCCGGCGAGGCGCACGACGGCGACAAGCACGAGGCCAAACAGCGCGGCCATCGTACGCTCCACGAGCGGCCTGGCCGCGCGTAAGTGAATGCCGTTTGTCAGCCGGCCGCTGGACTGGACGTTGTCCGGTTCATGCCGAGCGCCAGAATCCGGTGCAGGAGGTCAAGGTATTTGATGCCGTCGTGCTTTGCGGCCGCGGCGAATTCCTGACTCTCCGCGATTTCAGGATTGGGATTGGCTTCCAGAAAATACGGCGTGCCGTCGGCGGACAGCCTGAAGTCGATACGCGCGTAGCCGTCGAGCTCCAGCGTCCGGTAGATCCGCTTGGCGATGCGCTGGATCCGCGCAATAATTTCCGGCGCAAGATTCTTGGCCGGACCGTGCAGGATGCCGCGGCGCTCCTGGTAATCGGTATCGTGCTTGGCCTTCTCGGTGGCGATCGGCCAATCGCCTTGCGCCATGTTGCCAAATTCCAGCTCCCACACCGGCAGCACGCGCAGGCGTTCGTTGCCGAGCACGCCGACGTAGATCTCGCGCCCCTCAATGTACTGCTCGGCGATGGCGGGCGTGCCGATCCGCTCGTGGATGAAGCCGACGCGCTCGGCAAGCTTGGCATCGGTATCGACCACGGAGGCTTGCGAGATGCCGTACGAGCCGTCCTCGTTCAGACTTTTCACGATCAACGGCAGCGCCAGCCGCGCCGGCCGCCGAACCTTCCGCCGCATCGGGAAGACCGCAAACGCCGGCACCGGAATCCGATGGTAGTGCACGAGCGTCTTCGACAGATCCTTGCCGCGTGCCAGCATCAGGCCGCGTGGATTGCAGCCCGTGTAGGGCACGTGCATCAGTTCGAGATAGCTGGCGACGTTCTGGTCGTAGATCGCTTCGCCGTGAAACTGCTCAAGCAGCGTCAGCACCACATCGGGCTTCCACGTCTCGATCTCGTCGCGGATGGGCTTGAGCTCGTCGTGCACGCCGAGCGGACGCACTTCATGTCCGGCGCGGCGCAGCGTCTGCACGACATCGTATTCGGTTTTCCACTCGTTGATCTGTTGCTCGGTGTACCCTTTGCTGGAGTCTGGAGGCACCAGGTCCGGGTGAACGAGCACCAGGACGCGCAGTTTTTTCATAGCGCGATCCACCTTCGGCGCGAGCCAAAGAGTGCATGCATCGTTTTGGCGGTCAACAGCACGACGAAGTCCATCACCAGCTTTTGCTCAGGCCCAACCGCACGCAGATTCAGCTCCCGGCAGCGCGCCACCATGTCATCGAGTACGGCATCGATCGTAAGCTGATATTCGCCGGTCCAGTTGGCGACAAGCTTGCGCACTTTGGCGCGATTGCGCCTGATGAATGACGAAGCCGCTTCCGAGCGGCGATGTCTTGGCTCAGACGAGAACAAGCGGCGCAGATCGCGGTCGTAGGCCTTCGGCGCGTCGAACGCGTAGAGCTGCTGCTTTTTCCTGTAGTGCTCGCCGAGTGTCTCGGTGATGACGCTGAGCGGATCGACCCGCTCCCGGTGGGTGAGCACCGGCCGCTGCGCGGAGATTTCCGCCATCAGCGCGTCGACATATTCGAGTTTCTTCAGCGCCGGCCATCCGGCGTAGCGTGTCCGCCAGTTCGAGCGCGGCCGCAGCCACACCGCGAACGTTTCGGCGAAATCCTCATCGGGATGGCTTTGCGCGTACCAGAGCCGGAGGTGCTGGACGAAATGGCGGCTCGCCGGGTTCGGGCGGTAATAGCGCGGATAGCGCCTCGAGGACGGGCCGAACAGGCGCCGCCAATCGCTGCGGCGGTGCAGCGCGTAGGCATGCTGGACCACGTGGCCGGCTTCGTGGCGAAGGATCGCCATGCATTCGGCCCAGGTGCCGCCCTCCACGTCGATGATCATTTTCCGTTCCAGCCGCATCAGCCGCGGGTGGGCGAGGTAGAACGGAATGCCGATGCCGGGCGTACTGTCCGGGCTGAACCACTCGCTGGAAATCCAGGCATGGGGCCGCACGCGGATGCCGCTCTGGGCCAGTTCGTCGTGCAGGGTGAGCAGACAATCCTCGAGCCAGGTGCCCTCGACCGTGACCCTCAAGTCCTTGAGCCGGACCTCGAGCAGCTCCTCGTCGGGCAGCGTGGCCCAAGGGAATTTCGCAGAGAATTTCGCAGCAGATTTCGCACGCGGCATGGCAACTCAAACCTGGCACAGATCGGCTTAACGATCGTGTCACGAGCGAGGATTCGCGACAACGGAAAACCGCAAGCCGCCTGGCTCGAAGCCGAGCCGGCCGGCTACTTCGGCACCGGCCCGGTGTAGCGCAGCACGAACAGTCCCCATTTGTCGTCGTTCATGAAGATATTGCCGCGGGCATCCACGGCAAGCTCCTCGCTCCAGTTGATCGGCGAGGCGTGCGCCCCCGACTGTTCCTTGAGGCCGGGCCGCTCCGGCGGCATGAAGTATCCGACCTCCTTGGGCAGGCGCGGGTCGCTGATGTCGAAGACCCGCAGCCCGGCATTGAACCAGGCTACGTCCATCAGCTTGCCGGGCTGCTGGATCGCCGGATTGTGAATCTCCTGACTGGTATTGTGCGGTCCGAAGCGGCCGCCCTTATCGCAGAAATCCTTGTACGGGAGCCCGGGCGGCGGCACCGGCGTCGGGAAAATCGAGATGAGCCGCGGATGCGCCGGGTTCGAATTATCGATCATGCCGGCGAAGTTCATACCGTCATCGCGGCACTCACCCTTCTGCGCCTCGGAACTGACGTAGAGCAGGTTGCGGTCCCATAGCGGCAGCACCGTATGCACCGACTGGGTGCCCACGCTGACGAATGGCACCGTCATGTGCAGGCTGCCGATCAGCTTCGGGTTGGCGGGGTCGGAAATGTCGAGATTGACCACATCGGGCGTGTAGCCGAACGCCGCCATCTTGCCGTCGGGGCTGACATTGACCGGCCCATGGAAGCCTTCCGGATAGGGCGATGGCGGCTCGCCGTCCTTCTGGCCCGGCTGCCAATATTTGCCGACCTCCTTCGGGTGCGCCGGATCGCTCACGTCGAGGATCACCATGATGTGCTGCTTGAAGCCCGGATAGCTGGTGGAGAGATAGGCGTATTTGCCGCCCGGATAGGAATTACGGTGGGCGCCGGTGACGCCGCCCTGCCACGAGCCGACCTGCTTGGGATTTTCCGGATCGGAAATGTCCCACAGCAAGATCGCCGGCAGCGGGTTAGCCTGCGGCTTGAAGCTGTTCAGCGAGGTGATCATCAGATCATCGTGCAAGGTGACTTGCGCGGTGATGATGCTCTTGTCGGCGGTGACGTAAGGAATGAACTTCACGTAGCGCGGATTGGCCGGGTCGGTGACGTCGACGATGCTCCAGCCCTGATCGAACGAATGGCCCGTGTAGAGGTACCACTTGTCGTTCGCGGTGTGCTTGATGGAAATCTTGAAACCGCCGTAGCGGCCGCCCAGCGCCGAGAACCCGATCTGCTTCACGTTCTTCGCCTGCGCCCCTTTCGGAATCGGATCGGCTGGCGCGCTGCTCGACACCATCAGCGCCGCACAAGCCGCGGCGAGCGCCCAAACGCACGTTGAAGCCGCGAACCCCTTAATCGAAAGGCCCATTTATTTCTCCCGTCCCCATGCCTGCCTAAATTGGCGCTTGCGGCGAAATTGACAGGTCCGCTGGCGCCACGCAAATAGCGCAGTACGGCGGTTGGGCGCGCGTCATCGCGTGTGCCGCCGTGGGCTGGGATGCTAAGCACGTGGGGGAAAATATCGAACCGGTTCTCATTGTCGGCGGCGGGCCGGTCGGTCTGGCGCTCGCCGGCGATCTCGGCTGGCGCGGCGTGCGCTGCGTGCTCGTCGAGCAGACCGACGGCTCTATCTATCAGCCGCGCATGGACCTCGTCGGTATCCGCACCATGGAGTTCTGCCGCCGCTGGGGCCTGGTCGGCGCAGTAGAAGGCTCGCCCTACCCGCGCGACTACGCGCAGGACAACATCTATCTGACGAGTCTCACCGGCTACGAACTCGGCCGCGAGCGCTTTCCCGGCATCGGCCAGGCGCCGCCGCCGCCGCAGAGCCCGCAGCGCCGCGAGCGCTGCCCGCAGAACATGTTCGACCCGATCCTGCGCGATTTCGCGGCCGTGCAAAAAAGCGTGACGCTGCGCTACCGCACGCGGCTCCTCTCGTTCACGCAAGATTCCGAGGCGGTGACCGCGACGGTCGAGAACGCCGACACCGGCGCGCGCGAACAAATCGCCACGCGGTACATCGTCGGCTGCGACGGCGCGCGTAGCCTGGTGCGCGAGACGCTCGGCATTGGCATGCTCGGCAACCCGGTGCTCACCTACACGACGAACGTCATCTTTCGGTGCCCGCACCTGCTGGCACTGCACGACAAGGGCAAGGCCTACCGTCACATCCTGATCGGCCCCGAAGGCACCTGGGCGACCATCGTGGCCATCAACGGCCGCGATCAGTGGCGCTTCTCGATCATCGGCGGGTCGCAGCAGCGCGAATACACAAGCGAAGAAATCGCGGCGGCTATCCGCCGCGCCGTCGGCCGCGATTTCGAGTTCGAGATTTTGAGCGTGCTGCCGTGGGTGCGCCGCGAGCTTGTTGCCGAGCGCTATCGCGAGCGCCACGGCTTTATTGCCGGCGATGCCGCCCACGCCATGTCGCCGACCGGCGGCTTCGGCATGAATACGGGGATCGGCGATGCGGTCGATCTGTCCTGGAAGCTTGCCGCCACCATCGAAGGCTGGGGCGGCGACGGCCTGCTCGATTCCTATTCGGTCGAACGCCAGCCCGTGGGCGCGCGCAACGTCACCGAGGCGAGCGGCAATCTGCGCCGCATGCTGTCGGTCGGCGCCCACCCCGACATCAACGACGACACGCCGCAGGGCGCGGCGACGCGCGCCAAAGTCGGCCGCGAGTTCACCGAAATGATGCGGCGGGAATGGTTCACGCTCGGCATCCATCTCGGCTATCGCTACGAGGGCTCGCCGATCTGCTGGCCCGACGGGTCGCCGCCACCACCAGACGAGGCGCGGACCTACGTGGCGATCGCACGGCCGGGTCACCGCGCGCCGCACGCTTGGCTCGCCGACGGCCGCTCGACCCTCGATCTGTTCGGTCGCGGCTTTACTCTCATCGGCTTTGGCGCGCAGGCTGCCGAAGCCGCGGCCCTGCTCGATGCGGCGCGGGCGCGGCACGTGCCGATCGAATTCGTCAGCCCGGGCGAGCCACACATTGCCGCGCTCTACGAGCGCCGGTTCGTGCTGGTGCGCCCCGATGGCCACGTGGCCTGGCGCGGCGACCGCATGCCGCCGGACCCGCTGCACTTGATTGATGTTTTGCGCGGAGCGGCGGACGGTCCCGGCGCTGCTGCATGGCACGAACCGGCAAATGCCTGTAAGGTCGGCTGACCGCATTTGCTTACCGAGGCGCCATCATGAGCAAAGTCCCCTCCCGCGAAGAACTCGCCCAAACCGGTACGCTTGAAGAACTGTACGGCAAATTGCCCCTGGTCGGCATTGCGCCGGGCTGGAACAAGAAGGTCGCCTCGCTGTGGTCTGAACCGAAGAAGAATTTCGCGCCGGCCCATTGGAAATACGAGCAGGCGCACGGCGCGCTCGATGCCGCCGGCCGGCTCATCAACACCGAGCTCGCTGAGCGCCGCAATCTCATCCTTTATAATCCGGTGTCGGATGCGAGCTACGGCACCGTGCGCACCATGGTGGCCGCCTACCAGATGATCATGCCTGGCGAATGGGCTCGCTCTCACCGCCACACGCCGAATGCGCTGCGGCTCATTCTCGACTCCGAGCCCGGCGTGTACACCGAGGTCGACGGCGTCAAGATCGCCATGGAGCCGGGCGACGTGCTGCTCACGCCGAACTGGTCGGCCCATGGCCACGGCAACGACAGCCGCGCCTGCGCCTATTGGCTCGACTTTTTGGACGTGCCGCTGGTGCAACTCCTCGAGCCGATGTTCTTCGAGCCGAACGAAGAGGAAGGCGGCAACGGCAAGGGAGCGACCTCCAGCGCGCCGCCCACTACGGATTCGCCGTTCGTGTTCACTTTGACGGATACGGTCAGGCGGCTCGATGCCGCCAAGGCCGAGCCGTCGGGCCCGTTCGCGACCCACGTCGAACTCGGCAAGCCGGCCATGGATACGATCGGCCTGCACATGATGCGGCTCACACCGCACGTCAAAACCGCGCCGCTGCAGACCACCGCAAACAATATTTACGCGATCGTCAAAGGCAGCGGCGCCACCACGGTGGACGGCGAGCGCTTCGAGTGGAAGCGCGGCGATGTGATCGCCGCGCCCGCCTGGCGGCCGCATTTCCACGAGGCCGCCGACGATGCGTTGATGTTCCGCGTCACCGACGAGCCGGTGATGCAGCGGCTTGGCTTTTTGCGCGTCGAGGAGCCCGGCAAGACCGCTCATTGATGAATCAAAAAAAGCGAGTTGCGGTCGTCGGCGCCGGCCTCGGCGGCTTGACTGCCGCCGGCTTTTTGCAGCGCGCGGGCTTTGCGGTGAAAGTCTACGAGCAGGCGCCGGCGTTCTCGCGCATCGGCGCCGGCATCATTCTGTCCGCCAACGTGACCAAGGTGCTCCGCCGTCTCGGCCTGGAAGAGGGGCTCGTCGCCGCCGGCATCAGGTCGCAGAGTTACGTCAGCCGCGCCTGGGACACCGGCGAGACCATGGCCGAGTTCGTATTCGACGCCGAGGCTGAGCGGCGCTACGGCGGTCCCTACGTGCACATCCATCGCGGCGATCTGCACGCGGTGCTGGAACGCGGCGTCGCGCCCGGAACGATCGCGTTCGATCATCAACTGGTGGATTTGCAGGAGACGGGCGGCGCCATGCGCCTCGTCTTCGCTAACGGCGCCGCAACGGACGCCGATGTCGTCATCGGCGCCGACGGCATTCGCTCCAAGGTGCGCGATTTCGTAGTCGGGCCGGAGCCGCCGCAATTTGTCGGCGCCGTCGCCTACCGGGCGATCTTTCCGGCGCAACGGCTGAACGGTCTCAAGATTCCGGACTGCACCAAATGGTGGGGCGCCGATCGCCACTGCCTGCCCTACTACCTGACCGGCCGGCGCGACGAAGTTTACGCCATCGGCGTGGTGCCGGCGTCGGGATGGGACGGCGACGAAGCCTCGGTGCCGTCGAGCCGCGAGCAGTATCTTGAATCATTCGCGGGCTTTCATGCGGATCTGCAGCGCCTGCTCCACGCCGTCGACAGCGTGAGCCTGTGGCCGATCTTCGACCGCGAACGCAACGATCGCTGGAGCAGCGGCCGCATGGTTCTGCTCGGCGATGCCTGTCATCCGATGCGGCCGTTCATGGCGGCGGGCGGCGCCATGGCGGTCGAGGACGGCGCCATACTGAGCCGCTGCCTCGCGGCATTCGACGATCCGGCCGAGGCGTTCCGCTGCTACGAGGCGACAAGAATTCCGCGCGTCGGCGAGGTGCAGGAGATTTCCGTTGCCAACACCTGGATGCGCGGCCCAACCGATACCGACTGGTTTTATTGTTACGATGCCTGCACGGCGCCGCTCGCCGCACCTCATTGAACGAGACCACAACCATGGCCGAGCCGAAACCCGATCCGATGATTGCACGCGATCTTGTCGGCTACGGCGCAACGCCGCCCGATCCGGCCTGGCCCGATGGCGCGCTCATAGCCGTCAACTTCAATCTCAATGTCGAGGGCGGCGGTGAGTTGTCGCTGTTCAATGGCGATGAAGTCTCCGAGGGCATGCTCAACGACATTGGCGTGGCGGCGCAGCGCGGCATCCGCGCACCACTCGTGGAATCCGCGTTCGAATACGGCAGCCGCCGCGGCGCCTGGCGCGTGCTCGATGCGTTCGACGATTTCTCCGTCAAGATGAGCATCCTCGGCGTCGCCCGCGCGCTCGAGCAGAATCCGCAACTGGCCAAGGCTTGTGTCGAGCGCGGCCACGAGATGGTCAGTCACGGCTACCGCTGGATCGATTATGCGGCGGTCGCCGAGGACCTGGAGCGCGAGCACATCAGGCGCGCGGTCGACATTCTCACCAAGCTGACCGGCGCGCGGCCCGTCGGCTGGATGACCGGGCGGCCGGGGCCGAACACGCGGCGGCTGTTGGTCGAGGCGGGCGGCTTTTTGTACGACCGCGATTCCCTTGCCGACGAGTTGCCTTATTGGCTGAACATTTCCGGCCGGCCGCATCTCGTCATCCCCTACTCGTACGAGGCCAACGACAATCGCTTCAACGAAAACAGCGGCTTCTCTACCGGCGACGATTTTTTCACCTACATGCGCGACGCCTTCGACGTGCTCTACCGCGAGGGCGAACGCGGCTCGCCGAAGCTTCTGTCCATCGGCCTGCACGACCGCCTCATCGGCCGCCCCGGCCGCTGCAAGGGCTTGATCAAACTCCTCGAATACATGCGCGGCTTCGACGACGTCTGGTTCTGTACCGGGGCGGAAATTGCCGCGCATTGGCGCAAGAATTTTCCGGCGGAGAACTCTGCGCGGTGAAGCGCTAATGCGGCCAACCGTGCTGCGAGAGGTCGATCGGGTTGCCGTCAGGATCGTGAACCCGGTATTCGGCCTCCCGGTTCGGCGGCCTCTTTTTGGTATCCGTCGCAGCGCCCCATTGCTTGCAGACCGGGACCAGGTCCGCGACGCTCTCCACCTCGAAGCCGAAATGATTGATTCCTTCTTTCAGCTGATTACCTTCGATTTCGCGCTCCGGGCCGATCGGGATGATCGCCAGATTGATGTGGCCGTCGGTCAGATACGTTGCCGTTCCAACTCCCTCGACGATCTTTAGCCCGAATGAATTCATGTAGAACTTGACCAGCTTGTCGACGTCTTCGGTCAAGATCGCGAGGTGGCGGATGCGCGCCATAGAGACCCCTCCGTTAATTCCGGACAATCGATTTCCGCCAGACAGGCTATCACTTCCCTATCGCAATGTCCGCGCGCTCACACTCAACCGTCAGATTGGTGACGGCGTGTCTACGGCGAGCGAGTTGCTCCCCGCCGCCGCGCCCAAGCCGGCGGGAGATTGCAGCGCATAAGAGCGCTCGAGAAGAAGCGCTTGGACGAGCACCATCGGCAGCGCCAGCAGGATCGCAGCCTCGACGGGCAGACCCCAATAACACATCGCCGCGGCAAGCCCGCCCGCAAGCGCACCGCCCAAGTCCCAGCCGGATTCGGCGGCAAACTGAAAGCGCAGCATGCACGGCGCAATCCTCGCCTCGTTGTAAACGGGCGTCATCCAGGAGGGCAGATAGAGCCCGCTCAACAGAGTGGTGCCGACCGCGACCGCGATCACGGCACCGGCATGGCCGAACGTAGCGGACCGGAGGATAAGACAAACCGCGAGAATAAAGGCGTTGAGCCACACCGCGCGGCGGCCGTGCCCTTTGTCGATGAGACGCCCGAGCACCATGCCGCCCACCGCGCCGGCAAGGCCTGCGAGCGACAGCGTTCCGCCGTAGCTGTCGTAGCGGCCGCCGAGCGCATGAAACATCACGATGCTCCAGGCCGTCGTCAGGCTCACCTGCATCCACCCGTCCGCGAAATAGAGCATGGCGCCGTTCTTCGCGGCCGTGAAGGCGCCATCCGGCATCGTGGGCACGAGGCGAGGCTCCGCCATGCGAAGAATCGGCAGGATGGACGCCAGCGTAATCACAAACGCGGCGCCGAAGGCGGCCCATGGACCGAGCCTCGTCAGCAAGACGCCGCCGATTGCGGGGCCGAACAAGGCTGCCAGCGCACTGAGCGCCTGGAAGAGCCCGATCTGGCTTCCCCGGCGATCGGTATCGCCGAGCGCGGAGAAGAAAACGTGAAAGCAGGTCCAGTAGAACGCCTGCCCCACTGCGGTGACGGCGATATAGGCCGCCAGCGCAAACCCGACGCCATCCACCGGCGCGAGCATCGGACACGACACCGCAGTGAGAACAACGCCCAGTATCAGCGCGCGCCGAAGGCCTATTGCCGGCGCCACGAGCAGGACAACGGGACGAATGACGAATCGCGCCGCAAGCATCGCGGCCGCGGCAAGGAAGACCTGCGCGGGCGTGAGCCCGGCGCGCACAAGAAACACCACCGAGAAAACGCTCGACAGCGCCAAGGCAAGGGCGCTGATGGCGACGTGCAGCGTCAACCGTTGAATGTCGGAATTCGGGCGCGGCGTCATGCCCAGTTTAATACTATGGCCCGCATGGCTTGCAAATGCACTGCGTATCCGGAAAGCTCCGTCACGCCCTTTTCAGTTATCCAATCCACACAATCTTGCGAAATGGCGTGAAATTGTCGTTAACGCTTGGGCCAAGCGGACAATGTCAAGCGAGTGGGACCATCGGGATTAAGAAATCAGAAATCGCCGTTACGCCTTCTTGCGCAATTCAAAGATCTCGATTCTCTCGTTTGTGAGATCGAGATCGTTGTAGATTGTTCAGTGCTCGGCCGAAGGCGACGAAAGGGCTTGCAATGAACGACGCCACAAAAATGTTCACCGACGGCGCCGCTTATGAACGGCGCATGGGGCGTTGGAGCCGCATGGTCGGTGAGGTCTTTCTCGATTGGCTCGCCGCACCCCCAGGCTTGCGCTGGCTCGACGTCGGCTGCGGCAACGGCGCCTTCACCGAGGTCCTGATCGCGCGTTGCAAGCCCACCGCGGTGGGCGCTGTGGATCCGTCGGAAGGGCAGCTCAGCTACGCGCGCACGCGGCCCGGCACCAAGCTGGCGGAATTTCGCCTCGGCGACGCGCAGGAATTGCCTTACGCCGACCGCGGCTTCGACGCCGCCACCATGGCGCTTGCCATCAGCTTCATACCCGACCCGCTCAAGGCGGTGCGCGAGATGATGCGCGTGGTGCGGCCCGGCGGCGCCGTCGCAACCTACATGTGGGATCTCCCGGCAGGCGGCATTCCAGTCGCACCGATGTACCGGGCCCTAAAATCCCTCGGCGTCACGGCCTCGATGCCGGGCGTCGAGGTGACGCGGCGCGAGGCCATGCAAAAGCTGTGGGAGCAGGCCGGTCTACGATCGATCGAAACGCGCGTGATCCTCATTCAGGTTGCGTATGCGGGCTTCGACGATTTCTGGGAGTCATACCGGGTGCCGGAGGGACCTGCCGGACTCGCGATCCGCAAGATGTCGCCGTCCGAGATCGAAAACCTCAAGGCGCGGCTACGCGAACACCTGCCGATCGCCGCCGACGGCACCATTGCGTACGAGGCCTTCGCCAATGCGGTGAAGGGCCGCGTGCCGGATTAAGACAGTGCTACGGCCACATGTCTGTTGATGCACCGCAGAGGAATGTCGACCGCGCCTTTTATTCAGTTACCACTGCTGCGTGGAGCGCGGAAATTCTTGTGAGCGCGGAGAGCAAGCAACTCAGACTCGCCGTTCGCAGCGGCTCGTAGGTCTTCGTCATCAGGCGGCACAGCCGCTTGATCGTTGCCATGGCGTCGTGACTGATACAGTCCACCGGAAAGAACACGCGGTCAGCCCGGCTGACGAGTCCCGGGATCAATCCCGAACTGTCCTCGATCCCGCCGTCATGATGCAGGAAGCGCGCGCCGGTGCGCTCGATCATGGCCTTGAGCCCGGGGACCTGATGCGGCCTGCCGCCCACATACAGAAAGGTGACGCCGGAGAGGTCGATCGACGCTTGCGGCTTGCGCACCTCCGGCTGGACGAGCATGGCCAGTTGGCGCTCGGCGGCTTCCAGCTCCTCGCGGTACGATTCACGCTCTTCCACGTGCGCACGCAACAGCCGGTCCTTTTCGTCGAGGGCCGCGAATAGCTTGTGCGCCTGCTGTTCAGCGCGCTCGCGGCGCGCAGTCTCGTGGGCAAGCCTCCTGTTCAGATCGTGAAAAAGCCCGTCGAGATCGGGATTGCCGCGGTGTTCCTCGGATGAAGATAGCCGTTCCGGGCGCTCATTGGCTTGCCGCGCCATCAACTCGTTCATCTGACGAATTGTCTGGTCACGCGCGGCGAAGCCCTCGTTCAACCGGCGCTGCTGGCGCTCCACCTTCGCCGCAAGCGCTTCGTTCTCTTGCTCCAACTGCCGCAGCCGGCGAATGTCGGCGCGGTTCGCGGCACCCATCAGATGGGAAAGCATGTGCACGTCGGCGAACACCCTTTTGACGACGTCCTCTGTCGTCGCCGGATGCGTCAGGACGGCCCAATAGGCTCCGGGGATATCGCCTTGTTTGAGGGATTCATCCCACAGGGCAAGCAGATCCGTTGTTTGCTTTGCTTTTGCGTACCGTAGGATCGCGGACCGATGCCGGCGGTCCAACGCTTTCTGGACAAACTTGGCGCCGCCTTCCCGATGGCTCGCCAGCGTCACGCCCATGATGTGGAGATCATGATTGGAGGCGGCGCCGGCGCCCTTCGCCTGAAATTTTTCCAGGATATGACGCAACTCGGCGGTGGAGAGGCATGTCCCTATGATCGAGCAATGCAGGTTTGTGCCGAATTCCCAAATCCGCGTCCGTCGCGGGGTCTGCACCGCCGATCCATCGGGTTCTTCACTGCCCGGCTCGACGTCACATGAGGATGTTTGGTCCTTGACGATCAGCTCGACTGGAGCAACGCGCGGTCCGAACGGCGTCGATAATAAGCCGCTCGTCGCCAGCATATGAGCGGTTTTAAGTGTCATCGCTCGCTATATTCATTGGAATATAGCGAACTGTCAATATTGCGAGCCGACTGCAACGACTTCGTCCGGCGGGCCTTCCTCAGCCGTCAATCGAGCGGGATTTTGATGCCCGTTTCGCGGGCGTGCATGTCCTGCCACTTCTGCTCAAGGTCCCGGGGCAGCATATAGACCTTGCGGCCGTCAGGATCGCCGT
This sequence comes from Xanthobacteraceae bacterium, assembly GCA_049584975.1. Taxonomy (GTDB): domain Bacteria; phylum Pseudomonadota; class Alphaproteobacteria; order Rhizobiales; family Xanthobacteraceae; genus BOG-931. The sequence continues at coordinate 17,944 of JBAUYV010000083.1, read as the reverse complement.
AGCGGGCGCAGAGTTCTTCAAATGAGGGCATGCGGCGATAGTCATCGCGGTAGAGCTGCTCGCGCTCGGCGAAAATCGCGTCACACGAGCTAGCTTCGAGCTGGTCGATGTTGCCTTCGTGGACATCTAACTTCAGCGCCAGCTTGCGCGGCTGGCCTGCGGTTTCCATCAGCACCGGAATCCATTCGCGCTCGGACCGCCATTCCTGAAACCGGCCGCCCCGAAGTTTGGCAATGCGTGGCGGCAACGAGTCGCGAACATCCTCCGTGATGCGCTCGTCTTCGTATCTGCGGGCAAGTCCGGCATAAAAGAACGGGGTTACAGTACGGCTGCGTACTTCTCCGGGGATGGCTTCCATGACGTCGAGCAGCCGATCAAACAATGGCAGCGTGTTTCGCGCGAGGAACAGTCTTTCCTGGCGGACCATGCCTCGCTCGCCGGCTATGCGCAGGATCGAAGTCTGGTAGTCGAAGTCGCCGGCGCGGCCATTCCATCGATCGTGAGTTGGGCCATGTCCGGCCAGCGACGTGTGGAAACCGATAATCCCGGCGGCCTGCCGCTCGTCGATCCAGGAGCTGAGGGCATCCGCATCGCGCTTACGCAAGCCGCCGAGATTGAGGATTTCGAACGCCACCCCGCGCCGCGCACGCAAGCGGCCGACTCCTTTCAGCGTCTCGATGTCATAATCGAACGATGGCCCGACGAAAATTCGTATGCCGATATCGGGCCGAGTTGCGGCCTTCCAATCAAAGAAGCGATGGACGAGCCGCTCGAAGCGCGGAAACGCGAGCGCGCTGCCCTTTCTCGTTTCCGAGACCAGGCAATACCGGCAGATATGGGCGCACGGGGCATGGCGCAAAGAGAGCGTCAGTCCTCTGGCCTCGATCTCTCTCGGCACGGCGCCTTTCTCTCATCATTCGATGGCCGCAATCGACGAATGTGCGGCCTTCATTTGCAGAGCGTCAATCTAGCCGCGTATGCCTTGGGCAAGGTTGATCACCTGAGGCTCCTCGTTATATACTACTAGATATAGCGTGAGGAACAGTAAGCCTTGGCCGCCCGCAGGGCACTTGGCGGTTGCCGCCTCGCGAGAAACAGCGCATTAAGCGCCGCAGCGGTCAATCGAAAGTGTGAGCACAAGCAAATGACGAAAGAGAAAAGCCTGCCGGCGCGCTCGATCGGCTCGTCCGGCATCAGCGTGTCCGCAATTGGCCTCGGCTGCATGTCGCTTTCAGGCGTCTATGGCGCGAGCAATGACGAGGAAGGCATCGCGCTCATTCGCGAGGCGCTGGATCAGGGCATTACGTTCCTGGACACGTCCGATGCGTATGGGCAGGGCCACAACGAGGAGCTTGTGGGCAAGGCCATTGCGGGACGGCGCGGCGACCTGGTGCTGGCGACAAAATTCGGCAACCTGGGCGGCCGCGGCGGCAAGGTCGCGGACGGCCGTCCGGAATATGTGGCGAGCGCATGCGAGGCGAGCCTCAAGCGCCTAGGCGTCGACACCATCGATCTTTATTACCAGCACCGCATTGATCCCGATGTACCCATAGAAGAGACCGTCGGCGCCATGGCGCGGCTGGTCGAGCAGGGCAAAGTGCGCGCCCTGGGGCTGAGCGAAGCCCAGCCCGAGACTATTCGCCGCGCGCATGCAGTGCACCCGATCGCCGCCGTGCAGAACGAGTTCTCTTTGCTCTACCGAGTTGAAGCCGAGGAGACCTTGAAGACGACTCGCGAACTGAAAATCGGTTTCGTTGCCTACTCGCCGCTGGGGCGGGGACTGATGACCGGCGTTGTCGACGATCCGAAGGGCATGACCGATGCCGACGCGCGGCGCCGCCATCCGCGCTTCGCCGCGGAGAATATTTCCCACAATGTGGCGCTGGTCCGCAACATCGAAGAGATCGCGCGGGAACGGCATTGCACCCTCGGCCAACTGGCGCTGGCGTGGCTGTTGGCACGGGGCGACGACATCGTGCCAATTCCGGGCACCAAGCGAAAGGAAAGGCTTCTTGAGAACATCGGCGCGCTTTCCGTCAAGCTGACCGCCGACGATCTCGCGCAGATTTCCGACTCAATTCCCGTAGGGGCTGCCTCCGGGATGCGTTATCCCGAGAGTCAGATGAAGAGCCTCTATCTCTGACGGCCGCTCTTTGACGCCGCTTATAACGATTGATAGACAATCAAGGCGCGTAGGAAGCTTCGGAACAGGAAGCCAGCGCGGTCCGTTTGTGAACACGCAATCGTGGAGGGAACGATGCTTGAACTCTATCACAACATCAATTCGGTGTGCGCCCAGAAGGTGCGGATCGCGCTGTACGAGAAAAATGAGGACGTCAAAGAACATCTGCTGACGCTGCAGGGCGACCAGAACGACCCTGCCTATATGAAACACAATCCCAATGGCGTGGTGCCGACGCTGGTTCATGACGACAAGGCCATCACCGAGTCCTCTTTGATTCTGTATTACCTCGACGACGCGTTTCCCGACCCGCCGCTGATGCCGAAGACGCCCTACGCCCGGCTCCGCGTCCGCCTCTACAACAAGCTGATCGACGAGTACGTGCACAATGCATGCACGATCATGACCTTCGCGACCGCGTTCCGCCCCCGCTTTCTGAAGATGTCGCGAGAGCAGTGGCTCGCCGAGATCAACAAGGCGCCGTTAAAGCGCCGCGCCGAGTACAAGCGCAGCGTCATCGAACACGGACTGGACTCCGAGTTCGTGGCGGACGCTCTCCACCAACACAAAAAGCTGATTTCATGGATGGCCGACGACCTCAAGCGCGGGCCTTATCTGGCCGGCGAAAGCTTCACGAATGCCGATTGCGCGGTCGTCCCCTACATTCTGCGCCTTGAGCTGCTCAAGCTCGGCGCCATGTGGGAAGTGGAACCGGCGGTCGCCGATTGGTGGGCCCGGGTACGAAACCGCCCTTCCGTCAAGGCGACGATTTTTGAACGCATGAAGGAGTCTGATTGGGCGCCCTTTAAGAATCTTTCGCCCGATCCCTGGCCCAAGGTGCAGACTTTGCTGAAGGCCGCCTGACAAGCAGGCAACGAAAGCGCCGCCACCCCATACCGCCTGCGTCTGCGCCGATCGGCCCGTCCAGGCTCTGTCTTGAACAGAGCCTTTCCGCGATTTGCGCCGATTTCCGTCGACGCAAAGTCAATCGTGGTGCGCGCAAAGAGCAAGCCAATCATTTGCACCATGTTGGCTTGCGCCATATGGCGTTTTACTTCGGCGCTTCTGCGACGGTCTGTCCGGGCGGCAAGATCCGGAACAGGAAGAATGTTGCCTGCTGGCCGGGGCCGAAAGGCCCGGCGACGGCGTTCTTCACCGGCGGCAGGCTTTGCAGATAGACGGCGATCGCGGTCACGTCATCCTTTGTGAAATTCGCGAAGGCGTGCCACGGCATGATCGGCGCAAGCACGCGGCCATCCGGCCGCTTGCCAGTCTGCAACGCCGTTACGATCTGCTCCGTGGTCCAATTGCCGATCCCGGTTTCCTTGTCCGGCGTGATATTTCTGCCGGCAAAAGCGCCGAGACCCGGAATCTCGAATCCCACGTCGGAGCCGCCAAAAAATCGCGCCATGTCCGGCTTGCCGAAGAAATATCCCGGCGTATGGCAATCATTGCATCCGGCGATCGTGACCAGGTATTTCCCGCGATCGGCCGGCTGCGGTTCCTTGGAGCAAGCCGCTATCAATACGGTTGCCAAAGCTGCAATGGTGGCTGCGGACGCCATCGCGGCGCGACCTGAGATTTTCATGTGTCCCCTCGGTGGTAGCGATCATCGACATTGGACCGCACTGACTTGAGTCGAATGCATTGTCACCGAAGACCGTCTTGCCGACAAGGGTCGGAGCGGTAGTTGGCTCAGGCCGCGCAGCGGCATGCCAAAGACCCATTCGTGCAGCAAATGGCGTGCTTGGCTCAACGGCCCTTCTTGCCGTCATCCAACAACGCAAGAAGCCCTTTGAGTAATTGCAGCGGACTCGGCGGGCAACCCGCGATGTGCAGATCGACGGGCACCACGGCGTTGACACCGCCGACCACGCCGTAGCTGCCGGCGAACAGGCCGCCGTCGGCGGCGCAGGCGCCGACGGCGACGACCCATTTGGGGTCGGGCGTGGCGTTGTAGGTCCGCTCAAGCGCCTGGCGCATATTGCGCGTCACCGGGCCGGTCACGAGCAGCACGTCGGCGTGGCGTGGCGAGGCGACAAAGCGCAGGCCAAAGCGTTCGAGATCGTAGAAGGCGTTGTTGAGGGCGTGGATCTCCAGTTCGCAGCCGTTGCAGGAGCCGGCATCCACTTCGCGGATCGAAAGGCTGCGGCCAAGCCGGCGCCGCGCCGCGCGGTCGACGTTGGCCGCCAATTCGGCGAGCGCGGCGTCGTCGGGCAGCGGCGGTTTCTCCGTCAGCGGTCCGTGCGTCAGGCTTTCAAATAATGTTCTGCGCATTACAGATCGTGCCCGGAGTAGGAGCAGTTGAACGATTTGTTGCAGAGCGGGAAATCGGCGACGATGTTGCCTTCGATCGCGGCTTCGAGCAGAGGCCATTGAAACCACGACGGATCGCGTAGATGACAACGCGCGATATGCCCCCCGTCGATCCGCACCCAGACCAGCACATCGCCGCGGAATCCTTCGGCAAAGCCGAGACCTTCGCCTGCCGCCGTATTGCTGAGCGGGCTCACAATCGGCCCTTCCGGCATGCGATCGAGGATTTGCTCGATGAGCCCCAGGCTCTGTTCAACTTCGCGGATGCGCACCCACACCCGGGCATCGACGTCGCCTGCCGTCAATACCGGCACCGCAAACTCGAGCGTGTCGTATGGCGGGTAACCGGGCGATTTCCGCGCATCGAAATTGCGGCCGCTGGCGCGCCCGACATGGCCCGGCGCTCCGAACTGCCGCGCCAGTTCCGGACGAACAATTCCGGTGGCGACAGTGCGGTCCAGAAGCGACGCGGTGTTGTCGTAAAGCTCGATCAGGCGCGGAAAACGCTGCTTGATGTGCTGCACCGCCTCGCGGATGCGGGATGCACCGTCGGAGTTGAGATCGTTGACGGCGCCGCCCGGTTTGACTTGATCCATCATCAGCCGATGACCGAACGCGGCATCCGCGGCGCGCAACACATACTCGCGCAAGATGCCGCAATGGGCGTGCATGAGCGCAAACGAAGCGTCATTGCAGATAGCGCCGATGTCGCCGAGATGATTTGCCAGCCGTTCAAGCTCAGCCATGAGCGCGCGCAGATAGTGCGCGCGGGGCGGAGCTTCCACGTTCAGCGCCGCCTCGACTGCCCGGGCGAAGGCGACGCCGTGAGCGACGGTGCTGTCGCCGGAGGTGCGGGCGGCCAGCTGGCTCGCCCGCTCGATCGTCGCGCCGGCCATCAGCGATTCGATGCCTTTGTGGACGTAGCCGAGGCGCTGTTCGAGCCGCGCCACCGTTTCGCCCCCGGCGGTAAAGCGGAAATGTCCGGGCTCGATGATGCCGGCGTGCACCGGGCCAACGGGAATCTGGTGCAGGTTTTCGCCTTCCACCGGAAGAAACTCGTACGCGCGGCGCGTGTCAGGTGCCGGTATGCGCGCGCCCAACGGATGCTGCACGTCCCAGAAGCCGAGATCGAGCCACGGCCGGGTGTCGGGCGCGCCGACCGGTTCGAGACCGTAAAGGCTGGCAATGGCGCGTTCGAGACGGATCGCCGGCGGATGCAAGGCGCCCACCGAGGGAAATGTCTGGTCGACGCACTCAAGACTCACGACCGCGATGTCATTGGTACTCGGCGCGATAAGAGCCATGTGGACCCAGTAGGACGTGCCGGCATCGCCCCAGAGTCCCAGCAGCGTGGCACGGCCCGCGGCGAGTTCGTTGGCGGCGTGCCGCCAAGCCTCGGCCGTCACCACCACGCGCGGCCACGGCCGATGGCCTGCGACCGGCTCGCCCTGCAGGTTGATGTCGGACAGCAACGCCATCGGCCTAACCGAGTAATCCCGCGACGTTCTGGAACCAGGCGACCAGCGCCGGCGGCATGTAGATGCCGGCCGCGAACACGAGTGCGAGGTGCGCGAACATCGGCGCGTAGGAGGCCTGCGACTTCGTGGCCGGACCAAGCGGTTCGCCAAAGACGACGCTGTTCATCCGCAGAAACAATCCGCCCAGGGCGACGAGCAGGCCGAACACCAGCACCAGCGCCAACAGCGGCGCGCGGGCGAAGGTCGAACTGACGACCAGAAATTCGCTCATGAAAATGCCGAGCGGCGGCAGCCCGGCGATGGCGACCACGCCGAGGATAAGACCCCAGCCCAACAGCGGATGGGTTTCGGTGAGGCCGCCCATGTCGGCGATCCGTTGCGTGCCCTTGACCTGGGCGATATGACCGACGGCGAAAAATATCGCCGACTTGGTGAGCGAATGCATGGTCATGTGCAGGAGCCCGGCAAAATTGGCGATAGGGCCGCCCATGCCGAACGCAAAGGTGATGATGCCCATGTGCTCGATCGACGAATAGGCGAACAGCCGCTTTATGTCGCGCCGGCGGTAGAGCATGAAGGCGGCGAATACGAGCGACAGCAAGCCGAGCGTCACCATCAGCGGACCGGGCGCCAGTGCGGCCGCGTTCGCCGCCAGCAGCATTTTGAAGCGCAGCAGCGCGTAGAGCGCGACGTTAAGGAGCAGGCCCGACAGCACGGCCGAAATCGGCGTCGGACCTTCGGCGTGCGCGTCGGGGAGCCAGGCATGCAGTGGCGCAAGTCCGACCTTGGTGCCGTAGCCAAGCAGCAAAAAGACGAAGGCCACGTCGAGCAACGCTGGGTCGAAGCCGCTCGCGCGGGTGACGAGCACGGTCCACACCATGGCGTCGAGGCCCTCGCCGACGATCGGTCGCGCCGCCATGTAGACGAGAATGGTGCCGAACAGCGCCAGCGCAATGCCGACACTGCCGAGAATGAAATACTTCCACGCCGCTTCCAGCGCCTCAGGAGTGCGGTAGATGCCGACCATGAGCACGGTGGTGAGAGTGGCGAGCTCGATCGCCACCCACATCAAGCCGATATTGTTGGCGACGAGCGCGAGATTCATCGCGAACATCAGCACCTGATACATGGCGTGGTAAAAGCGCACGGAAGCCGGCGTCAGCCGTCCGATCTCGAGCTCGTGGCCGATGTAGCTTGCGCTGAACACGCTGGTGGTGAAGCCGACGAACGTGGTGAGCGCGATGAATGTGCCGTTGAGATCGTCCACTAAGAGATATGAGTTCGGCTGCGGCCGACCGAAGAATAGCGAAAGCGCACAGATTAGAGTGAGCGTCGTCGCTAGCACGTTGAGGCGCGCGGTCATTCGATAATCGGGGAGCACCGCCAACAGCGCGGCGGCGAATCCGGGAACCAAAAGCACGCCAGTCAGGGCATTGAATATCATCGGCGCTCTCCGCGAAAGCGGTCCATCGCCTGCACGTCGACCGTGTCGAAGCGCTCGCGGATACGGAACAGAAAAATTCCAATCACGATGAAAGCGATGAGGATCGAGAACGCGACGCTGATCTCGACCACAAGCGGCATGCCCTTGGCGCCGGTCGCGGCCAGCACGAGGCCGTTTTCCAGCGACATGAAGCCGACCACCTGGCTGACCGCATTACGCCGCGTCACCATCATCAGCAGACCGAGCAGCACCACCGCCAGCGCGAACGCAAGATCCTCGCGCGCCAGCGGATCGGCGTCCTGGGTAACGCGCAACATCACCACCATGGACAGCGCGACCAGGCCCATGCCGGCGAGCATGGCCGGGCCGACGCCCACCACTTTTTCGATTTCGCGGTGAATGCCGAGCTGCACGATGATCCGATGCAGCGCCACTGGAATGACGATCGCCTTGAACACCAGCGCGATCCCCGCGGTGATGTAGAGATGCGGCGCATCCTGGATTAAGGCCTGCCAGGCGACCGAGGCGGCAAGCACCAGCGCGTGCGCCGCGTAGACATTGAGCAGCGCGTACAGCCGATCCTGATAAAGTTCGAGGAAGCTGATCAACACCAGCGTGCCGGCCAGCAGATGGGCGATATCGAAATCAATCCTGCTCATCAGAAGCTCGCGGATACGAAGCGCAACAGCGTGGCCAAAAGGCCGAGCATCAAGGCCGCGCCGAGGAATTCGGGCACGCGGAACACGCGCATCTTGGCGATCGAGGTCTCGAACAGCGCCAGCAGAAAGCCGCCGACGGCAAGCTTGCCGACGTAAGCGGCGACGCCGACCGCAAGCGCGGGCAGTTCGGCTCCGGCCGATTCGATCCCCCATGGCAGGAACAGGCAGGCGATCAGTGAGACGTAGAGGATGAGTTTCAGCGACGCGGCGAGCTCGATCAGAGCCAGATGCCGGCCGGAGTATTCCAGCACCATGGCTTCGTGCACCATGGTCAACTCGAGGTGCGTCGCCGGATTGTCGATGGGAATGCGCCCGTTCTCGGCGATCGCCACCATGATGAGCGCAAAGAGCGCGAGCCCGAGCGAGACGCGCAGACCCACCGCCGAGGAGGTCATGAACGCGGCGATGGTGGAGAGTTGCGTCGAACCGGCGATCAGCGCCAGCGTGAAGACGATGACGATCATCGCCGGTTCGGCAAGCGAGGCGATCATCACCTCGCGGCTCGACCCGATTCCGCCGAAGCTCGTACCCACGTCGAGCCCGGCGAGCGCGAGGAAAAACCGGGCGCTGCCCAGGAGCGCGATGATGGCGATGAGGTCGGCCGACCAGGAAAACATCAGGCCGGTGCGGAATGTCGGCACCAGCGACGCCGCCACCCAGGTGGCGGCGAAAATCAGATAGGGAGTGACGCGGAACAGCCACGAGGCGTTGTCTGCCAGCACCACGTCCTTGCGCATCAGCCGCGCGAGATCGAGGTAAGGCTGAATGAGCGGCGGGCCCTGACGCCGCAACAGCCGCGCCTTGGCCTTGCGTACGAAGCCGGTGAACAAAGGCGCGAGCAGCAGGACCAGCAGCATCTGCGCGCTCTGAATGGCCAAATCGCGGATCAGGACCATACGGCGAGCACCAGGAGCAAGATGACGAGGGCGGAGAACACCAGCGTGAGGAATTGGCGGATGGTGAGGAACTGCAGGCGATTGAGACGGTCGGCGGCCATGCCGATGCCCGCGGCAATCGGGGCATACAAATAATCCCAGACGAGATCGCGAAGCTGAACCGTCAGGTGCGCCGGACGCGTCTCGCCGGGCAGCGGCATGTCGACGGACTCGCGGGCCTGGAATACAGACGTGCCAAACACGCGGCGGATGGGCTGCGCAAAGCTCATGGCCGAGTATTGCGTGGCCGGGCTCGCATCGGGATAGCCGCAATCCCAGGCCGGCGCGCGCCGCAGGCGATCCGAGGCCAAGCGGTGGATCGCGAACGCCGTGAGCATGCCCGAAGCGGCGATGAACAAAAAAACCAGAAGGCCGTCATAGGATGAACGGCTGGCGGCAATCGGCACGATGGACAGCCATTGCGCACCGAGTTGCGCCGGCATGCGCTCGCCGATGAGCGCGGAGCTGACCGGCGCCAGCCCATCGATGAACAAACCCGGCAAAATTCCAGCGAGCAGGCACAGCGATGCCAGAAGCATCATGGCGGCGAGCGAGTAGCGATCCGTTTCTACGGCGTCTTCGGCGACGCGGGTGCGGGGGCGGCCGAGAAAGGTCACGCCGTACGCCTTGACGAAGCAGGCGGCGGCCAAAGCCGCAGACAGCGCCAGCATCGCACCGACCGCCGGCACCAAAATCTTAAGTCCCCACGACGGCAGCTGCGGGCTGAGCAGGATCGCCTGCAATGTCAGCCATTCGGAAACGAAACCGTTGAGCGGCGGCAGCGCCGAGATCGCCGCGCAACCGATCAGGAACACGAACGCGGTCTGCGGCATGCGATGGATGAGGCCGCCGAGATGCTCCATGTCGCGCTCGCCGGTCGCGCTCAGCACCGCGCCGGAGCCGAAGAACAACAGGCTCTTGAACAGCGAGTGATTGAAGACGTGGAGAAGCGAAGCGGTAAACGCCAGCGCCGCCGCGAACGGCATGTCGTACGCCTTGAACGCGAGCGCCAGTCCGAGCCCGATGAAGATGATGCCGATGTTCTCAACGGTGTGATAGGCGAGAAGCCGCTTGAGGTCGTGTTGCATCAGCGCGTAGAGCACGCCCATGACCGTGGTCACGGCCGCAACCGCGAGCACCACCATGCTCCACCACCAGGCAGGCGCGCCGAGGAGATCGAAGACGATCCGCACGAAGCCGTAGACGGCGACCTTCGTCAGGACGCCGCTCATGAGGCCGGAGACGTGGCTCGGCGCGGCGGGATGCGCGAGCGGCAGCCACACGTGCAGCGGCACGACACCGGCTTTCGAGCCCGCCCCGATCAGAGCGAGCAGCAGCGCCAGCGCGCCAATTCCCGCGGAGGGGTGTGTGGCGCGGATCTGCGCGAAGGTATAGAGGCCATCAGGCCCGGCCAGCAGGCCGAATGTCAGCAGCAGCGCGAGCGTGCCGAAGCTCGCCATGACCAGATAAACGTAACCGGCGCGCACATTGTCGGGCACGCGGTGGTGCGCCATGACGAGCGCCCACGACGAAAGCGACATGAATTCCCAAGAGAGCAAAAAGGTGAAGGCGTCGTCGGCGATCACAACGAGGTTCATGCCGGCAAGAAAGGCCGGATAGAACGGCAGTACGCGCCCCGGCGCCGTCTCATGTTGGCCGTAGCCGAGCGCAAACAGACTGGCGGCGAACGCGCCAAGATCGACAACCACAAGAAAGAAGGCCGACAGCGCATCGATGCGAAAATGCGCGCCGAGCCAAGGAATTCCGAGCGGCAGGGTGATGTTTTCGACCGGCGCCGCGACGAGAAGGTGGGCGAGCGCAACCGCAAGCGAGACCGCCGACGCGGCCATGCAGCCGCCATAGATCAGGCGCGAGGCGGCGGGCACGCCGATGAGCGCGACAGCGACTGGGGCGAGCGCGAGCAGCAACGCGGCACAGCAGAGAACGACTGTCAGCGTCACGTGGCCGCCCTCTTCAGCCGCACGCCACGCCCGCCGCCTTGGCTTACCGCATTGTCGGTCATCAGGTCGATGCCGAGCGCATCGAGGGCAGCCACAAGCTTCATCAGCGAGTCGACGTTGCCGCGGATAACCCCCTCGCTTGCTTCCATGCGCTGGATGGTCGGCAAAGAAAGTCCGGCCGCTTCCGCCAGCTTGCGCTGGTCTATGCCGAGAAGCGCGCGGGAGGCGCGGAGTTGCCCTGCGGTGATCATGAGAAATAACATCAGAAGTGATGCTTAAGACATCTATTCCAACATGTAGATCATCTCTTGTGATGTGGCAAGCATTAGTTTATAGTGCAAATGCGGCTGTGTGGCCGCCGGCCGCTTCCGCGGCCAGACCGGGTCGGAGCCATTGCGGCTCCTGGCATTCATGACGGCCAAAGCCAAAACGGAACTCGACGCCTTCGATCGCGCTTATCGCGACCGGATTCTGGAAGCGGTCTGGCAGGCGATCATCGATGCTTCGCGCGATCAGGCAACCAAGACCGCGCAATTGCGCAACTATGAAATCTACGATGCCCTGCTGCAAACGCACGCCATGATTCTTGCAAGCTCGAAGGAGGCGAACTCGGCAACCCAAATGCGCGGCATTGGCAACGAGTTTGCAAAACGGCTGCGCCGCTTGGTCGCCGAATTCAAGGACACGTACGATCGCGACGGGCTTCCGTTCGGCGTGATGCACACCGACAAAATTCAGTGATCGAAAAGAGCCGGAAGGCGACGATCGTCACTGCACGCTGATGTGCGCCGCGGCGATCACCCCGCCCCACAGCTTCAGTTCGGCGGCGAAGAATTGCGCCGTCTCCTCGGGCGTGGTGGCGCCCGGATCGAGCTGCAGCTGATGCAACCGTTCGCTCACCTGCGGGTCCTTGAGGACTTCGACAGTGTCGCGGTTGATCTTGGCGACGAGCGGCGCCGGCGTACCGGGCGGCGCGGCCAGCGCGAACCAGGTGACGGAGCGGAAGCCCGGCTGCCCGGATTCCTCCATGGTCGGCACTTCGGCCAGCGCCGGTATCCGCTTCGCGCTGCCCACCGCCAGAATCTTGAGCTGGCCGCCACGGAACAGCGGCACCGACGTGGTCGCCGTGTCGAAGAACATATCGACATGCCCGGCGATGACGTCGTTGAGCGCCGGCAATGCGCCGCGATAAGGCACGTGCAGCATCTTGATGCCGGCCATCTGTTCGAGCAGCGCCGAGCTGAGCTGCGCGGTCGAGCCGACGCCCTGGGATGCGTAGGTGAGCTTACCCGGATTGGCCTTGGCGTAGGCAATCAGCTCGGCCACCGAATTGATCGGAAGGTCCTTGCGCAGGTCGAGCACGTTCGGCCCGGTCGCCAGCAACGTGATCGGCACGAGCTTGTCCGGGTCGTAAGGCAGGTCGTGATAGAGGAGCTTGTTGATGGTGAGCGGCGAGGGCGGGCTTGCCAGCAGCATGTAGCCGTCGGGGTCGGCGCGGGCGACCCGTTCGGCGCCGACGTTCATGCCGGGGACGTTTTCCACGACGGCCGCCTTGCCCCATTTGCGGCTGAGTTGATCGGCGACGATGCGGGTAAGCGTATCCGTGGTCGAGCCCGCCGGAAACGGAATGATGATGCGGACGGGCTGCGACGGATAATTCCCTTGGTAATTCTCTTGCGCGCGCGTGAAGCCGGCCCATGCGGCAACGATGGCCGCGACAGTCATTATTATAAGTCTTCGCATATCCGGTCCGTTTCGTTGCCGCGTGCGCGTCAGGCGGCGGCCGTCGTCCGCGCTTCCTCGCGCCGGAACGGGTCGATGACTTCCTTCGCCACCATCGCGACCTGCTCCAGGTTCGGCACGAGTTTGAACAGAAACAGTTCGATGCCCATGTCGCGGTAGGCGCCTAACTGCTTGCGCACGTGATCGGGCGGTCCGATGCAGCCGGCCTTCATGGCCGGCGCGGTACGCTGCATGATCTTGCGCATGTCGGCTTCCGATCCGTCGGAGACCAGGAGCCGCGCCGTACGCGCCCGCGCATCCTCGACCGAGTCGCCAAAGGCGATGAAGGGATTGAACGCATAGCGCACCTTGCGGCCGTAGCTCGCCGCCTTTTGGTCCATCACGTCGATCGAATGCTGCAGGCTGTCCATCACGTCCTGCGTGGTCTCAGCATCCTTGTCGAAATCCAGGAACCACCAATCGCCGGCCTTGGCCACCATATCGAGACCGCGCGGGCTACGGCTGGCGGTAAATATCTCCGGCAGCGTCGGCGTGGCGGGCTTCAACAACAGTTGCGTGCCGTCGATCTGATAGAACCGGCCCTTGTAGGAGAACGGCGTCGCGCTCCACAGGCCGCGCAGGATGTCGATGAACTCCTCGGCGCGGACGTAGCGGTCGTCGTTGTTCAACAGCGTGTCGCCGCCGAACATGTGGTGCTCTTCCACGTTCCATCCGGTCACGAGATTGATCGCCGTGCGTCCGGGCGTGAGCCGGTCGAGCGAGGTCGCCATCTTCGCCACCAGCGTCGGATGCCAAAGGCCGGGATGCACCGCGACCATGCTCTTGATCCGCGCGGTCCATGAGCTCACCGCCGCGGCGAGAATCCAGGCCTCGAAGTCGGCGCCGAGATGCCGTTCGGCGAACAGGATAATGTCGAAGCCGGAGCGGTCGGCGGCGCACAGGATTTCCTTGGCCAGTTCGAAGGCCGGATCGACCTTGGCGGGCGGCAGCGGCGAAAGCGCGCCGGCGACCGACTGCTCGATCGCCTTCGAGCCGACGGTGACGTGCGGGACAGGGGCGTAAAGTCCGAATTGCATCGCGGATTCCTCGGGGACTCGCGGTATCAAGACTAATCCGCCGGCAGCACGCTGACTAGGAAGCGGCGGTTGAGGCTATCTATGCGCGCCGTGCGCGGCTTCCTCCGGCGCTTTGAGATGGCGGAAGGAAAACAAGAGCGCCACGTCGTAGACGAGCTTCAGACTGCCGCAGATGAGGAGCGGCAAGGCCGAGAACGGGCTTGCGAACAGCGCGCCCGCGAGGGTCGGGCTCAAGGCGGATGCGAGGCTGCGCGGTACGGCGGTCACGCTCGCGGCCGCCGCGCGTTCGGCCGGCGTCACCACCGCCATGATGTAGGAGGTGCGCGTCGGCACATCCATCTGCGACAGCGCCGAGCGGAGCAACAACAGCCCGAGCGTGACCTCAAGGCTCGACGAGAAAGCCGCCAGAATCAAAAACAGGTTCGAGGGCACGTGGGTGAACACCATGGTGTTGACCAGCCCGAAGCGGCGGGAGAGCCACGCCGCCACCGGAAAAGAAAGCGCGCTGAGGAGGCTCGACCAGAAAAAGAAGACGCTCGCGGCCGACAGCGAGAGGTTGAACCGCTCGAACAGCCAAAGCGCCAGCAGCGATTGGACGATGAACCCGCCGGCGAACGCATCCAGGCTGAATAAGGCCGAGAGCTTATAGACAATGCCGCGCGACGGGCCGAGCGGCGCCGGCCGGCTCGTTTCCGCCACGTGCACGTGGGGCAGCAGCCAGTAGAGCAATGCGCAGACAAGGCCGAGCGCGGCATACGCATAAAACATGAGGGTCAGCGCTGCGAGCGCGCCGACGCCTAAGCGTTGCAGAAAATCGGGCGACGCCGCCGCGAGCGTGCCGAGCGCGGTCAATAGCGCGCCGGTCAGGCTATAACGCGCGAAGGCGCGCGTGCGTTCTTCGTTGGATACGTCGCCGGCCAGCATGGCCTGCTCGAGCGGCACCAGCACGCCGAGATCGCCGCTCGACGGATTAATCGAGCCGACAAAGCCGATGAACATGATGGCGGCGATGTGCCGGAAATTCGGGAAGGCCAGGCCGGTGAGCGTCATCAAGAGCGCACCGAGCAGCATCAGCGTGCGCAGGTCGTAGCGCGACGCGATGGCGCCGACCGCCAAGGTCAGCACCGCGGTGCCGAGCAGCGACGCCGCCACCACGGCGCCGATCCGCACCGGGTCATAACCGATGGCGATCAGGTAAGCCGGCAACGTGATGGTGGCGAAGCCGTCGCCGAAACCACGCACGCCGCGCGCGGCGTAAAGCAACAGGATGTTGCGGGGTAGCTTCATTTCCAACCGTTATTCGGTTCGGTTGACGCAGAGAGCGAGTTTCAACCTGCCATCGCGTTGACGGCGAGAGAAGTGCAAAGGTTTCCATGAGCGAGCGGCTAATCCGGGCCGTTCAGCAGGAAGTAATGATATCCCCGCAATAACTGACGACCGATTGTGGGGACAACATGCGGCCCGGCTATATCGCGCTCGTCTTCTGGGTTTTCTCAGCATTTGCCGTTTTTGGCATCTTGAAGAGCCTCCGAACTGGCGTTGCCACTAGCACCTTCGCGTACCGGAGAGACCAAAACCCCGGCACGTTTAGGATGATCATTCTGGGCAGAATATGCGTGATCGCACTTGCGATTGCGGAAACTCTGTACGCATTCGGTCTAACGGGCGACCCGATAGCCGCGCTTCGGTCAATCATGCCGTTTCGTTAGTCGTTTTTGCCGTTTGAGGCGAAGCTCGGAAAGATTGCCCGCGGAAAACCTACTCGGCGGGAACGGCAACCGGCTGGCGCAATTCGCCAAGCGATTGACGCGCCACGGTCGTAGCCCCTTGCAACGCCAGGGTCGCCATGATCGCAGCGACGATGACGTCGGGCCAGCCGGTGCCCGTGCCGAACACACCGAGAGCGGCAAGTAACACGGCCAGATTGCCTAGCACATCGTTGCGTGTACAAATCCAAGCCGAACGCATGTTGGCGTCACCACCGCGATAGGCCCAAAGTAGACCAAAGGAAGCAGCATTGGCGGTCAGGGCTGCGAAGCCAACGGCGCCCATCGTAAAGGCGCTTGGCAGCGTGCCGTGTATGGCGTGCCAAATCACGGTTCCGATGACCCAGAGGCCGATCAGTCCCATGGTTGCGCCCTTGGCCAGCGCGGCTGTGGCCCGATAGCGTACGGCCATGCCGACCACAACGAGACTGATCGCGTAGTTGGCGGCATCACCGAAGAAATCGAGGGCGTCCGCCTGTAGCGACGCCGAACCAGCAGCCAAGCCAGCCCCGATCTCGAATAAGAACATGACGGTGTTGATCGCCAGAACAGTCCAGAGGACGCGGCGATAGGCAGTGGCATGACCTCGGCGTGGATCGAGGTTCAAGGGCGGCGGGGTGCAGCAGCAATCGGCCATCGCCCGCAAAAATACTCCGTTGACCGCGTGTTACACAATCCACTTGGGACTGGTCTGTCAGCTGTAATATCGCCATACGTTAGGGGGAATATTTCATGGACGATTGAGGAATCTCAGGTAGAAAGCTCCGAAAACCAAGACAATGCCGATATTCACGATCAGCCGCTCCCAGAATCGATTTCTGAAGAACGCGACATCTACACCGACGATAACGATCGCCATCGCCAGCGAGTAAAGCACGCCAGCTACCTGCTTGCTCATTTTCAATACCCTTTTCGGCTACGCCACTTGTCGGCTTTGTACGGGCCGAGGTCTCGGTCAAAAGTACAACATCTCCCTAAAGATAGGGGATTGTGTACTTGACACATACGGGCGCGATGCGCTCTATCGCGGGGCGCGCGCAGCCCCGGCCAGTCCAACGGTCGGGGTTTTTACTTCTGCGGCTTCCGCCGCTCGGGCGGCTGCTTGGCGAGTTCGCCCATCAAGTCGTCGGTGCGGGTGTCATCGTCCGTCGCGCCGATCTCGCGGGCCGTTTCAACGAACCGTTTGGATTGGGCCTTGTCGTCGGGCTTGGGTTTTGCCGCCATTTTTCCACTCCCTTTTTCGCCTCTATGCTCACCCCTAAATAAAGGTTAACATACGGTTACGTAAAATGCGCAGAGGTCAGTCAACACCTTGTACGTCAAGTTGGTTTAGTTCTATGCGGAAAGGTGGAACGCGATGGCCGCTCCCGTAAAACAAAAGATGATGAACACGCAAGATATTCCCTTGCGTGGTTCAACCGATGCACCCGAGATTTTTGTCGATGGCTACCAGGGCGCGTCGGTAGTCAACGGCGTCGTCAAGATACACTTTCATACGACCAAATTCGATCCGCTTACAGAAGGGATGGTCCGACAGGTTGTCTTTACGATGGTAGTTCCGGCCGTCGCTCTCGCACAGATTTCCGGCTCGCTGAATGATCTCATTGAGTCGCTCAAGCGCGACGGCTTGTTGATTGAAGCGCCAATTCCACCTGCGGTGAAGACCAATGCATAGGGTTTCGCTCTACCTGACCGGATCGGCGATGAGCCTGTTAACAGCTATATCAACGGAACCGGCTTCGCGCTACACGGTGCCGTTCGACGCAAATGTTCGCGGCACTCAAGCATATAATATTATTTCAAATTCTGATGAGGATTTTGAAAACTACATGGCGGCTACGCTTGATGTGAACGAGCCCAACGGGGCTACGTGGGATGAAATAAAGGCCAAATTCGGCCTGTAAGTCTGTGCCCTACAAGGTCACCTTTAAGAACACGGCAGAAAAACAATTTGCAGCATTGCCAGATGAGGCCAAAAAACAGGTCGGAACAGCCATAGATTCTCTGACCAAAAATGCATTGCCACCTGGTTCAAAACCACTAAGAAAAGCTACCGGTTTTCGCAGACTTGATGCGGGTGCATACCGAATCGTGTATAGTCGCGCGCGGCAGCAACAAATTTACATCATGCGGATTCAGCACCGCGATACGGTCTACAAAAACATGCGAAACCTGCAAGACCCTGGTCGCAATTAACGGCGACGTTTTGGTGGTTTTTCGGTAATCAAGTCACCGATAGGTCAGGCGCTTGCCGACGATCCCCTTCAGCACCCGCGCAGTACGCGGGGCGTCCTCAACTCCAAGGGCCGAACGGTTGCTATAGC
>JBAUYV010000082.1:0-7914 GCA_049584975.1 Xanthobacteraceae bacterium | reverse complement strand
CGGTATTATGGCGCAAGCGCCACCAATGCCAGCGCGCAACACCGTGGCGCATTTACCTCATTAGAACGGAGGTCGGTTAGGTAGGGAGGCGCGCCGTGCGCGCGCTATTTCATCGGCGTAATTGGTGGGACAAATGCCCGCGCCGGGGATTGTGGGCTAATTTAGTTCCAGTCTGCATCGTTATGTATTGCGCATGCTTCAACTTTGCCGCTGCCGCTCAACATATCAAGAGTGGCGCTATGGCAGAATCGAGTCCACCGTATTTTCCCGAATGCATCGTAATATTCGATGATGCCAAGGGCATATATACGCTTGGTGCCTCGCGTCACATTTGTAACATCGTCTTGAGAAAGTATAAGTGTCTTTGTGTCGATTGGATTCTGCTGTCCTGGTGCTATAGCCTCAGTGGCCACGCTATGTGGCATCATGTATCCTGGAGCGTGATCAAGGTTTCGGAGAGGAAAGTCGTAGATAATCAGTTCCCACTGAGGATTAATGCCTCCGGCAGGAGTCTGCCCGTAGACTATGATTGTTGGATTCACCGTTATTTTTGCTCCGCCGTCGGGCAGAGAAGTTCTACTCCATGTGCCAGGCAAGACATACAGATACGGCCTCAATTGGCGCTCTTCCGTGTCCGCGGCGATAGTAGCCTGTTGGGACGAGGAGGTTGCGGCTCGGCTCGCGGCATCTGCGGCTTCGCGGCTTATACTCAGCGCCTTAATCGTAACAACGAAAATCAAAGTGGTGACGAAGGTGTATATCCAGGCCCCAATAGTACCGGCGCGCGCCCACCGTCGTATCTTGCGATTATGCTTGCCATCTTTGTCTGCGTGGGTTTTGTTATTTCGTGCATAGGCTTGGAAGGTGTCGGCAATGCGGCGCTGCTCTTTGGCGGATGGGGGATTGCCACTGTCTCCGCTGCTTTGTTGCTGATTTTTTGGTGGTGACATAAGGGGTCAAGCGTCTTCTAACCTCAGCGTCTCCACGCCGATCGCCCGCAGGCATTGGAGCATGAAAGCCGCCATGAATTTGCCGCGCGCTACCTTGTTGCGGATGTTGATGGAGTTGTCCTCGACGCCGATCGCTTTCAGGCGCTCGGTAAGCTCATCGTACGTGATCCCCCGCTTAACCATCTCGGCTCGTAGCAGCCGCTTAGCCTTCTCGCCCCATTCCTGGTCCACGTCCATCATAGCGCCTCTTTCTTTGTCGCGTTTGCCATCTTATACGTCGCAAACGCTATTGACAAGATGGCGGTCATGCCATTATAAACGTCATAACAGCGACGTTAATGGCGACTTTTGCGATGCCGCAGCACTTTCTCCTCACCTCAGCCGCCCGGACGCTCACGTTGGCGTCCGTCGCGCGTATGAGCGATGAGGAAGCCGAGCGGGTCTTCGTCCGGCTCCGCTGGGCAGATAACCACGGCGACGCCTACTGCCCGCACTGCGGCTGCCTGATCGTCTATGCCTGCCGCCGTCCGAACGGTGCGCCACGCTGGCGCTGCAAAGCCTGCCGCAAGGATTTCAGCGTCACCTCCGGCACGCTGTTCGCTTTCCACAAGATGCCGCTGCGGTCCTATCTCCTCGCCATCGCGATCTTCTGCAACGAGGTCAAGGGCAAGAGCATGCTGGCGCTCTCGCGCGATCTCGGGACACAGTACAAGACTGCCTTCGTGCTGGCGCACAAGATGCGGGAAGCGATGGCGGCCGAGAGCAAGGGCGCGCATGTCGGCGGACCAGGCCGCAAGGCGGAAATTGATGGCATGTACATCGGCGGCTACGTCAAGCCGGCGAACCATCGCGAGAACCGGCGCGACCGCCGCCTGCGCGTGAACCAATCCGGCAAACGCAAGGTCGTGGTCGTGATCCGCGAGCGCGACGGCAAGACGCTGCCGGGCGTGTTCGAGTCCGAAGTCGCGGCGCTGCATTTCATCCGCACCCGCGTCGCGCCGCAGACCGAGCTATATATGCCGACGAGGCCGGTTCCTGGAACGAGCTGCATGCCCGGTTCACGATGCACCGGATCAACCATCAAGAGGCTTACAGCCTGCCCGGCGGCGTCTACACGAACAATGCCGAATCGTTTTTCAGCCGCATGCGCCGGGCCGAGATTGGCCACCACCACCTCGCCGGCCCGTACCTGATCCGGTTCGCACAAGAGGCTTCCTGGCGCGAGGATCACCGCCGCGAGGCCAACGGCGATCAGGTCGACCGCATCGTCGCACTCGCGATGGCGAACCGGCCGAGCGTCGATTTCTGCGGATATTGGCAGCGGGCTCGCCCAATTTGATCCGGCGGCTGCTCGCGTTTGGCGCACGCTAGAGCGTCTATAATCTACCAGACAAGTCTATTGAAATTTGAGACAACTGCCTCCATCTTAGTCAGGGTCGGACTCAGGATGTCATGATGCGCCTAGATGCGAGAATCCAGGAATTAGCACCAGATCCGTATGAGGCGGCACTTAAAGCCGCTCTTGCTGATTTGGAAAAGGCAAATTCGGAAATACAGAAATATCGCGAACGAGGCAGCGAACTAGCATCTCGTGTCGAGAATCTCTCCGTGATTATAGAGAACCTTGCAAAACTTCTTCCTCCTCCGCGGCGTGCCTTGTATCTTCCGAAGATCGCCGAAAGATTAGAACCGACCACAACATCATCTCGCGGCACGCCAGCTTATGACAATGTCATTCAGATGTTCGGGGAGAGCAGCAAAAAAGAATGGACAGCACAACAAGTACAAGAAGCCTTGGAGGTGAAGGGTATCAAGGCTGAGGCGAGTCAAGTGCACAATATCCTTGCGTATTTGAGGAAAAAGGGGCGAATTAGGAGGATTAGTCGCGGACGATATTATGTCTCTGGTATTGGAGTCGGTGTCGACGTTGATGAGAACGATGGCGCATAGGTTTAATATTATATAGGAGGGTTCACCAAACGACATCAGGCGGCAGGACTCCCATCCAAACCGCCTGACGAAATTCATATCCAGGTAACGGGGCTTGCTGATATGAGATCCCTTGCCCTCGACTTGTCAGCGTCGCATCTGACGAGATAGTGAGGGAGTCTGCGAAAGGCAAGGGAAATTCGCGCCCCGCTTGGCGAATGAGGTGACGCAGTGATTAAGCGTTCCTTACCCCCGCCTCCGCCAGGGTTTCGGTACATCTACCGGCCCTGGAGGTGGGACCCGCGCGCGGGGCGTAAAATATACGCCTCGGAATACGGGCTAAAGGCATGGCCCATACTCGTTAGCGAGTAAGAAGCAAGAGAGAGGGCCGAAAGGCCCTCTCCGCGTCCTTATCAGCTACGGCAGCCGCCGCCCCGGTCCCGGTTCGGCGAGCTTCCACCGCACGCCGCGCCCGTGGCCGATCTTCTCGACCGCCGCTCAGCTTGCTGGCCGCCACGCCTTCCTGTCGCCCCGCCGCTCGCTTACGAGCCCCTTCTGCCGCGCCAGGGTATTCCGCACTTTGGCGACGAGCGCATTCATCGCGCCCGCGTTGCTGGCGTCCATGCGGTAGTCGACCGCAAGCTGGTCCGCGATCTCCCGCGCTGCCATCGGCCCGTCGGCGCGGCGCAGCATGTCAAGGACCGCCCGGCTGCATTGGCCGCGAGGAATGAGCCCCGACTTCTCGCGACGGAGAACCGGGCGGATCTTGTGAGGCTCGGCGGCCGGATCAAACAGGCGGATCGCGCCATCAAGGCTATCGATGCCGGAGCGGAGCTGCATGACGCGCTTCTCTGCGGCGATCAGTTCGCCCGACAGCTCGGCTCGCTTTCTTCGGAGACCGGAAATGACATAGGTGTCGCCCATCTAGGCATTGTGCCAAACGGGCCGGCCGGCTACCATTCATCCGTCGTGGCGCTTGCTACACAATACCGCGTGTGTATGCGTCAGGATCAGGAGGCGGTTGGAGCGATCAACGGCGACATCGCGGGCGTAGTCGGCGCCTTGGTGTGTTTTGTCGCAGCCGGCCGGCGCTTCGACCAGCACCAACGGTGCGTCGGACCTTAACGCCGTGTGGACGGACGCGTCGCTCATCCATGCAGGTCCGCAATCTCAGTGAGGCCGACTGCTGTGCGAACGGCGTTGCAGAACGGAAGGAGCTGCGGTTTCAGCGCCGGCCAAAGCGCGAGGCTGAAGAGCTTGCCGGCGAGTTCACGGCCGCCGTCGACCGATTTGAACCACCGGCCGGCATGCGCTTTGTACTCGTTTTTCTCGCTTTCCCTGCCGATGGGCACAGTGCCAAGAGCTGCCTCGACTATGCGGGCTTTGAAATCGGTGCCCGCCTTTGCCTTGAGCGCAGCAAAATCCTTGTCGGCGATGCCCAGTCGATCGGCCAGAGTGCGTAAGCGAATGCCGGTTTTTTCGCCGACAGGGTCGGTGATGAACGCTTCCAGCTCGTCGTCGGGGACGGCGGCAATGATGTTTTCTTCGATGCAGCGCGACGGCCAACGGAAGAGCAATTTGCCGAGTTTCGTGTGAAGCTTGGCCCAGCGCGTGGGGTGTTTGCCCTCGTCGTCGGCGAAGCCGCCGAACAGCAGGCCGCCCGCCGCGAGGGCTTCAAGGATGCCGAGCGTCGCCTCATGGCCGCCACCATCGCTCAGATGCACGCCATGTTGCTCGAGCACGGAGCCGAACGCGCGCTCAAGGACGGCCGTGGTAAATCCGAGTTCGGTCGCGCCTTCCGCTACAATGGCGAGGCGCGCCAGGAAGGCTTCCGGATCGGTCTTGCGGTGCTTCGCGATCTTGGTCGCGTCGAGCGGCCCGATCTGGCCGGTATGATCCACGTACCAAATCATGGATGTCGCCGCGGACGAGATGGCAGCCGGGCTGTGGGTGGTCAGAAACACCTGCGACGCGCCAGTTTGGAGTTTCTCGATCAGCATCCGCTGCCGGTAGGGTTCGAGCCCGCGCTCCACCTCGTCGACGAGCGTGATCGGCGCATCGCCCTGGTTCTGCTCGGCGATGGCGAGCGCCGACAATCGGCGGGTTCCGGCTCCCCAGCTCGCAAGGGGCAATTGGATGCCGTAGCGATCCGCGGTGAGGCCGATCATTGACGCGATCGACGCACCTTGCCCGCCAGTGATCGCGAGATCGAGGCCGGTAGGCAGGCTTTCTCTCTGGAACGCGGTATCGAGATTCTCGAGCGCGGTCTGTGCTTCGGTGGTCAACTCGTTCTTGACGTCGTTCTTCGCCAACTCGCTCGCCATGCGGGAGCGCAGACCTTTGTCCGAGAGCAGACGGTCCAAGGCAGAGCCCTGAACCAGCCTGAGATCGCGGTCGTTGCGATCATCGCCGCTCAAGCGGACGAGGCCGATCGCGCGTCGCAGCGCGACAGGAAAGCTATCCGCAGAGCCATCGGGCTGGACGATCTCATAGGCGAGTTCGAGGTCTTCGGTGCCACGAACTCGAAAACGGTAGACCGGTTCGCCGGCGAGCTTGCCGTCGTGTTCGAGGACAGGAACGGCTGCTTCTTCGCCGGTCCATTCCCAAGGCCAAGAGGGTTTCATCTGGCTGCTCATTCCGGCGCCAACGGGCAGGGACGCAACAGCCTCGATGGAGAACCCGCCTTCGATATCTCGGTCGTGATAGTCGGGGTCGGAGAGAGTCGTCGGATTGACGGGGCTGAAGAGAAGCGCGATGGCTTCGAGGATCGTGGTCTTGCCGACGTCGCCGCCGCCGAGAATGACATTCACGCCGCGCGACGGCTTCCACTTGAGAGAGGTGATGCCGCGAAAGCGCTCGATGGTGAGAGCGTAGATCGCTGCGGCCGGCGGTTTGGCCGACTGGGCGGTATCGGTCATCTGGCCTCCCAGATTTGTCGCCAGGCTGCGAATTCCGAAGGACGGATTCGATAGCGGGCGAAATTGCCTTCATGCAGGCTGGTGAGCTCGGCTTCGACGATCTCTGCGAAACGCCGACGGTCGTCGGGATCGATCTCCTTCTGTGACCAGGCAGCGATTCGCGCTGCGGCGTCCTTCCGACTCACCCGTGCCCGGATCAGCTCGGCAATGAGCTCGCGGAGCTGTTCGCGATAGCGAAGCCGGAACGGGTCAGGTTCGCCAAGGGATTGGCGAACGGCGGCGTAGCTGGCGGCTGACCGCTCGTAGGCCCAGATGAAGACGTCCTTGAGAAGGTCGGTCTTGGTCAGCTCGTAAACGCCAAGTACGGCTTCCGTATAGGTCTGCCGGGGCACATCAGCGAACGACAGCGGCGACAGGTTGCCCTTGATGAGTGGGATGTTCGCGGCGAGGCGGGACACGCGTTTGTTCACGTCGTCGAAGGGCTGCAGGTAGGGAAGCTGCACCATTACGAAGAACGCTTGCTCGAAGGGATCGGTGATCGCCGCCGCGGTCGCCAGGATCTGATCGAAATTTTCCTCAACGAGCTGCGGCACTTCCAGCGGATGGAAGGCGGAGCCCTCGATGCCCACGGCGATGTAGCGCAGCCTGCCGGCTGCTGTGGGATCGGCCAGGAGGTTATTGGCCAGGAGCGCGTGGAGATTGAGGATGGTGTAGCGGTTGAAGCCGATCTCGTCGGCGGCGCTGACCAGGAACTCGATCGCGTCCTTGTGGTTCAGGATCATCTGCGCTTCCAGGTGCGCGCGGCCTTGCGCCTCTTCGCCCAGCTCAATGAGACGCTTTGTGTCGAGGAGCGAGTATGTGTTGCCCTCGAGGCGGCTTGAATTCCACGCCAAGTCGATCAGCAGCCTATTGAGGATCTGCTTGGCGTAGGTGCCGGCGGGTTGTTCGGCAATCCCTGGACGACCGACGGCTGCCAGATGCGCACGGTCCTGCTCGGTCAGATAGGAGGAAACGTTTGGCCGGTAACTGTCGAGGAATTTGCGGTCGTAACCGACTGGCTTGCGGGCTTCCGGCGCTTGCCGGACGTAGTCACGGATCGATATTCCAGCTTCGGAGAGAGGAATGACAGGTCCCTGAGCATCTTCCTGAGTTGCCCCGCTAACGGCCGCATCGGGCATCCGGTATCTCGCCCAGCGCCCTTCGCCATCCATGATGAGGCGATTTCTGGTGACCAGATGCTTGAGGCGATATTGGAGAGTGCGCTGTGGGATGGGTGTTGCCAGAGCGCGCATAATCTCCGGTGCCGACACGCCGTTGGCGTGACGGCGCACGGCATCTTCGATCGCTGCCAGTGCTTCTTCGGGGATTTGGTTCGCCAAAGCGGCCTTTCCTGCGCCTAGAATCTAGGCGCAAGAGTGGCGGATGTAGGCGCAAGAATCAACGCTAGGCGCAAAGATGGCTGCGCGTAGACGGGGTAGACGTCCTTGGCCCTTTTGCCGCCTGCTTGAGGAGGCCGATTTTTGATGCCCCCGATTTCACATGCGACTTCGCGAGCACGATTTCGAATCGCTCTCTTCTTATCCTTGGTCTGGTTCTTTCCGCACCAATCGGTGAACAGGCCCATGATCGCTCCCGGTTAAGACATGCCGGCGGAGCGCCCGTCGGCACCCGTCCGTGCTGCACGTGCCGGATTCGGAAGCAGGGGGTGCTTCATGGGTGCGCCGACGGCGGCGCAGCCGCATTGGGTGCCGCCGGTGGGGGGCTGGAAGGGTAATGGTCCTTCAACCAACTCCCGGCCAACACGATTATTAGCGCCAGCGCGATGGCACCGATGACGCGATAGTAGGTTTGCTCCTTTTCGACGGAGTGGATGCGGTCGCCCAGCGCCTTGTCGACGTCCTTGATCTTCTTGGAAAGGCTCGCGAAGGACTGCAACTCTCCGGCGATTCCGCTGATCAAGTCGGTATCGATGCCCATATGCGTCGGGCCGTCCTTCTTGAAGGCGGTCTCGCGATCCAGGCTTGCATACCAAATAAGAAAGATCGGCTGGCCCCGTTTGAGATGAATCGGAACGGGTCCGGCGTTGAAAACAGCGAAGGTCAGTTGTCCGCGGTAGC
>JBAUYV010000081.1:0-21623 GCA_049584975.1 Xanthobacteraceae bacterium | reverse complement strand
TGGCCGCGAGTATCACCGATCCGGCGGTGGGCGCCTCGACGTGCGCATCCGGCAGCCAAGTGTGAACCGGCCACATCGGCATTTTGACTGCAAACGAGGCGAGGAAGGCAAGGAACGCCCAGGTCTGAAGCGAATGCGGGAAGGTATGATGCAGCAGCGTCGGAATGTCGGTCGTGCCGGCGTCCCAGTACATCGCCATGATGGCGAGCAGCATCAGAACGGAGCCGAGCAACGTGTAGAGGAAGAACTTAAAGCTCGCATAGACCCGGCGCGGGCCGCCCCAAACACCGATAATCAGGAACATCGGGATGAGGCCGCCCTCAAAGAACAGATAGAAAAATACCAGGTCGAGCGCGCAGAACGTGCCGATCATCAACGTCTCGAGCACCAGGAAGGCGATCATGTATTCGCGCACGCGGCGCTGAATGGCCTCCCAGCTTGCCAGGATCGTGATTGGCATCAGCGCCGTGGTCAAAATCACGAAGGGCAGCGAAATGCCGTCGACGCCCAGGGAAATCGAATAGGCGGTCGACCCGCTAAACCGCGGCCAATGTTCGACAAATTGGAAATCCGGCGACGAAGCATCGAACCGCCGGAGCAAAATCAGCGAAATCGCAAACACGATGAGCGTGGTCCACAGCGCGATCCAGCGCGCGTTGCGTACGCCATCCTCGTCATCGCTCAGGAAGGCGATAAACAGGGCGCCGGCCAGCGGCAGGAAGGTGGTGACGCCGAGGAGCGGCCAACTCGTCATCCGTGCGCTCCCGCGAACATGAACCAAGTGATGAGGGCGGCGACGCCGATGAGCATGGCGAACGCGTAGTGGTAGAGGTAGCCGGTCTGCAGACGGATCACGTTCCTGGTCACGTCAAGCACACGCGCCGAAACGCCGTCGGGACCAAGGCCATCGATGATGAAACCGTCGCCGCCCTTCCATAGGAGACGGCCGAGCCAAATGGTCGGGCGAACGATGAGGAAGTCGTAGATCTCGTCGAAATACCACTTGTTGAGCAAAAACTGATAGAGCGGCGCCTGCTCGCGCGCGAGCCGCTCGGGAATATCGGGCCGGCGCATGTAGAACTGCCAGGCGACCAGGAATCCGGCGATCATCATCACCGTCGGCGCCAGCGATATGGCAAGCGGAACCTCGTGCATCGCCTCCAGTACCGTATTGCCCGGAGCAGCCTTCAACGACTCGCGGAAGAATTCGGCTTCGCCGTGCCCGATGAACAGCGAAACGAACGGCCAGCCGGCGGCAAGGCAGCCGATCGCCAGGATCCCGAGCGGTATCAGTATGACCAGCGAACTCTCGTGGGCCGCTTCGTAATGGTGAACGTCGTGCGGCTCGCCGTGGAAGGTCTTGAAGATCAATCGCCAGGAATAAAACGAGGTGAGCGCCGCGGCCGCGAGTGTCATGACGAGGCCGTAGCTCGCCGCCACGCCGCTGACGACGTCATCGGCCTCAATGATCGCGTCCTTGGAAAAATACCCAGCGGTGAGAGGAAAGCCGGTAAGCGCCAGGGTGCCGATCACCATCGTCACGTAGGTGAACGGAAGTTTGCGCCAAAGCCCGCCCATGTGCCGGATGTCCTGTTCGTGGTGCATGGCGAGGATTACCGAGCCAGAACCAAGGAACAGCAGCGCCTTGAAGAAGGCGTGGGTGAAAAGATGGAACATTCCGACCGAATAGGCCCCTGCCCCCATGGCGACGAACATGTAGCCAAGCTGCGAACAGGTCGAATAAGCGACGATTCGTTTGATGTCGTTTTGCACCAGCGCGACCGTCGCGGCGAAGATCGCCGTGGTGGCGCCGACGACGATCACGCAGGCCTGCGCGGTGGGCGACAGCGAGAACAACGGCGACAGCCGCGCCACCATGAAAACGCCCGCCGTCACCATGGTGGCGGCGTGAATCAGCGCGGAGACAGGCGTCGGTCCCTCCATGGCGTCGGGCAGCCAGGTGTGCAGCAGGAACTGCGCCGACTTGCCCATGGCGCCCATGAACAACAGCAGACAAACCAAGGTCAGCGCGTCCACGTCGAAGCTGAGGAAGTGATAAGTCTTGCCGACGAGCGCGGGCGCTTGGGCGAAGACCGTGTCGAAGTCGACAGCGCCGGTGAGCGCTAAAACCGCAAAAATGCCGAGAGAAAAGCCGAAATCGCCGACGCGGTTGACGAGGAAGGCCTTGATCGCCGCCGCATTCGCTTCCGGCTTGTGGAACCAGAAGCCGATCAGCAGATAGCTCGCGAGCCCCACGCCCTCCCAGCCGAAGAACAGCTGGAGAAGATTGTCCGATGTCACCAGCATCAGCATCGCGAAGGTGAAGAACGATAGATAACAAAAGAACCGCGGCCTGTAGGGATCCTCCGCCATGTATCCGATCGAATACAGGTGCACCAGCGACGAGATCGTGGTGACCACAACGAGCATCACCGCTGTCAGCGAGTCGATGCGGAGCGACCATTCCGAGTGAAGGTCGCCAAAGGAGATGAAGGTGAACAGCGGCACGCGCGCTTCGTGGTCGGCCAAGCCGACGTCGTAGAAGGCGTACCAGGACAGCACGCACGAGATCACGAGCAGGGTCGTGGTGATGAGCTCGGCCGCTCGCGAACCGGCGGCGGCAGGTTCGTTCTGCGTTTCTTCCTCGTGGGAGCCATGGCTTACGGCGCGCGCCGCCCGCGGTGGCGGAGCCGCGCGCGCATGATCTTCCCGCGCTTGCGGAGCTGCGTGGTCGTCGTGTGGAGGCGGCGGGTTTGCGCCCGGGAAACGGTTGCGGGCGCCGATCAGCGTGATCACGCCAGCGATAATGGCGCCGATGAGCGGCAGGGCGACGATGGCTTCGTACATGCCGCTAGCCCTTCATCAAATTGATGTCTTCAACCGCAATCGAGCCGCGGTTGCGGAAATAGGCGACGAGAATGGCAAGACCGATGGCGGCCTCCGCCGCCGCGACCGTGAGCACGATCAGAGCATAGACCTGGCCCACGATGTCGCCGAGGAAGCTGGAGAATGCGACCAGGTTGATGTTGACCGCGAGCAGGATCAGCTCGATCGACATCAGGATGACGATGACATTCTTGCGGTTGAGAAAGATGCCGAAAATGCCCAGCGTAAACAGAATGGCGGCAACCGAAAGGTAGTGACCAAGCCCGATCGTCATGACAGCCCCTGCCCCGGCTTGACGTTGACGAGCTCGATCGCGCTGGCCTTCCCGCGTGCCACCTGGTCGGCAATATTCTGGCGCTTCACCTGCGGCTTATGCTGCAGCGTCATCACGATGGCGCCGATCATGGCGACCAGCAGGATAAGTCCGGCGGCCTCGAAGAAGTAGACGTAACGGGTATAGAGCACGAGCCCAATGGCCTGGGTGTTGCTGACGTTCTGCGCCGTTGCGCCGGCGTTGGTCGCCCCCGGACCGATTGCCCAACCGCCGACCACAAGCAAAAGCTCGGCCAGGAGGACGGCGCCCACCAATGCGCCGATCGGCAGATAGCTGAGAAAGCCTTCACGCAGCTCGGCGAAATCGACGTCGAGCATCATCACTACGAACAGGAACAGCACGGCCACGGCGCCGACGTAGACGACGATCAAGATCATGGCCAGAAATTCGGCGCCGAGGAGCACGAACAGGCCCGCCGCGCTGACGAAGGCAAGAATGAGAAAAAGTACCGAATGCACGGGGTTACGCGACGTTACGACCATGACGGCCGAGGCCACGCACGTGCCGGCAAACAGGTAGAAGAAGATAGCTTGGATGATCATCGGGGATGCGGCTCAGCGGTACGGCGCATCGAGCGCGATGCTCCTGCCAAGCTCGCGCTCCCAGCGGTCGCCGTTCGCAAGCAGGCGGTCCTTGTCGTAATAGAGTTCCTCGCGCGTCTCAGTGGCGAATTCGAAGTTCGGCCCTTCGACGATGGCATCGACCGGACAGGCCTCCTGACACAGGCCGCAATAAATGCATTTGACCATATCGATGTCGTAGCGCGTGGTGCGGCGGGTGCCGTCGTTACGGCGCGGCCCGGCCTCGATGGTGATCGCCTGGGCGGGACAGATCGCCTCGCACAGTTTGCAGGCGATGCAACGCTCCTCACCGTTCGGGTAACGGCGCAGCGCGTGCTCGCCGCGGAAGCGCGGCGACAGCGAGCCCTTCTCGAACGGATAATTGAGCGTCGCCTTCGGCTTGAAGAAATAGCGCATCGACAGCACGAACGCCTGCGCGAATTCCTTCAGAAACAGCGAGCGGGCGGCTTGATCAAGCTTCATCGCAAATACCTCATGCGCCGCCTAGCGAAACGGCGGCGGAGACCCCGAACCGCCGATGGCCTTGCCGATCCAATAGCCCAGCGTGGCAAGGATGGCGATGTCTACTCCCAGGATTAAACGCCGCGCCACCGAAATCTTGCTTTCGTGTTCGGCGCGCTGTTCGAGGGTGAGCGGGCCGCTCTGCGCGCGCAACCGCCGCGCAATCACGCGGATGGCTGGCACGTAAATGACGACCGCCACGATCGTTCCCACAAGGGCGCCGAGCCAAGCCGGCAGCGAATATTCCATCGGCACCCTCGTTCACTTCGGCGCCCATCCGGTGATCTGCAGAACAGCGGCCACGATCGCGACCATGGCCAGCGAAATCGGCAAGAACACTTTCCAGCCCAGCCGCATCAGTTGATCGTAGCGGTAGCGCGGCACGAAGGCCTTCACCATGGCGAACATGAAGAACACGAAGCTCGCCTTAGCCACGAACCAGATCACGCCCGGAATCCAGGTGAAGGGCGGTACCGGGAACAGCGGCAGCCAGCCGCCGAAAAACAGGATCGTGCACATGGCGCTCATGGTGGTGACCGCCACGTACTCGCCGAGCATGAACATCATGTAGGGCGTTGAGCCGTACTCGACCATGAAACCGGCCACGAGTTCCGACTCCGCTTCGACCAGGTCGAAGGGCGGCCGGTTGGTCTCTGCAAGCGCGGAGACGAAAAAGATCACCAGCATCGGGAACAGCGGCAGCCAATACCACCCTAGAAATCCCCAGGCACTGTTTTGCGCCTCGACGATCGCGGTGAGATTGAGCGAGCCCACGCACAGCAGCACGGTGATGATCACAAAGCCGATCGAAACCTCGTACGACACCATTTGCGCCGCCGACCGCAGCGCCGCCAGGAACGGATATTTGGAATTCGAGGCCCAGCCCGCCATGATGATGCCGTACACGCCGAGCGACGAAATGGCGAAGATGTAAAGTATGCCGACATTGATATTGGCGATGACCCAGCCGGCGCTCACGGGGATTACCGCCCACGCGGCCAGCGCCAGGGTGCAAGTGACGAGCGGCGCGAGGAGAAACACGCCCTTGTTGGCGCCCGCCGGGATCACCGGCTCCTTCAGCACGAACTTGATGAGGTCGGCGAATGACTGGAACAGCCCCCACGGGCCGACCACGTTGGGGCCGCGTCGGATCTGTACCGCCGCCCAGATCTTGCGGTCCGCATAGAGAACATAGGCGACCGCGATGAGCAGGATGATCAGAAGGAGGAGGCTCTCCCCCACCATGATCAACAACGGCCAGATGTAGTCGGACCAAAACTCGGACATCGTCGAGCCCTTATTCCGCGGCCGTCATGCGCGCGCGCCCGTGCGCGATCGCCGAACATTCCGCCATCACGGCCGAACAGCGGGCGATGGCATTGGTGAAATAGAAATCGTCGACGCTCGAGCCAAACGGCGCCTGTTCGGTGTTGCCGCCGCGTGCAGCGAGCTTTTGCACATCGGCCGCGTCGCCGGGCGTGATCTGACCGACGCGCTGCAAGTGCGGATACTCCTTGAATAGCGCCGCCCGGAGCGCCGCAAGGGAATCGTACGGCAGGCGTTTTCCCAGAATATCGGACAGCGCTCGCAGGATCGCCCAATCCTCACGTGCGTCGCCAGGGGGGAACGCGGCCCGCATCCCCATCTGCACCCTGCCTTCGGTGTTGACGTAGATCCCGGATTTTTCCGGATAAGCGGCGCCGGGCAGGATCACGTCGGCGCGGGTCGCACCGCGGTCGCCGTTACTGCCAATGTAGATTGTAAACGCACCGGGAGTGATTTCGATTTCGTCGACGCCAAGCAGGAAAAGGACGTCCAGGGCGCCGGATGCCGCCATCTGCCACGCCGTGAGATCGCCCTCCCCCGGCACGAAACCAAGATCGAGCGCGCCAACGCGGGAGGCCGCGCTATGCAGGACGCCGTAGCCGTTCCAGCCGGCCTTCACGGCGCCAAGGTCGACAGCCGCTTTGGCGGCGAGCGCGGCGATCGCCGCGCCGCCGGCACGCGCGAACGCAGCGGACCCGATCAGAACGAGCGGCCGTTCGGCCTTACGCAAGGTGTCGGCGAAGGAGTGCTGGGCGATGCCGGCAAGGGTTTCAGGTCCGGCACCGAGATACTCATAGGCGTAGGTGAGATCCGCTTTTGGGCCGATGAGGCCTATTGGGAAATTCCCCGCCCGCCAGCGTTTGCGGATGCGTGCATTGAGGACCGCAGCTTCCTTGCGCGGATTGGAGCCAACAATGAGCAGTGCGTCGGCGGCGTCGATGCCGGCGATAGTGGCATTGAACAGGTAAGTCGCCCGTCCCCAGCGTGGGTCAAGCGCCGAGCCATCCTGCCGGCAATCGAGATTGCCCACGCTGAGCCGCGTCATCAAATCCTTCAGCGCAAAAATTTCCTCGACCGCGGCAAGGTCGCCCACAAGCGCGCCGATCCGCTTCGCATTGGCGCGCGACATCTTGCCAGCGATGGCCGCAAACGCCTCACTCCAGGTCGCCGAGCGAAGCCGGCCATTCTCGCGAACGTAGGGCTCATCGAGCCGCTGCGTGCGCAAGCCATCGACCACGTGGCGGGTCTTGTCGGAAATCCATTCCTCGTTGATGTCGTCATTGGCGCGCGGCAGGATGCGCATGACCTCGCGGCCGCGCGTGTCGACGCGGATGGCGGAGCCCAGCGCATCCATCACGTCGATCGATTCAGTCTTGGTCAGCTCCCAGGGCCGCGCCGAAAACGCATAGGGCTTTGCCGTCAACGCACCGACCGGACAGATATCGACCACGTTGGCCTGCAGCTCGGAGGTCATCGCCTCTTCCAGATAAGTCGTGATCTCCATATCCTCGCCGCGCCCGGTGGCGCCAAGCTCGGGCACGCCCGCAACCTCGGCGGCAAAGCGCACACAGCGCGTGCACTGGATGCAGCGGTTCATCGAGGTCTTCACCAGCGCGCCCAGGTATTTGTCCTCGACAGCACGTTTATTTTCATGGAAGCGGCTCGAACCGATGCCGTAGGCCATCGACTGATCCTGCAAATCGCATTCGCCCCCTTGGTCGCAGATCGGACAGTCGAGCGGATGATTGATGAGCAGGAATTCCATCACGCCTTCGCGCGCCTTGCGCACCATGGGCGAGCGGGTGCTGAGCACCTTGGGCGAGCCGTCTTTATTTGGCATCAAGTCCTTGACGCCCATGGCGCAAGAAGCTTGCGGCTTCGAAATGCCGACAACCTCGATCAGGCACATACGGCAATTCCCAGCGATCGACAGCCGCTCGTGGAAGCAGAAGCGCGGAATCTCCGCGCCCGCCGCCTCGCATGCCTGGAGCAGCGTGTACTCCGGCGGGACGTCGATTTCGTTGCCGTCGACAATGAGCTTGGTCATGCCGCTTGTCCGTCCGGAGCGATGCAGCGCGCCGTCTTCCACAATTGGGCCGCCGGCGCGCTCTCCCAACCGAAGGCGTAGTCGGACGGGCCGTGCGCGGCGAGATGTTCGAGCCGTTCCTTCGCCTCGTTCAAGGTCGGCCGATGGCCGGCCGGCACCCACCACATGACGAAGTGCGGTCCGTCGAGCTTGTCGAACCATTCCTCGCGGCGGCCGTAAAACCGCTTGTGCACGGTTTGGTACACGTACCGCTCGAGCGCCTCGACGCTTTCCCAGACCGACAGATTCACCGCCATGTTCGGATCGGGGAACGGGCGGAAATTGGTCGCATTGCCGCTTTCGTCCTTGAGACGCCAGACGAAACCTCCGCTGCGTTCGGCCAGACCATTCACCAGATCGAGGTTATTCATGAAATCGGCCATGCGCGGATCATCGGTCGGATGGCGAAAGCGACCGATATTAAGCTGGGCGAGATGCTGCGCGTCGCTCATGTCTATTCCGCCGCAATCGGCGCAGCATCCGGCTGCGCGTTTCGGGTGTACTCGTCGATGCGCCGCTCGATCTCCGGCCGGAAGTGCCGGAGCAAGCCCTGCACCGGCCAAGCGGCGCCGTCGCCAAACGCGCAGATGGTGTGACCTTCGATCTGGGTGGTCACCTCCATCAGCATGTCGATTTCACGTTTCGTGGCGTGCCCGACCGCCATCCGCTCAAGCACACGCCACATCCAGCCCATGCCCTCGCGGCACGGCGTGCATTGGCCGCAGCTCTCGTGTTTGTAGAAATAAGAGATGCGCGCCATGGCCCGCACGATGTCGGCCGACTTGTCCATGACGATCACCGCGGCGGTTCCGAGCGCCGATTTCTTGTCGCGGCAGCCGTCGAAATCCATCAGCAGCGTGTCGGCCTGATCAGGTCCGGCGGGAATGAGCGGCATCGACGAGCCGCCCGGGATCACCGCGAGCAGATTGTCCCAACCGCCGCGCACGCCGCCGGCGTGCCTCTCGATTAGCTCGCGCAGCGGAATGCCCATCGTCTCTTCCACGTTGCACGGCCGCTCGACATGGCCGGAAACGCAGAACAGCTTGGTGCCGCTATTGTTCTTGCGCCCGATGCCGGCGAACCACGCCGCACCGCGGCGCATGATGTCGGGTACCTGCGCGATGGTCTCGACGTTGTTGACGGTGGTGGGGCAGCCGTAGAGGCCCATATTGGCCGGGAACGGGGGCTTTAATCGCGGCTGTCCCTTCTTGCCTTCAAGGCTTTCCAGTAGCGCGGTTTCCTCACCGCAGATGTAGGCGCCGGCGCCGTGATGCACGACGATGTCGAAGTCGAAGCCGTGAATGTTATTTTTGCCGATAAGCTTCGCCTCATAGGCCTGCTCGACCGCCGCCTCCAGCCGCTCGCGCTCGCGGATGAATTCGCCGCGCACGTAGATGTAACAGGTGTTGGCGGCCATGGCGCAGCCGGCGATCAGACATCCCTCGACCAAGAGATGCGGATCGTGCCGCATGATCTCGCGGTCCTTGCAGGTGCCGGGCTCGGACTCGTCGGCGTTGATCACGAGATAATGCGGGCGGCCTCGCGTCTCCTTGGGCATGAACGACCACTTCAATCCGGTCGCGAACCCGGCGCCACCACGGCCGCGCTGGCCGGACGCCTTCATTTCGTTGACGATGGCGTCACGGCCCTTTGCCAGGATCGCCTTGGTGCCGTCCCAGGCGCCGCGAGCGCGGGCGCCGTCGAGCTGCCACCCGTGATGGCCGTAGAGATTTTTGAAAATGCGGTCCTTGTCGGCGAGCATGCTTATTTCTCTTTCGCCGCGTAGATCGAGGGATCGGTCAGCGTGGTCGAGCCGCCGACGGGCGCGGAATTCTGCCGGTCGATCTGCGGGCCCGTTTTCGGCGTCTTGCCGGCCGCAAGGTCGTTGAGGATCAGCGTCAGGCTTTCCGGCGTCAGGTCCTCGTAATAATCGGCGTTGATCTGAACCATCGGCGCATTGACGCATGCGCCCAGGCATTCGACCTCGACCCAGGAGAACTTGCCGTCGGCTGTCACCTCGTTCTCCTCGCCGATCATACCATGGAGAACTTTCTTGAGCGCATCGGCACCGCGCAGCAGGCACGGCGTCGTGCCGCAGAACTGCACATTGTATTTGCCGACGGGCGAGAGGTTGAACATCGTGTAGAAAGTCGCCACTTCGAGCACGCGAATCTTGGCCATGCCGAGCATTTCGGCGACCGCCTCGATAGCTTTCTGCGGCAGCCACCCGCCGCACTGTTCTTGCGCCTTCCATAGCAGCGATATCACCGCGGACTGCTGGCGCCCGGGCGGATACTTTTCGATCCTGGCTTTCGCCCAGCTCAGGTTCTCCGGCGTGAACGCAAAGCTTTCCGGTTGCTTTTCGGCGAGGCGGCGTACGCTCATCTGTCCACCTCCCCGAACACGATATCGATCGAGCCCAGGATCGCCGAAATATCGGCAAGCATGTGCCCGCGACAGAGGAAATCCATGGCCTGCAGATGGGCGAAGCCGGGCGCGCGGATCTTGCACTTGTAGGGCTTGTTGCTGCCGTCGGCGATCAGATAAACGCCGAACTCGCCCTTGGGCGCCTCGACGGCCGCG
The DNA here is from genome assembly GCA_049584975.1 of Xanthobacteraceae bacterium. Classification (GTDB taxonomy): domain Bacteria; phylum Pseudomonadota; class Alphaproteobacteria; order Rhizobiales; family Xanthobacteraceae; genus BOG-931. Next base: position 11,326 of record JBAUYV010000081.1, on the reverse strand, counting down.
TAGACCTCACCGGCCGGCACCTTGAAGCCTTCGGTGTAAAGCTTGAAGTGGTGAATCAGCGATTCCATGGAGCGCTTCATGTCGCCGCGCCGCGGCGGTGAAATCTTGTGGTCATCAATAACGACCAGCCCCGGCGTTTCGTGCAATTTGTCGATGCACTGCTTCATGATGCGCACGGACTGGCGCATTTCTTCCATGCGGATGCAGTAACGGTCGTAATTGTCGCCGTTCTTGCCCACCGGAATGTCGAACTCAAGCTCGGAATAGCACTCGTAAGGCTGCGCCCGCCGCAAATCCCACGCCGCCCCGGAGCCGCGCACCATGACGCCGGAAAACCCGCGCGCCCAGCCTTCTGCAAGTGAGACGACCCCGATATCGACGTTGCGCTGTTTGAAGATTCGATTTTCCGTGAGCAACTCTTCCAGGTCGTCGCACACTTTCAGGAACGGATTGCAAAAGCCAGCTATGTCGTCGATCAGCTTCGGCGGCAGATCCTGATGCACCCCGCCCACGCGGAAATAAGCCGCATGCATGCGCGAGCCCGACGCCCGCTCGTAAAATCCCATCAGCTTTTCGCGTTCCTCAAAACCCCACAGCGGCGGCGTGAGCGCGCCGATATCCAACGCCTGGGTCGTGACATTGAGAAGATGCGACAATATGCGGCCGATCTCACAATAAAGCACACGGATGAGTTGCCCGCGTTTGGGCACTTCAATTCCCAAAAGCTTCTCGGCCGCCAAGCAGAATGCGTGTTCCTGGTTGATCGGCGCCACGTAGTCGAGACGATCGAAATACGGGATCGCCTGCAGGTACGTCTTGTGCTCGATCAGCTTTTCCGTGCCGCGATGCAGAAGGCCAATATGCGGATCGACACGCTCCACGATCTCGCCGTCGAGTTCGAGCACAAGGCGGAGCACGCCGTGCGCCGCCGGATGCTGCGGCCCGAAGTTGATCGTGAAGTTGCGTGTAGCGGCGTCCGACATGAAATCCCTATTCGCTACTCGCCATTTGTAGCTCGGAGGCTTTCTTCGCCTTCGCCTCGACCCGCGCGTTGAATTTGTCCCAAGTGACCACGTAGCGCTCGTGACGGCCTTCGCCGATGGGATCCATTCCATCATGCGCCTTGACGCTGAAGGCGACCCGATTGCCGACGACTTGGATGACTTCGGCGTCGACGCTCACCGTCATTCCGGGCGGCGTCGCCGCGAGATGGCTGACATCGACATGCACGCCGACGCTGCCTTCGCCGGGATCGAGATGCGGCGCCAAAAGCTCCGTGCAGGTCCATTCCATGAGCACAATCATGAAGCCCGTGGCAAAGACCTTCGGCATGGAGGCGATTTCGGGCGACTCGGGATAGGTGTATGGCACCGTTTTGTTCTCGGGCACCTTGTAGGCGAGGCGGTGTGTAAGCCCGGGCTTGAGCGTCTCTCTCATTGTCAGGACCCCTGCCCTCCGCCGCCTGCCTTGGCCTTCTCGTCTCCCGGCAGCACGTATTCGGTCCCTTCCCAGGGCGAGAGAAAATCGAAGTTGCGAAATTCTTGTGTGAGCCGCACCGGCTCATAGACCACACGCTTGAGCTCGTCGTCGTAGCGCACCTCGACAAAGCCGGTGAGCGGAAAGTCCTTGCGCAGCGGATGCCCCTCGAAGCCGTAATCGGTCAGGATTCGCCGCATGTCCGGATGGCCGGTAAACACGATGCCGTAGAGGTCGTAGGTCTCGCGCTCGAACCAGTCGGCACCGGAAAAGACTTCGATGATCGACGCCACCGGCGTCGTTTCATCGGTCGGCGCCTTCACCCGGATTCGCACGTTATGCTTCGGCGACAGCAGATGATAGACGACGTCGAAGCGCCGCTCGCGGGCCGGCCAATCGACCGCGGTGATATCGATCAGGTTCCAGAACTGACAGCGCGGGTCGTCGCGCAGGAAGCGCATCACTGCAACGATATCGCGGGCGTTCACGGTGACGTTCAGCTCGTGAAACGCCACCGCGTGGTCCATCACCGATGACGGAAGCGCACCAGCAATCGTCCGGCCGAGGGTATCGAGCGTGTCATCCATAATTCAGTCCACGATGAACAGTCGCGCGCCTTTTTCCGTACGCGAGCGGTGCGCCCCATCGTCGTCGGCCACTTGGTAACTCATGCCCGGCTTGAGCGAGAACGAGCGTCCGTCGTTGAGATCGGTGATGAGTTCGCCGTCCACACAAAAGATGATGTGACCCTTGCTGCACCAGTGATCGGCAACATAGCCCGGCGAATAGTCCACAAGCCGCACCCGGATAGCGCCGAACTGCCGCGTCCGCCACGTGGCCTCGCCCGCCGTGCCTTTGTGGCTCGTGGGCGCAATGGTCTCCCAGTCGGTGGTGGCGAAGGGAATATCGTTGATGTGCATCGGCCTATCGCTCGATCGTCGCCGTGCGGCGGATTTTCTTCTGCAGAAGCAACACGCCGTAAAGCAGCGCTTCGGCGGTCGGCGGACAGCCCGGGACGTAAATGTCTACCGGCACGATACGGTCGCAGCCGCGCACCACTGAATAGGAATAGTGATAATAGCCGCCGCCGTTGGCGCACGATCCCATGGAAATCACGTAGCGCGGCTCCGGCATCTGGTCGTAAACCTTGCGCAGGGCGGGCGCCATCTTGTTGGTCAGCGTGCCGGCGACGATCATCACGTCGGATTGGCGCGGCGAAGCGCGTGGCGCAAAGCCAAAGCGCTCCGCATCATAGCGCGGCATGGACATCTGCATCATTTCCACCGCGCAGCAGGCAAGACCGAAGGTCATCCACATCAGCGAGCCCGTGCGCGCCCATGCGATGAGATCGTCAGCCGCGGCGACAAGGAACCCCTTGTCTGACAGCTCGCTGTTGAGCTCGGAAAAGTACGGGTCCGCCGCACTCACCGGCTTGCCGGTGCGTGGATCGAGGATCTGCTGGCGCGGTGAGGCGATTGCGGGTTCGCTCAATCCCATTCGAGCGCTCCCTTCTTCCACTCATAGATAAAGCCGATCGTCAGCACCGCAAGGAAGAGCATCATCGCCCAGAAGCCGTACACCCCGATTTGACCAAGTGTCGCAGCCCACGGGAACAGAAACGTCACTTCAAGGTCGAAGATGATGAACAGAATGGCGACCAGGTAGAAGCGAACGTCGAACTTCATGCGCGCGTCATCGAAGGCGTTGAAGCCGCATTCATAGGCCGAGAGCTTTTCCGGATCGGGCTGCTTGTAGGCGATGAGAAAGGCTGAAGCGAGTAGCGCAAGTCCGATTACCGCCGCGACGCCGACGAATACGATAAGCGGCAGGTAGGCGAGCAGCAATTGACTCATCGATTGACTCATCGGGAGTCCTTCTGGTCGGCCATGATTGGACACCTTCCCCCGCCGGGAACGTGTCCTTCGCGGCAGGGATTCCGCGACCCTCCCTCCCGTTCGGTCGAATGGGAGCGGAGCGCTGATTTGCCGCAAAAACCGGCAGTTTCGCGCTGCAAATCGAACGTGTGGACCCTTAGCGCAGTGCACAAAAAGGCGCAAGGCAGGTCCGCATCGATCGTCATCATTGACGCCGTTAGCAACGGCGGTGTTACGGTCGCGTAAATTAATGGCGCTCGGGAGGATGCCGATGAGGCGCTTGGCCACACAATCGGGAGGTTTCAGCAAGTGGGCGGCGGTCGCTGTGGCCGGAGCGCTCATGCTCGGCATTGCGAACGACGCCAAAGCGGCGGGCTTTCCCGACCGTCCCATCAAGCTCATCGTGCCGTTCGGGCCGGGTGGCCCACCCGACGTATCGGCGCGGATCATCGCCGCGTACCTGTCCGAGCACCTGGGGACGGTCGTCGTCGAGAATCACCTCGGCGCCGGTGGCACGCTCGCGGCGAGGCTTGTGGCCACGTCTCCGCCCGACGGCTACACCCTGTTGGCGGGGACGGCGGGTTCGCTCTCCATCAGTCCGCAACTTTACAAGAATGCCGGCGTCGACCCGATCAAGGATTTTTCCGCTGTCGCCCTTGTCTCATCGGCACCACTCGTGCTCGCGGTGCAAAAATCGGTGCCGGCCCATAGCGTCAAGGAGCTGATCGCGTACGCCAACGCCAATCCGGGCAAATTGAACTACGGCGCGGTTATCGGGACGCCGCCACACCTGAGCGGGGAAATGTTCAAGCACATTACGGGCGCGAACATCGTGTTCGTGCCCTATAAGTCCGCCGCCCAGGCCACGACCGATGTGCTGGCGGGACAGATGAACATGACGTTCGAGGGTACGACCGCTATCGTTCCCTTCATCAAAAGCGGCCAATTGCGCGCGTTGGCGGTGACCAGCCCGCAGCGCATCCCGGAAATTCCGGATGTGCCGACCATGGACGAACTCGGCTACACGGGCATGCCGCCGGATTCCTGGCAGGCCATCGTAGCGCCCGCCGGAACGCCAGTCGACGTTGTCGAAAAGATCAACGCCGCCGTGAACCAGGGGCTGGCCGCCCAAGAGGTGCGGAACAAGATCGTTGAGCTCGGTGGCGAACCGGAGCCCAGATCCGTACAAGATTTCGCCGCTTTCATCGTCTCCCAGTACAAACGCTGGGGCCAAGTGATCCGCGTCACCGGCGTCACATTGAACTGAGCCAGAGCACCAAGCCAGCCCGGACAACGCAGATGAGCCGTTCCGTCTCCTCGTTTCGTATGATGCTTGCCGTCCTTGCGCTCGTCGCGGTGGGTGCAGCGGCGTCACCGGCGCGCGCCGAAGAATACCCGTCGCGGCCGGTCAAGATCATCGTCCCATTCGGCGCCGGCGGCCCGACCGATATCTACACCCGCGACATCGCCGAGGAATTGCGCAAGTCGCTGCATCAACCCTTCGTGTTGGAGAACCGCCCGGGGGCCGGCACGACCCTCGGTACGGACCTGGTCGCTCACGCGGTGCCGGACGGTTACACGCTCCTGATGGTGAGCAGCACCCAGACGGTCAACGAGACGCTGTACGTGACCAAACCCTATCAGCTGTTGCGCGATCTCATTCCCATCGCGCCGCTGATGGAAAATGATCTTGTCCTGGTCGTGCCGCCTTCGCTTCCGGTGAAAAGTCTGGCCGATCTCCTGGCGCTAGCGCGCGCGAAGCCGGGGACGCTGAATTTCGGCTCATCCGGACCTGGCTCGAACTATCACATGGCCGCCGAGCTGTTGAAAAACCTCGCCGGCATCGACATCGTGCACGTACCCTACAAGGGTTCGACCGGCATGCGTACCGACATCTTGAGTGGGCAGATCCAGATGCTGTTCGACTCGATTCCGAGCATGGCGCCCTTGGTCAAATCCAGGATGGTGCACGCCCTTGGCACTACCGGCGAAAAGCGCTCGCCCATCCTACCGGACGTGCCGACCATTGCGGAGGCCGGCGTTCCCGGCTTTCACTTCAGCCAATGGGTTGGGTTCATGGCGCCCAAAGACACGCCGCGCCCAATCGTCGAGTTGCTCAACCGGACCATCACTGGAATTCTGAGCCGCCCGGACATCAAGCAGGCCTGGGAGGAGCAAGGTGCCACGCCCATGGTGATGACCCAGCCCGAATTCGCAGCCTTCATGGCCTCGGAGGTGGAGAAGTGGGCCAAGGTCATCAAGGCCAATCACATTGCGCTGATTCACTAGGGTAAAGTGTTTCCCGGGCGCGGCGCAGCACGAAGTGATGCGCTGCAGACCCGGGATCGTTGCAAACTCCGAGCCCGGAACGATCTCGGATCAGCGATGCACCAATTCGTGCTGCATCGCGTCCGGGAAACGAATGCAGGCAGACAATGAACGACATGACCGTAGCCCCCGTAGCACCCATCACGGCCACCGACCATTGGACGAGCAAAGACGGCGTGAAGCTGTTTCTGTTCGAGAAATGCGCCGGCGATCCTGCCAAGACCGCGGGCACGATCCTGTTCGTGCACGGCTCCTCCATGGCCGGGCAGCCCACCTTCGATCTTCAGGTGCCGGGTCGGCCCCACTCCTCCGTGATGGACTTTTTTGCGCGGCAGAACTTCGACTGCTGGAGCGTCGACATGGAGGGCTACGGCCACTCCACCAAGGACCGCGACAACAACGCACCAATCGCACAGGGCGCCGACGATTGCTTTGCGGCAGCGACCTATATCCGCAAGCTTCGCACGCAACGCCCGCTTCTGGTTTACGGCATCTCATCGGGCGCTTTGCGCGCGGCCTTGTTCGCGCAGCGGCATCCTGAATTCGTCGGACGGCTTGCGCTTGACGCCATGGTCTGGACCGGCGAAGGCTCGCCGACGCTTGCCGACCGCCGCAAAAAGCTTCCCGAATTTCAGGCGAAAAATCGACGCCCGATCGACAAGGCCTTCATTCATTCGATCTTTGACCGTGACCATCCCGGCACGGCCGAGGAAAAGGTCATCAATGCTTTCGCCAACGCCGTCGTTGCGCTCGACACGTCCGTGCCGACCGGCACCTACGTGGACATGTGCGCGCATCTTCCGGTGGTCGACCCGACGAAGATCACCGTCCCCACACTGATCATGCGCGGCCAATGGGACGGCATCGCCGGCTTTGCCGATCTCATGGCGTTCTTCGAAAAGCTACCCAACCCCGACAAGCATTTCGCCGTAATGCCGGGTATTTCGCACGCGAGTTTCCAGCAGAAGAACTACGCGCTCGTTTATCACATTCTGTTGAGTTTCTTCACGCAGCCGGCACCCATTTATCGGGGGTGAAAACTCCGTCCGGCCGCTTTCGATACTAAGGTTGCCGCCCGCTCGCGGCGACGGCTCTCCTACCGAAAGGTCACCTCATGGCGTTTTCCAGTTGGCGCGGCGTGGTCGGCATGATCAACCCGACCATGCGGCCGGGCGTGACCGAGGAGGTCTGCCGGCTATTGCCGGAAGGCATCGGCCTCATTCCGCTATTTTTGAACATCAAGCGCGGCACCGAGGATGAGTTTCACACCATGATGCCGCACTACGAAAAGCTCGTGGCGGTGCTGGCCGAAGAAAAGTGCGACCTCATCCATCCCCACGGCGCGCCGCCGTTCATGGCGCTGGGCCGCAAGGGCGAAGCGAAAATCGTCAAGGCCTGGGAGAAAAAATACAAAGTGCCGATCATGAGCGTGGCGCAGAACCACGTGAATGCGCTGCGCGCGCTCAAGGCGAAAAGCTTCGTCGGCGCCACCTACTTCCCGCCAAAGCTCAACGCCATCTTCGCCAAATACTTCCGCGATGCAGGCTTTACGGTCCGGGGCATGGAAGGCATCGACGTGCCATTCAATCAGGTCCAGACGCTGTCGGGCGAACAGGTTTACGGTCACATCAAGAAGAACTTTCTCAAGGCCAAAGGCGCCGACGCCATCTATATGCTCGGTTCGGGCTGGCGCACCCTCGATATCATCAAGACGCTCGAACAGGACCTGCAAGTGCCCGTGGTGCACCCGGTACCGGCACGGGTCTGGGAAATTCAGAAGCGGCTGCATGTGCGCCAGCCGGTTCAGGGATACGGGCATCTGCTCGCGGCGTTTCCGTGAAAGTCCGCAGTGCAATGATCCGCTGTTGCACGTTCGCGATCTCAGTCGGTCTTGTGGCGGCCGTCCTCGTCGGCACAATCGCCGGACCTGCGCGCGCCCAATCGGCCGAGCAGTTCTACAAAGGCCGGCAGGTCACCATGGTGGTCGGCTCTGCGCCCGGCGGCATCAACGACATTTCGGCCCGCTTCGTGGCCCGTTATCTCGGCCATTACATTCCCGGTAATCCGTCCATCGTCGTGCAAAACCAGCCGGGCGCCGGCGGCATCGCCGCGGGCAATCGCCTCTACAACGTATTTGAACACGACGGCTCGGTCATCGCCAAGCTCGAGCGCGCGGTGCCAATGCTTGCCGTCCAGGGCGATCCCAACGTCAACTTCGATCCGGCCAAATTCAACTGGCTCGGCAGCCTCGCGTCGTACCGGAACGACGCGTACCTACTCATGGTCATGGCGACCAATCCGATAAAATCGATCGACGAATTGCGAGGCCCCGGCAAGCCGATCACCCTCGGGGGCGACAATGCAGCGTCGAGCAATTTCATCTTCGCCAACATCGCCAAGAAGGTTCTCGGCCTCAATATCAATGTCGTCAGCGGTTACACGGGTGCAGCGCCGCTGTTCCTCGCCATGCAGAGCGGCGAGATCGACGGCCAGATCATCAGCTTGAGTTCGGTGCTCACCGGCCAACGCGATCTCTGGACCCGGCACGCTCTGCGCGCACTCATGCAATTCGGCCGCACGACCCGGCTCGCACAATTTTCCGACATCCCGACCGGACGCGAACTGGCAAAAACTGCCGACGCGCTATCGCTGATCGAATTCGCCGAGTTGCAGTTTCGCATCTCGCTGCCGTTCGCGGCGCCGCCCGGCGTCCCTGCGGATCGCGTGAAAGCGCTAGCGTCGGCGTTCATGGCCATGGCCAACGATCCCGCAGTCGTCGCGGAAGGTGAAAAGCTCGGCATCGAAATGAGTCCGGTAGACGGCGAGACCGTTCTCAAATCGATCGTCCAGGCAAAAGCCACGCCGCACGAGGTGATCCAACGCTACAACGAGTTCGTGGGTGCGGGACGCCATTGACCGGCGCGCATAGCGGCGCAACATTGATCTCAGCAACTCGCAACGAGACGCATTGAGGAGCGAGCCATGGCTTATACGCTGGCCAATTTTTGCGCCGATCTGTCGGCGACGCTGAAGGCGAAGGGCCAAAGCGGCTTGCCCGACATCGCGCAAAAACTTTCCGTCTTGCTGAAAAATCCGGACTTCGTCGCGGAGACATTTTCGGAGAGCACGCCAATCGGCCGCCGCGAGCTTTGGCACGATCCGGAGACCGACGCTTACGTGCTCGCCCACGTCCAGGAGGCCGGCAAGATCGGCAAGCCCCACAGCCACGGCGCCTCCTGGGCAATCTACGGCACGGCCGGTGGCATCACCGAGATGACCGAGTGGCGGCGGGTCAATCCGGTACAGGAGGAGGGCGCGGTGTTGGAGAAGACCAAGCGCTACGCGCTGGACCCAGGCGATACCCAGGCCTACACGTCGGGCACCATCCACTCCACGGCACACCCGCAGAAGGCGTGGGTGATCCGCGTTACCGGAACCGATCTCGACGCGATCCCGCGCTATCACTTTCGGCAGAAGACCGACAAAATCCTCGAAGGCGTGTGAGCGGCACCGCCTCGGCTAGGATCTCGCTAATTGGCTGAAATAACTATTGTTTTAAGCGCGTGGCGGGAGCGACGGGGCTCGAACCCGCGACCTCTAGCGTGACAGGCTAGCGCTCTAACCAACTGAGCTACGCCCCCGCGGGCGCGCTGCGCAATTAAGGCCCGCCCCCCTACGAGTCAAGGATTTTGGGCCTAAATCGCCGTTTACGGCATGCCCTGGACGCGCGACAAAGCGGCTAAAAATCGTTAGGCAACGCCGAAAACATCGGTGGAATCGGCAAAACAAGCGTGGTCAGGCTGATCCGAATCGTCTAACTGCATGGCGCTAAGCGGCGCATTTTCCCAAGCCACCGCTTTATCGAGGAGGGTTTCATGGCAACCAAGCCAGCAACTACCGTGACGTTGAAGCACCTTGCGGCGTCGCTCGCCGAAGACAACGAAATTTCGAAGAAACAAGCCGAAGCCATCCTCGGGGGATTGGTCGGCAACATCGTCAAGCACCTGAAAAAGGGCGAGCGCATCCGCATCGGCGGTCTCGGCATCCTGCAGGTGAGAAAGCGCGCCGCGCGCATGGGCCGCAATCCTGCGACCGGAGCGCCAATCCAGATCAAGGCGAGCAAGAAAGTTGCCTTCCGCGCCTCGAAGGAACTCAAAGAAGCAATCTAACGAGGCGATCTAAAGCGGTACGACGGGATCGGACGACAGACGACGGAGGATTTTTATTTCCGTCGTCTGTCGTCCGTCGTTTTGTTTGGTGGACCAACCAGAGCCAAACTGGGCACTGGATTCTCTGCATTTCTAGGCCCTTTAAAAGCAGTCGTTAAGGCCGGACGGCTTGCCATAGCCCCCTACCAGCTTTGGTAGTTGACGCGAAAGGCTTTGCCGGACAGGTCCTGCCCGGCTGCACGCGCGCCTCCGTCCGCGCTATGCTCGTCGCCTCGCTGTTACGAGATACCCATGCCCCTTCCAGACGACCGCAATATCCTGAAGTTCGGCCCGCCCAAGTATCCCGGCCAGACCGAAATCACACCCGCAATGGTCGAGAGCTTGCGCCAGCGGATCAAGGACGCCGGCGGCGTCCTGACGGTCTGGGCGGTGCTGGACGAAGATGTCTACGAGACCCGGTACGGCGACGGGTTTTACCTGCATGTGCGCGGCCTCGCGCTGAACAGCGCCGACGCCGACAGGCTCGCCGCCCTCGGCGGCGGCGACAAGGAATTGGAAAAGTGGCACATCCGCCCCTACCGGCTCGGGCTGGATAACGACCAGCCGGTCTTTACGGAGGAATGGCACCCGGAGGAAGAATTCAGGATCGGCGATTTCGTGGAACTGCTCTGCGAAATCCCACCCGGCGGCACGGTGTCGAAGCTGCTGACGGGAACCGGCCACCGCAAGGACGGCCCGTTGCTGTCGCTAACGTAAAAACACCCCCTACCATTTCTGGTAGGGGGTGCATGCGGAGGCGGGCCGATCAATCTTCGTCGGTCCCTTCGTCAACCGAGTCGGCTTCGTCCTCGACCTCGGCGGGTGCGCCCGGATCGACCGCCGGGAACAGCATGGCCTCGGGCAACCACTCCCGCGCCTTGCACTGCGCCTCTGTCGGCTCGGCGGTGCTGTGCGCGTTCACGAAATGCCGGACCAGCGAGGACGTGAGTTCGGCCTTCTTGTACGAACCCAACGAGCCGTTGCCATCGGCATAGCCGCACTCCTTGGCGATCCCGACAAGCTGCTCCCGGTTGCGCTTGCCGAAAAACGCCGCGTCCGGTCGCCAGTGGTTCTTCATATCGACGCTCAAATCCCGCGCCACGCGGTTAAAGAGAGAGTCGCTCGTGTCCAGACGGTCGCAGTTGCCCTGACCGAAGGACAGGGCTGCAAGAAGCGTCTGCAACGCGGCGAGGTCGTGATCTGACAGACCCCTCACCGTTTCGTACAGGGCGAGTTCCTCGGTGAACTGCGGCGGGAAGCTGCTCCACACCGACTCCCCGGGTTCGATGGCAAAGCCGAGTTTGCCAGCGAAGTGTCAATCGGCGTTCAAATTTGACCCCCGATCGGCGTCCAATTTTGACCCCTTCGGGCGGCGTGTTTTGGCGGTAGCGCTCGCGCCGTCGGAGCTGGCCGGGGTTGCGGAGACGGCGCGAGCGCGGG
>JBAUYV010000080.1:0-7368 GCA_049584975.1 Xanthobacteraceae bacterium | reverse complement strand
ACCCTCCCATGCGAGATTTTTCTCGCCGAGCGCAAAGCGTACCTTGGCGGCGCAGACGGACGAGCCGTGATGATAGAGGTCGATCATGAGGTGTCCTCCGCTTTTAAATCAATGAAAGGCGATGACCTTCAACGACGGCATCGTAACGGCTCAATTGAGCATCCCGGAAGGGGGCAAAAGGCACTTCGCTACTGCAATATGAGACGCAGGCCGATGACCGGTTTGGGTCAAAAGCGAAGGTTCGAGCACGCGACGGGCATGTCCGCTTTTACTCCGATCGCTTCCGAACTGCTGCATTGCGCGGATGGTTATCCCGTCCCGCAGGAATCCCTCTCCCAATTCTCGCGCGCCGTACCACGCGCCCGTCAAGGCCACCCGCTGAGCGGGCGGCTATCGCCGACCTTGACCGGCGTTGCCGGCGCGCACGCGTATCGACCTTGGCAAAATCTACGACTACGACATCATCCTGCTCGACCTGAACCTACCAGACATGTCGGGCTTCGATGTGCTACGCAAGATGCGCGTGTCGAAGGTGAGGACGCCGGTCCTGATCCTCTCCGGTCTCGCGGGCCTCGAGGACAAGATCAAAGCTCTCGGCGTCGGTGCCGACGACTACGTGACGAAGCCCTTCCATAAGGACGAATTGGTCGCGCGCATTCACGCCATCGTGCGCCGATCCAAGGGATACGCGCAGTCAGAGATCTATATTGACGATCTATCCATCAATCTGGATACCAAGATGGTCGAGATCAATGGCGCGCGCGTACATCTGACCGCCAAGGAATATCAGATGCTGGAGCTGTTCTCGCTGCGCAAAGGCAAGACGCTCACCAAGGAAATGTTCCTGAATCATCTCTACGACGGTATGGACGATCCGGAGATGAAGATCATAGACGTGTTCATTTGCAAACTGCGCAAAAAGCTTCACAGCGCGTCGGGCGGTAAGGATTACATTGAGACGGTCTGGGGGCGCGGCCATGTACTCCGTGAGTCGCCCGAGGTTGGGGCAACTATTCTGCCTGACAGTTTCCGCTCGGCGAACGCAGAAGTCGTCACAGACGGCCACCAAGGAGACTTGCGCGATGACCTCAGGTGAGGCTCGACAACAGGCGGAAAGAAGTTTCAAGCAGCAAGAACGCGCGGAGGACGGCCGAAAGCCGATGAGCGAATATGAAGCTCAAGCTCGCACCACCCGCGAAAAGACCGCACGTTTGAAAGCGCTTCGATTAGCGAAGGAAGCCCAGGCGTAATCTATAATAGCCCTTTGAACTTTCAGGCCCAGCACCGCCGCGGCCGCCTCAAACAATCGCAGCCGCGCCCGACATTTCCTAAAAGTCAAGCACCCGGCCTCCTTACGTCAACCAATACCTACGACCTCGGCATTTTAGGCCGTTATGCAGTGACCAGCGCAGGTGAAGTCCTCAACTTAGGTGGTGCGTATGTTCAATCCCTGGAAGCAGGCGCGCTCTCTGTGGGCACGCTCAACGTCAATCAGACTTCCACGTTTTTGAACGGCCTCGAAGCATTTGGAGGCCTCAATGTCGGAGCGCCTGGTTTCTACAGCTCCGGCCCGGTCGGTATCACGAGCGAAGGAGGAGCTTCCAACATCCTATCCGTCACGGCGGCAACAACGTCGCAATCCACCGGCAAAACCACAGCATTTTCTGCAGAATCGATCACCAATAACGCGACCTCTTCGACCGCGTCTATCATCAAATCTGATCTCAACATTATCTCGCAAGGCTCATGGACGGGAACGGGTGCTAGCAACATCGGCCTTTATGTTTCTTCCGTCACCGGCGGCACCAACAACTACGATGCCATATTCAACGGCGGCGGCAACGTCGGTGTCGGCACAAGCACTCCCTACAGCCGCCTTCAAGTTACCGGACCGAATACCGCCTCCACCAGTGCCTTCGCTGTCGTCAACTCCGCCTCAACTACTGTGTTCTCCGTTTTTGACAACGGCAACTCAACTTACTCTGGCTCGATCTTCCAAAGTTCCGATCAACGATTGAAAACTGACGTGCAGACCCTCGACTCGTCCTCGTCCCTTTCAGCACTGGAGGCGCTCAACCCCGTCTCCTACCTGCGTATCGATCAGCCTGGCACCGGTGAAAACCTCGGTTTCATCGCGCAACAAGTGCAGGAAATCTTTCCGCAGCTCGTCTCGACCACATCAGCGACCGCCCTTACGCCCGACGGAACGTTGACCTTGAACTACGAGGGTCTCATTTCTCCAATTGTCTCCGCCATTTAAGGTATCGCCAATGTCACTAGCTCCTTCCAGCAGAACCTTATCGCCTGGCTCGGCGACGCCTCGAACGGCATCACCGACTTCTTCGCGGAGAATGGTCATTTTTCTGACGAACTGTGCGTCGGCTCAACCTGCGTCACGCCTGCGCAATTCCAAGCGATGGTCGCCGCCGCGGGCGTTTCCCAATCATCGGGGCAGGGGAGCGAAACCGCATCGTCTGACGATTCGCAGGCGAACGATATCCCGCCTGTTATCCTGATCAATGGCAACAACCCCGCCATCGTCCAAATCGGTGCCAACTACAACGACCTCGGCGCCACCATCACCGGCCCGCAGCAGGACCTCGACCTCGGGATCAGTACATTCGTGAATGGCGTCGCAATGTCGCCTGTCCAGATCGACACCAGCACCGCAGCAACCGATACGATCGACTACGTCGCCACCGACCAGAACGGTCTGATTTCAACGAGCACAAGGACCGTCATCGTCGAGGCCCCAGCGAACGACAACCAAGCCACAACCACACCCGCCAACGACAACTCCCCGCCACCGGCCGCAACCAGCACGTCCGCCACGTCAACTGCCCAATGACCGAACCGCTCACTATCGACGATCTCACCTACATCCCGATCCGCGACGCCGCTGTCAGCTCACGCCTCTCAACCGAATATTTGGCGCGCCTTGCGCGCCAACACCGCCTCCGCGCGCGAATTGTCGCTCGCATGTGGTTCTTCGAAACCGACTCCCTCCAGCAATTCCTTTCCACCCGCACCGTCGACTACGTCGTCACCAAACAAACCGGCCAACCAAAGCCCCGTGCGCCGCTCAATAGCGCCGTAGCGTCCCCCGCGAGCCCCCAAAATCCGCGACCCCCGCGCCTTCCAATTTCCGCGACCCATCCCTCCAAAATCCACGGCCTTCACTGGTCCATATGGAACCTTTCCAAAGCTAAAGGATTAAGGCGTTCAGAAAGGCAATTCCATGAAGGCAAGTTTGCCACTTTCAGTCCGGGGCTTGGCGAAGGATAATCATAGTGGCAGTTGGTTTTCCCGGATGGCTACGGCCACGGCTTCGTGTGCCGGCAAGCCAATAGCATTCCTGCTGGCCTCCGCGATCATTATAGTTTGGGCAGTCAGCGGTCCGCTGTTTCATTACAGTGACACTTGGCAGCTGGTGATTAATACGGGCACTACGATCGTCACATTCCTGATGGTCTTTCTGATTCAAAACACGCAAAACCGAGACACGCTTGCGCTACAGCTGAAGCTTTCAGAACTCATATTGGCGATGGATGGTGCCGATAATCGCGTGGCGGATATCGAAGACGCTTCGGATAAGAAATTAGAAGCTGCAAGTGAGGCGGTAAAGGAAAAAGCACTGCAGTGAGTTCGGCGCCGGCTGTAGGCATTATTGCGCCCTTGCTTGCACGCCGAGATGCTCGGCGGACACCTAAAGATGTCTCGATGACCTCGGTGCGACCCTTGGCTAAAGACCTTTCTCAACAGTGCCTCGTATCAAACACTGTCATCGACACCGACCTAACCACCGACACAATCGATTACGTCGCGACTGACCAAGACGGCCTCACGTTCACCTCCACTCAGTAGAAGGGACGTGACAGCGACTTGGGGGTCACGTCATGCAGTGGTAGAGGAACGACCAGCTTTTCCTGCCCGAGAGCCTTTGCTCCGTTGACTGTTGCTGGCAGTCGGCCCATTTGGCCGTATCCTTCTGCCACGTCCGCTTCGCATGGTTCCACTCCTTGGTCGTCCAATGCTCGACGTTGTTTGTTGTGGTGGGCTGCGCTGCGGGCGCTTGTGCGACTGCGACAGTGGGGCCGATGTTCAACGCAACAAAAGCGAGTGCCGCACTGGCGAACAACATTACTTTTTTCATGACCTTTATCTTCCTGGTGATGGATACGTGGTAAACCCGCGGCGCCGTCGAAGGTTCCTTGATTCTGGAACTAAAGCACAACAGATGCGTTCACATGACCATCGACTATGTCGGCCGACGTTCGAGTGTGAGCTATTTTGCTCAGACGCTGCCTGGCAGCGTGTCCAGAATGCAACTGATACGACTCGCCTTCAATCCTGCATGCCCGCGTAGTGCGCGTATGCGATATACATCCAAAGGGAGCCACACAATGAATCGAAATATCGCACTGGGACTGGCAATGTTCGCAGGCGCCGCGTTATTCGCCACTGCCGCATTAGCGCTTGGCACCGCCGACGACGCCAAGGCCATGTTGCAAAAGACCGTTGCCGCCATCAAGGCCGATAAGGCCAAGGCGCTTGTCGAAATCAACGCGGGCACAAACGGTTTCCTCGTAGGTGACATTTATCCGTTCTGCTTCAATCTCAGCGACGGCCTACTCGTCGCCAATCCCAATCCCAATGCGAAGGTGAATTTTGGAAAGGACATCAGGTTGACTAAGGATGCCACAGGCGACGTATTTGGCGAGAGGCTCTATGCCGCGGCGAAAGCGGGGACCGGTGAAGTCACCTACATGTTCCCGAAGGCCGGTGCCGACAAGACACCGGTGCCGAAGGTGAGCTTCGTCTCTGCAGTCGGCGATCTGGGCTGCGGCGTCGGCTACTATAAATAGCGAGCATACCGAGCGGAGTCCGGATCGCGCCACGACCGCGATCCGGACAGTTTTCCCAGGCCGCGCGTTTCTGCCGCTCTTTGAGCCCCGGCGCCGTATCAGCGATCGCGGCCAAGACTTGAGCGGCAATAAACGTGAGGGCGAAAGGAATCGTTCGGTCAGGCAGCGTTGAAGAGAGCGGCTCAGTTCATGCCAGCTATTACATGGCGCTCGCGACAGTGAGTGTAGTACCACGCCACCAGCTTCACCTTTATTTGCTTTTGATAGGCCGTTAGCTCGACGCCGGCATATTGAGCATGAAGAGCTTCGAGTTGCTGACAGCGGTCATCGGCGAATGACTGCGTTGGGACCAATCCAACGAATGCGCTTAAACAAATGGCGAGTATTGCGGCGGAAACTGGTCTTTTCATCTTCGACCCCCGATGAGTTGTGCTGCGTGCAACGCACCACAATGCATCACGGTCTTTTTGGTTCCGTACTTTCCCTTAGCTCCTCGCCGCGGCGTGGTCGGCGCCACAATACCTAATTTCGTGTTACACTTGTGGCATATCAGCTAGCCCGTTCGAGTGTGCGCCTTTCCGGCTAGCAGAAACTCGCTGCACTCCCTCCAAACACACCGGCCAACCAAAGCCTCGCGCGTCGCTCATCCGAGCGCCCGTACCTCCCTCGCAAGCCCAAAATCCGCGACCTGAATTCTCCTCCAAATCGGCGATCGGTGCTGTTGTCAGCACGAGTTCGCAAAGCTATCGTAGAATGCTCACAGGGGAGATTGAGAATGGCGCGCGGCACGGTGAAGTGGTTCAACTCGCAAAAAGGGTACGGGTTTATTGCGCCGCAGGGCGGCGGAAAAGATGTATTTGTCCATATCTCTGCAGTCGAGAGAGCTGGCCTCACCGGTCTCAATGACGGCCAGGTCGTCGAATACGAGGAAGTAGCCAACAAGGGCAAAACATCTGCAGAGAATCTAAAGGTGTCTCGCTGATCATGTTAAAAGCAGCCGTCAGGTATTGAGCTTAGCCAGTAGCTCCTTGAGTGCCGCTTTTCCTGCTTTGTTAGCGGCCGCCATGGTTCGAAAAAAGATCGGCGACTGTCCTATCGGACTCGATCTCCCGGCGCGATAAATTTCCCATCGCCACGGGTCCTGAGCCGACCCCCTGTTCTTGACGACCACTGAATAATCAGTCTCGTCGAATCGGACCTTATCCATGCAGGTCTTATTCTATCTAACGACACCTATACACCGGCAGGAGCGACAATGACAGTGAATGAGTCCAAGGCACTCAAAAAGGGTACGAGCGTCTTTTGGCGCGGGGATACCACTCTCAGCGGCATTATCACCGAAATAGGTTCCGATGAAGTCACTATCTCCTGGAACAATGGGCAGGTGGACAGTGTGCGCCACGCATACATGCGCGAAATTCAGCAAACGCCGACAAGCTAAAGTGCTACCTAAAGACGCCGAGCCGATCCCTGGCTCCCGCCAAGCCACCAATGGAGGCAGCAATGGCCGTCACATACTACGTGGCCCTGCCATTTGTGAGGACGGAAGAGGGAGTAGCCCCAGGCGAAGGGAAAGAGATGCCCAACGAACGGGCCGCGATCCGGCAGGCCGAGGCGATGTCGCGGGACCCAGCCAACGCCGGCGCCCTCGCGTTCAAGCGAAGCGGCGACCCAAACATGGGAAATTTCGACGACGCCACAATTTTGAAATCATTCGGCGAGGTGCCGAAGAACTTAGACGAACTATGACGGCTTGAGCTACATCTCGATCCGCGACGCTGCAGTCAGCGCACGCCTCTTGACCGAATATCTTGCGCGATCGCGTCGCCTCCGCAATTTCTCGGGTCAAATTCCGCAAGCACATCGCTTCGATGATTCAATGAACTTTGAGCCAACTCGCAATTGGCCAAGCACGCGGAGACGTGGGAGTGGAAGGAAGTTGAGGCGAAGCTATCTCAATGACGCTCGCCACTCTCTTTTAGTACCTCCAACTTGCCCCGCAATGTGGCCCTATCTTCTAACCCAGGCATACACCTGTCATAGAAGATTAGCTCTTGCAGCGGCGTGCGCGCTTGCACGGCCGCTTACGATGAGCAACCATATGATGGTATACACAGGAATATTCAGCGAACGGAAACTGGTACCTAAAAAGTACCTAGAGACGAAATTCTTCAATCGGTCCCGTAGCTCAGCAGGATAGAGCAGCGGTTTCCTAAACTGGAAGTCTACGAGAACGAACACGCTAGTAGAGGCGGTGGTTCGGTTCCCGATGGGGGCCACGGCACCACCAAGATTTTGCATAGTTGCTCACTGTTCCTCATAGAACAATTAAATCAAGAGCTTACGAGAAATCGGTTTCTCACTGTGCCACATAGCTGTCAATCGGCGTTCAAATTTGACCCCCGATCGGCGTCCAATTTTGACCCCTTCGGGCGGCGTGTTTTGGCGGTAGCGCTCGCGCCGTCGGAGCTGGCCGGGGTTGCGGAGACGGCGCGAGCGCGGG
>JBAUYV010000079.1:0-19277 GCA_049584975.1 Xanthobacteraceae bacterium | reverse complement strand
GACCATCGGAATCAACGCTGAGGCCAGTCCGCCAGCAATTGGCTCATCGGTTTTTGCCCGCGCGACGCGGTTGGAAACGACGACGACACTCACGGGATTTTCTCCGGTTGGTGCGTTCGGTTAACCCATTCGACGGCGGTTTGTTCCTGTATCTGCCGCAATCGCGGTGAAAACGCTCAGGAAACGCGGCGAATTTCAGTTTTTCCCGATGAATCGACGATCAACGTTTCGCAATTGCGAAACTGTGCCGCAAAAGACGCCACACTTAATGTCGCCGCAATCTCAAGCTTCGCCATAAGCCGTCGTTGACAAAAGGCTCACTTCGGCGTGGCGCGAATCAAGGCGCGTATGTTGCACTATGATAGGAACGTCTGATTCGAAGACAGAAGAATAATCGGTGTCGCGCGGAATCGGCGCGGGTTCTTTGAGATCGTTGAAGCGCAGATGCAGCGTGCGGCGTGCAGCGACCGTGACCCGATAGGGGCCGACAGGCTCCCGATCGACAAAAAATATGGTGATGCGAACGTGCGCGTCCTCGTCGGCGGCGTTGAGGATGCAAGCCGTCTCGTGAGAGATCAACGCGCGATCAGAAAACGAGCTCTGCGAAGGAATGTATCCTTCGGCAATGGCCCAGCGCTTACGTCCGATGGGTTCCATTTCGTTTTCCCCCGGTCAAAGATTTCTCAAATGACGAAGCGGCGTACGGCCGCGCCCCACAAATACCGAAACGCAAAGCCCCCAACGCCGGTTCCGCGGTGCGGAACCTTATGGATTACCAAGCGTTTCTCATTGTGGCGCTTTTTAGCCTCTGGGGCGGCAGGCAGCGTTCAACTCGATCAAGCGATCGAACAGCCGCGGAACACCATGATGCGCGCCCTCACTGTCGCGCCAAATATCGCTAATTCGGCGCGCATCGAAGATGTTGCGGAGCCGCCTCGGTCCGACGGCGCTGTGCTGGTGCGCACCTTGGCGCTTGGCGTGTGCGGCACCGACCGCGAAATCGTATCGGGCCATTATGGCTGGGCGCCGCCAGGGCAGAAACGGCTGGTGATCGGCCACGAGTCGCTGGGCAAAGTGCAGGAGGCGCCAGCCGGCTGCGGTTTTGATGTCGGCGATCTTGTGGTCGGCATCGTGCGCCGGCCGGATCCGGTTCCTTGTTCGGCCTGCGCGGTCGGCGAGTGGGACATGTGCCGCAACGGCCTTTACACCGAACGCGGCATCAAGGAGCGCAACGGCTTCGGTTCGGATTTTTTCCGCATCGAGCCGGAGTTTTTGGTCAAGCTCGATCCGTCTGTTGGCGCTGAAGGCGTGCTGCTTGAGCCGACCAGTGTCGTCGCCAAGGCATGGGATCACACCGAGCGCATCGGCCTCCGCTCGCGCGGCTGGCAGCCGAAGACGCTACTGGTCACCGGGGCCGGGCCGATCGGCCTGTTGGCGGCGATGATCGGAGCGCAGCGCGGACTCGATGTTCATGTCCTCGACAATCGCGAGAATCTGGAAAAGAGATTGATTGTCCGCGAGATCGGCGGCACGTTCCATCTGGGTGAGCTTTCAGACCTTGACAGCCTCAAGCCCGATATCCTGATGGAATGCACTGGTGCGCCAAGTGTCGTGCGCGATGTGCTTGGCCGCACGGCGTCGGGCGGCATCGTCTGCCTGGTCGGCGTGAGCGCGCCAGGCCAGGCCTTCGCTCTCGACATCGGCCGGATCAATCGCACCATGGTGCTCGACAACGACACGGTGTTCGGCAGCGTCAATGCGAACCGCAAGCATTATGAGGATGCGGTCGCCGCGCTGCGGAAGGCCGACAAGTCATGGCTCGCGCGACTGATCACCCGGCGGGTGCCGGTCGAACAGTGGACACTGGCCCTCGAGCAGGAGCCCGACGATATTAAAGTCGTTGTCGATTTTTCTTGAACCGTTAAACCTGGGCGCAATCCTAAAATTGCGATGATGCCGAAGCCGCCATGTCCACACGGATCGAAGACTACGCGTTGATCGGCGATTGCAGGACCGCCGCTCTCGTCGGCCGCGACGGCTCGATCGATTGGCTGTGCTGGCCGCGTTTTGATTCCGACGCCTGCTTTACTGCATTGCTCGGTTCGCGCGATCACGGCCGCTGGCTGATTGCGCCGCAGGGCAAAGCCAGCATCACGCGCCGATACCGCCCGAACACGCTGGTGCTGGAGACGCATTTCGAAACACCCGACGGCGCGGCGACGCTCGTTGATTTCATGCCGCAGCGCTGCGATCAGTCGACCATCGTGCGTTACGTCATCGGCACGCGCGGCCAGCTGGCCATGCACACCGAGCTGATTTTGCGGTTCGGCTATGGCGCCATCGTCCCCTGGGTGACGCGCGTCGAAACCGGGGCGCTGCGCGCCATCGCCGGGCCGGACATGGTGGTCCTGCACACGCCCGTGCATGTACGCGGCAAGGACATGACCACGGTGGGCGAGTTCACCATCACCCGCGGCGAAACGATTCCCTTCGTTCTCGCCTATTCGCCATCGCATCTGCCGCTCCCGAATCCGGTCGACCCAACCAGCGCGTTGGCCGAGACCGAAACCTATTGGCGCGAGTGGTCGGCAAAATGCCGGCCGGCCGGACGCTGGTCCGATGCGGTCCGCCGCTCGATGATCACCCTCAAGGCGCTCACTTATGCGCCGACGGGCGGCATCGTGGCGGCGCCAACCACGTCGCTGCCGGAGCGGATCGGCGGCGTGCGCAATTGGGATTACCGCTACTGTTGGCTGCGCGACGCCACGCTCACGCTGCTCGGCGCGATGCACGCGGGCTACTACGAAGAAGCGCAGGCTTGGCGCGAATGGCTGTTACGCGCCGTGGCGGGCAGCCCGGAACAGCTACAGATCATGTACGGCATCGGCGGCGAACGCCGACTCGCTGAGTGGGAGGTCGATTGGCTGCCCGGCTACGAAAATTCGGCGCCGGTGCGCATCGGCAATGCGGCGCACAGCCAGCTTCAGCTCGACGTGTTCGGCGAGATCATGGATACCTACCACCAGGCGCGGCGCGGCGGACTGACCAGCAACAACTCGGGATGGGCCATTCAACTCGCGTTCGCTGACCATCTCAAAAAAGTGTGGCGTGAACCCGATCACGGCATCTGGGAAATGCGCGGGCCGCCCCAGCATTTCACCTACTCGAAGGTCATGGCCTGGGTCGCCTACGATCGCGCGATCAAGAGCGCGGAGACGTTCGGCCTCGACGCGCCGCTCGACGAATGGCGGAAGCTGCGCGAGGAGATCCGCGATGCGGTGTGCGAGCACGGTTTCGACAAGGAGCTTGGCACCTTCGTGCAGGCCTTTGGATCGAAACAGCTCGACGCCAACTTGTTGATGCTGCCCTGCGTCGGATTCCTGCCCATTTCAGATCCGCGCATCGAGCACACGATCGCGGCGGTCGAGACCCGCCTCCTGCGCGACGGTTTCGTCACGCGCTACAGCACCGAGGAGGTCGAGGATGCGCTGCCGCCCGGCGAGGGCGCGTTCCTGGCCTGCAGCTTCTGGCTCGTGGATGTCTACACGCTGCAGGGCCGCCTGGACGACGCCGAACGGCTGTTTCGGCGACTCGTCGGACTGCGCAACGATTTAGGCTTGTTGAGCGAAGAATATGACTCGCGCGCCAAGCGGCTGGTCGGAAACTTCCCGCAAGCCTTCTCCCATCTCGCCCTCGTCAACAGCGCCTATAACCTGACGAGGACGAGGAAGCCCGTTCACTACCGCGCGCAGGATGAGCACGCGCCGCCCGAAGAGGCCGCCGCAGCGGCGGATTGACGCATTTGGGCATCGCCGTGTCGCGAGCGCGGAGTTCAGGAGTTTTGCTATAAATCGCGCCAGCTTTGCCGAGCGCGGCCAGATGGCTTTTAGCCGCGGAATGTGCGATCTATCTTGTTGGTCCGTACGTTAAGCTGCGTCAAAAGCAGCGGCCTGACAGGTTGGCGAACTAAAGGTTTCGGCGCGAACACCGATTTGGCGTTCGGTCGTAACCCGCAATGCCAGGGTGTTGAGGCATTAACAACACTCAACGCTCCGGTCAGACACCGAGGGGCGAAAAGGGAGGAAATGATGAAACGACTCTACTTGCTTGCCGCCGCGGCGGCAATCGCCGCGACGCCGGCGTTTGCCCAAGAAGACACCATCACCGTCGGGTTTACGGCTTCGCAAACCGGGCCGCTCAATGTCGATTCGTTAGGCCAGCAGCACGGCTATGAATTCTGGCGCGACGAGGTCAACGCCAAGGGCGGGATCAAGGTCGGCGGCAAAACCTACAAGGTGAAATTCGTCAGTTACGATGACCAGTCCGTCGGCGGCCGGGTGCAGCAGCTGTACACGCGCCTCATCAACCAGGACAAGGCGGACTTCCTGTTCAGCCCGTACTCGTCGGGCCTGACCGCGCCCGCGGCCGTGATCTCCGAGCAGTACGGTAAGATCATGATCGACAGCGGCGGCGCCGAGGAAAAGCCGTTCGAGCTCGGCAATAAATATCTCTTCATGGTGATCACGTCGGCAAGCCATTATCTCTCCGGCGCCGTGGCGGCACTGAAGGCGAAGGACCCGCACGCCAAGATCGCGATGGTGTATTCGGACGATCCGTTCTCCAAGGCGGTGCTGGCCGCAGCGGCGCAGCAGGCCAAGGACGCCGGCCTCGAAGTCGTGATGAACGAATCCTACGCACCGTCCACGACCGACTTCGGTCCGGTGGTCAACAAGATCATTTCATCGAACGCCGACGCGTTCATGGGCGGCGGCCATTATTCGGACGGCGCTACGCTGGCGCGGCAGATGCACGACCAGAAGGCCAACATGAAGTGGGTGTCGATCCTGGTCGCGCCGGCCGATGACAAGTTCGGCGAACTCGGACCCGCCGCGCTCGGCGTGACCGTGCCGTCGCAGTGGGAGCTGCAGGTCAACTACAAGCCGCAGTTCGGACCGACCACGGCGGAATTCGCCAAGGCGTTCCAGGACAAATTCAACGTCAAGGCGGATTATCACGCGGCGTCGGGCTACACGAGCGGCGTGATCCTGCAACACGCCATCGAACAAGCCGGCTCCATCGATCAGGAAAAAGTGGCGGCGGCGCTCAACGCAACCGACGTCACCACCTTCTTCGGCCACGTCAAGTTTATGACCGATCCCGGACATCACGGCCTCCAGGAAGCCCATCAGATGGTGCTGGCGCAATGGCAGATGGTGAACGGCAAGCTCGGCCGCCAAGTGGTCTGGCCGACGGCGGCGCAATCCGCCGATCTCATGTATCCTATTCCTCCTGCGACGCAGTAAGCTCACTCAATAAGGGACCGGCGGCGCGCTCCGCCGGTCCCCGTCCCCAAAACTCGGCATGCTCGGCATTCTCGCTTCGATTATCGACGGCGTGCTGGTGGGGCTGGTCTACGGGCTCGCCGCCATGGGCCTGACGCTGATCTGGGGCGTCATGGATGTCATCAACCTGACCCATGGCACCATGATCGTCGCCGGCATGTTCGCGCTTTATTTGCTGGCGAACGCGCTCGGCGTACCGCCCTATCTGGCGTTGCCGCCGGTGCTGGTCGGCGGCTTTCTGGCCGGCATGCTGCTGTACTGGATCGCCGTGCACCGCATGGTCGGACGGCCGCCGCTGATGAGCCTGTTGTCGACCTTCGCGGTCAATCTGGTGCTGATCGGAATAGGCACCGGCGTTTGGGGCACGGCCTTGTTCAACGTCGAAGTGTCGGTACCGGGCATCAGCGTCGGCCGCTACACATTTCCGGGCGCCCACATTCTTGCCGCGGTTCTGGCCGCGGTAATCGCGGGTTCGCTTTATTTGTTTCTTCACCGCACCCGCCTGGGCCGAGCGGTGCGCGCCGTGGCCAACAACCGCGAGGCGGCCGAGCTCGTCGGCATTCCGACCACGCGGGTGCTGGCGGTCACGGTCGGTTGCGGCGTGGCGCTCGCCGGCGTATCGGGCATGCTGATCGGCACGCTGTTCCCCTTCACCATCCTCTCGGGCGACGGTTATCAGCTCAAGAGCTTCGTGGTGACGGTGCTCGGCGGCTTCGGCAACCCGGTGGGCGCGCTCCTTGGCGGCGTCGCGCTCGGCCTGCTTGAAGGCGCCATCACGCCGTTCGTGCCGGTGAGCTGGACGCTGGTGATCGAATTCGTGCTGTTCGTCCTGGTGCTGATTGCCTTCCCGGGCGGCGTATTTGCGTCGCGGCGAGGGCTGTGATGCTGCTGGGCCTCATGCGCCGCCCGTTCTTCTGGATCATTGCGCTCGTCATCGCGGTTTTCGCGATCGTGCCGTCGATCGGCAATAACGTCGAGCTGCGCGAAAGCCTGTTGCTCGCCGCGCTCTACATCACGCTCGCCAGCAATCTCAACCTGATGCTCGGCTATGCGGGCTACATCAATTTCGGCAGCATCGTGTTCTTCGGCCTTGGCGGCTACATCTGCGTCTGGCTCGTCAACACGTACGCGTGGCCGCTCGGCTTGAGCTTGCTCACGGCCGGCGTGTGCGTCAGCGCGCTGGCGCTGTTTTTCGGTCTCGGCATCTTGCGGCTGCGCGGCGCGTTCTTCGCGCTCTCGACCATCGGCATCGTCGAGGCGGTGCAGGCCTTCGCGGAAAATTTCACGCCGTGGGGCGGCTCGTCCGGCATCTATCTGTCGAGCGCGATTTTCCAGCCGCTGGGCGGCGCCGCGCGCGGGCTCTGGGTCATCTATTTCATGATGGTCGCCGTGATGGGGCTGTCGCTCTATCTGAGCTACGCCATCAAGAGTTCGAAGTTCGGCCTCGGCCTGCTCGCCATCGGCCAGAACGAGGACGCCGCCGCCATTCTCGGCGTGCCGACGCCGCTCTACAAAGCGATGGTCTACAGCGCCTCGGCCTTTCTGCCCGCCATCGCCGGCGGGCTTTATTTTTTCAAGAGCGCGTTCATCCAGCCGTCCGACGCGTTCGACCTGTCGCTGTCGACCGAGGCACTGGTGGTTGCCATGCTGGGCGGGCAGGGCACCGTCACGGGCGTGGCGCTCGGCGCCTATCTGTACGAGGAGCTGCGCGGCTATCTTCTCACATCGCAGACTTTCTCGAATTTCCAGCTGGTGATTTCCGGCGCGCTTCTCCTGCTCATCGTGCTGTTCTTTCCCGGCGGGCTCATGGGCTTCATCTACAGCCGCTTCCCGCGCACCCAGAAGGTGCTGGAATGACGGCGCTCCTTGAGCTGCACAAGGTCAGCAAGCGCTTCGGCGGATTGCAGGCGGTGGGCGATCTGAGCTTCGAGGTGCGCGAGGGCGAAATCCTCGGCCTGATCGGCCCGAACGGCGCCGGCAAGTCGACGCTCTTCAACTTGATCAACGGCGTGTTCGCACCGGACACCGGGCGGATCGTATTCAACGGCGCCGAGATTACCGGCGAGCGGCCCTACCGTATCGCGCGTCACGGTCTGGCGCGCACGCACCAGATCGTGCAGCCGCTGACCAACATGACGGTGTTGGAAAACTGCACGGTGGGCGCGTGCTTCGGCCGCGAGAATCTGCCGCTGGCGCGGGCGCGCGAGGCGGCGCGCGAGGCTATCGCGGTCGCAGGGCTTGAGGATCGCGCCGCCATGCTGGCGATGCACCTGACCATCGCGGGAAAGAAGCGCCTTGAGCTGGCGCGCGCGCTGTCCGCGCAGCCCAAGCTGTTGTTGCTCGACGAAGTCCTGGCCGGCCTTAACCCGACCGAGGTCGAGTACATGATCGGCGTCATTCGCCGCATCCGCGAGCGCGGCGTGACCATCCTGATCATCGAGCATCTGATGCAGGCAATCATGAGCTTGTCGGATCGCATCGTCGTGCTCAACTTTGGCGTCAAGCTCGCCGAGGGCTTGCCGGCCGAAGTGGCCCAGCATCCGCAGGTGATCGAGGCGTATCTGGGTGATCCCAAACTGGCCGCCGAGCTGCAGGGGAGCGCCCAGCATGGCTGACACGCTTCTTGAGGTCGAAGCACTCGAGGCCGGCTACGGCGAAGTGCAGGTGCTGTGGGGCGTTTCGCTCAAGGCCGTGCGCGGGCACCTCACCGCGATCGTCGGCACCAACGGCGCCGGCAAGACCACTATGTTGCGCGCGGTTGCCGGCACCATCTCGCCCTGGAAAGGGCACGTGTTCTTCGAAGGCGAGGACGTGACCCGGCTGTCGACCCACGACAAGGCGGCGCGTGGCTTCGCGCTGGTACCGGAGGGGCGGCAATTGTTTTCCGCCATGACGGTCGGCGAGAATCTCGAACTCGGCGCCTTCTCCAAGCGCGCGGCGCGCAAATACGCGCAACGGCTCGACGAGGTTCTCACCCTGTTTCCCCGGCTCGGCGAGCGCAAGCGCCAGATCGCCGGCACGCTGTCCGGCGGCGAGCAGCAGATGGTGGCGATCGCGCGCGGGCTGATGTCAGATCCCGAAATTCTGATCATCGA
This sequence comes from Xanthobacteraceae bacterium, assembly GCA_049584975.1. Classification (GTDB taxonomy): domain Bacteria; phylum Pseudomonadota; class Alphaproteobacteria; order Rhizobiales; family Xanthobacteraceae; genus BOG-931. The sequence goes on along the minus strand of JBAUYV010000079.1, from coordinate 10,840 downwards.
CGAGCTGTCGCTCGGGCTGGCGCCGGTGGTGGTCTATCAGCTGTTCCAGACGCTCAAGAAGCTGAAGAACGCGGGGCTGACGATTTTATTGGTCGAGCAGAACGTGCATCTTGCGCTCGCGGTGAGCGACTACGCTTATGTGATTGCCGAGGGGCGGCTGTTCACCGAGGGCGCGCCGGCAAAGCTTGCGGCCATGCCGGAAATTCGGCGCGCCTATTTGGGACTGTGAGCGCAGCGGAGATTTGACTTCGCACGCGCGTTGGTTTTGGAATTTGTTGACCTCTTTTCAGCCTTAACGTGAGGGTGGTTTGCCCTGCGACGATTATACAAAGTGTGCTAGGATGCTTTTATGAAGAAAGCCGGGAAACCAAGAGAGGCTGGCAAAGCCAAAAAGCGCAAAGTCGCACGCCCGAAGGCCAAGGCACGGCTCACCATCGGCCTTGCCGGCTTTGAGAAAGTCAGCGCGATTGAAGGTCTCCACCTAACGCCTGACATGAAGCGGACCTTTCGCGCGTTAGACCGCCAGGGCGCCTCGGCGGCGCAGCGACGCGCCGCCATCATTAAACGATATGGCTGAGCCTCCGTGCCCCGTCGATGTATGGCAGCATAGACGATCCCTACTGCTATCCCGGAACAACCGTTCTCAAGAATTGCCGTAATCTCCGTACGCAAGAGGCACTCGACCGCTTCGAGACAGCAATCACGGCTCAGCGGTTCGACGAGCCGATGCCGGCCGGAAAGCTGACCGAAGAACACTACCGGCGCGTCCACCGACACATATTCAGGGACGTGTACGCCTGGGCGGGCGAATACCGGGAAAAGGTTCGGATCAGCAAGGGCGACAACACGTTCTGCTACCCGGAACATATTCCGCGGGAAATGGCAAAGCTGTTTGCGGGCTTGCGACGCAATAGCAATCTGCAGGGGCTATCTGCTCAAGAGTTCGCACATGGTGGAGCGACTTTCCTCGCGACACTCAATGCCGTCCATGCCTTTCGCGACGGCAACGGCCGCAGTCAGCTAGCCTTCATGGGGCTCTTGGCGAATGCAGCCGGGCATCCGCTGCACCTCGATAGAATAATCCCAGATGCTTTTCTGGCGGCGATGATCAGGAGTTTTCATGATGACGAAGAACTGCTGGTCGACCAGATTGCTCGATTGCTCTAGCGGCGGGCTAAGGCGCGAAGCGCCGAGAGAAGTGTCTCGGTTTGATTCAGGCGACGTCTCCTAATTCCAGGCTGTCACGAGGGAGCACCCTCACGCCCTTTTTCTCGCTTTGAGCACAAGGAGAATGAATATCAGCTTATACAACGTCTCCATGACACTATGCTTCCGTGATGGTCGATACCTTTAACAATCCCCGAAAGGTTCGCTGGTTCCCAGCCAGCAACGCGAGGATCGTCTTGGGAAAACACGTTTCCAACCCGCCGTAGAATCCTCTATCACTCGCACCGATCATGCCGGAGACCTCGCGTTGCGCTATGATGAGAACCTGACCACCGAGCGTCCGACCTTCGTGACGCACCTCGAATGCTCCGCGACCGGGGAGCGGTACGCCGCCGACGAGGTGCACAATCTCTCGCGCGCCGGGAAGCCGCTGTTGGTCCGCTACGATCTCGACGGCGTGAAAAAGGCGCTGAGCAAGCAGGCGCTCGCCAGCCGTCCGCACGACCTCTGGCGCTATCGCGAATTGCTGCCAGTGCGTCGCGTTTCCGACATCGTCAGCCTGGGCGAGGCCATGACTCCGCTGCTGCCGCTGCCGAAGATCGCGGCAAAACTCGGCGGCGGCGAGATTCTGGTGAAGGACGAGGGGCGCCTGCCGACCGGCTCGTTCAAGGCGCGCGGACTGGTCACGGCGGTGTCGATGGCGAAGGCGTTCGGCATCAAGCACATGGCGATGCCGACCAACGGCAATGCGGGTGCCGCGTTGGCGGCCTATGCGAGCCGTTGCGGCATCAAGACCACGATCTTCTGTCCCGAGGACACACCCGAGGTGAACGTCAGCGAGATCGGACTGCAAGGCGCTTCGGTCTATCGCGTCAATGGCCTGATCGACGATTGCGGAAAAATCGTCGCCGAGGGCAAGGCCAAAGCCGGCTGGTTCGACACCTCGACGCTCAAGGAGCCGTACCGGATCGAAGGCAAGAAGACGATGGGGCTCGAACTCGCCGAGCAGCTCGGCTGGACCGTGCCCGACGTCATCTTCTATCCGACCGGCGGCGGCACCGGCCTGATCGGCATGTGGAAGGCGTTCGCCGAGCTGGAAGCGATCGGGTTCATCGGCAGCAAGCGCCCGCACATGGTGGCCGTACAGGCGGCGGGCTGTGCGCCCATGGTGCGCGCTTACGAGCAAGGCGTCGAGCACGCGGCGCGCTGGGAGGATGCCTACACAATCGCCGCGGGGATCCGCGTGCCCCAGGCGGTCGGAGACTTTTTGATCTTGCGCGCGGTGCGCGAGAGTGGCGGTTTCGCCATCGCGGTAGCGGACAAGGAGATCGCGGCCGCGCTGGAAGAAGTTGCGCGCGAGGAGGGCTTTTTGATGTGTCCCGAAGGCGCCGCCACCTATGCGGCTTACAAACAAAGCCTGGCCGACGGCCGCATCTCGCGCAACGAAAGCGCCGTGCTGTTCAATTGCGCCACCGGGCTCAAATACCCGCTGCCGCCGATCAAGCGTACGCTCGACCGGCACAAGCCGATCGATTACGCCGCGCTGTAATCGTCATTCCAGCAATCGCGTCAGCCGGCTTCGGGCGGAGCCGTTCCCTCAACCTGGATACGATAGCCGGAGCGCACGTTCGGCCAATAGTCCCAGATGGCCTTGTGATGGGTGCAGCGATTATCCCAAAACGCGATCGAGTGCGCACGCCAGCGGAAGCGGCAGGTCCACTCCGGCTTGTTGCAGTGATCGATCAGGAACCGGAGAATTCGCTCGCCCTCGAGCGCCGGCAGTTCGTTGATCTTGGCCGTGAAGTCGGTGTTGACGTAAATGACCTTCTTGCCGGTGACCGGATGTTTGATGATCACCGGATGCACGGAGACCGGCGTGCCCGGACCGAACACCCGCGTGCCGTCGTGGGTCGCGGTCAATCCCGTGAGATAAGCTTTCATGTTCGGCGACAGCGCGTCGTAGGCGGCGTACATGCTGGCAAACATGGTGTCGCCGCCGCCGTCCGGCGGAACCGTGTGGTTATAGAGAATGCTGCCGAGCGGCGGGATCGACCCGCAGGATTGGTCGGAGTGGAAATTCTCGCCGGAGATTTGCGTTGATTTCTCGTCGTAATGAAACTTGCGCACAAAGGGATTGTCGGTGGTCTTGCTGATCGTCGACTTGCCGACGTGGGCGCCGAGCGGGCCGAAATAGCGGCCGAGCCGGATCTGGTCCTCAAAGCTGATCTTCTGATCGCGAAAGAAAATCACCTGATACTGGGTGAACGCCTGGTGCAGCTCCTCGACCTGCTTGTTGGGCAGCGGCTTGGTCAGGTCGATGTTGCCGATTTCCGCACCGATGTGCGGAGACACCGGCTCGACCGTGATGGATTCGTAGCTCATGACGTTTCTCGGTATTGGGCCACGCGGGCGGCCCCGAAAGTATGTCGCTTCCTGGGCTCGCGGCAAGACCGGATTGCATCCAAAAGGAGACATCCCATGATTGGCCTGAAGCGCCAGGAGGAGACTCATGCACCACAGCGAAGTCAGGGGGATTAAACGCGGCAATGCCTCGCCAGTCACGTGCGCCGGGCCTTTGTTACGGAGATTCTTGGTCAATTCACTTTTTCTTCATTCGAATCGTATCTCGGTCATTCAGCGCATCTCGCGCATGCAAAGGCCCAGTATCATGGCACCTAAAGCTAACAAGCCGACTGGCTCGGCGAAGACCCGCCGTCCCGTCACGCTCAAGCACCTCGCCGCTACCTTGGCTGAGGAACACGAGTTGACAAAGCGCGCAGGCGAGGCCTTCCTTGGCGATCTCGTCGGCCTTATCACCAAGCATCTCAAAAAAGGCGAGCGGGTCCGCATTGCGGGCTTCGGCATCCTGCAGGTTAGGAAGCGCGCAGCTCGCATGGGCCGCAATCCTGCAACCGGCGAAGCAATTAAGATCAAAGCGAGCAAAAAGGTCGCATTCAGACCGTCCAAGGAATTGAAGCTCGCGGTATAGCGCTTTCTCTCGGCAAGCCTTAGTAGCGCTCTTCCCTTATTGCGGCTTGCGTTCGCGGCGCTCCGATCTCAAACCCGCCGACTTCACCAGCGTGCTGGGCTCTTTAATCGCGCCCCGCCACCGGACACTGCCCGCCGAGGGCGCACGAAGACTCATTAGATATAGGCAACCCCGGGGCAGGTCCGCCGCCTCACTCGATTCGCTGGATGCCGGCGTGGTCGATGACTTTATTCCACCGAGCGATGTCGTCGCGCACGAACGCGCCGAACTCTTCGGGGCTTGAGGTTGCGAAGTTGGTTCCCATCGATTGGATCCGATCCACGTAATGTTTCTCGGCCGCGATCTTGCGGGTTTCGGCGTTGAGGCGATCGACGACCTGGCGCGGCGTGCCTGCCGGAACAAACAACCCGGTCCAGGCGCTCACATCAAAGTCGGGCAGACCCGACTCGGCAAGCGTGGGGATATCGGGCGCCGACGAGGAACGCTCCTTGGTAGTTACTGCAATCGCGCGCATCTGGCCGCTCTTCGCCAGTGGCAGAGCATTCGGGATCGTCTCCAGCATCATCGAGACGCGCCCCGCGACGAGATCAGTCACCGCCGCGCCGCCGCCCTTGTAGGGCACGTGCAAAATATCGATCTTTGCTTCTTCCTTGAACAGTTCGCCGGCAAGATGCGAAACCGACCCGACGCCGGCCGACGCAAAACTGAGCTTGCCGGGATTGCTCCGGGCATAATCGATCAGCTCGTGCAGATCCTTGGCGGGGACCGACGGATTGACGATCAACAGCAACGGCAGCTTGTGAAGGAGCCCGACCGGCGCGAGGTCGCGGAGCGGATCGTAGCGCAGATGTTTATAAAGCGCCGGGCCAATCCCGAGCGTGCCGTTGGTGCCAAACAGAACCGTGTAGCCGTCCGGCGCCGCGTGGGCGACCGCCTCGGCGCCGATCTGTCCGCCGGCACCCGGCCGATTGTCCACCGCGATTTGCTGGCCGAGCCCGTGCGACATGGCGTCGGCGACGGCGCGGGCCAGGACATCCGAAGAACCGCCGGCCGCGAACGTCACCACCATCCCGACTGGCCGATCGGGGTAAGCGGGCGATTGCGCGGGCGCGCTAAACGCGAGGGCGAGGGTGGCGAGGATCGCCAGCGCCAGCTTTGCCGGTGTCGATGACATCGACTTGATCTCCGTGAAACGGCCCCGGCGGCGCTTGGCAAGGCGAAACATCTTACGAACGGAGTGCCGGTGGCGCAATTGCGATGAATCTTGGGTGTAGGCGCTTCCCGCCGATCCTCTGCCGTCAGGTGGGAGACTCAACGTACCGGAAGCCTTAGGCCGATCAAGCGGGCGGGGCAGTTGGGCGGCGATGGCGCAACAAAGGCTAATTGACCGATGATTTTTTTAGTTCGAGGGCGCGCTGTATGTCGGCCAACGATGCATTGTCTGGAAGACCCAACCTCGCGGCCATTTTTCTTCGCAACGCGTTGCGTTGAACAGCACCGTAGAAACCGGACCCAATGAACGCCAATCCGAACAGCAGCGTTATTGGATTTCCAGCACCGTGTCCCTGACCGTCGAAACCGACAAAATATTGCGCGACAATTAGACCCCCGATGATGATCGGAAACGCAAAAAGCGACCGCCAACTCATGTGCAGAGCCTCGTAAGACGTGTATTAGAAGCCTGCACCTTTATCAGGTGCCGACTGAGCGTAGCACTTTGTCAACGAGGTTGAGGTAAACAAACGATAGAGGCGTTGGTTAATTGCCGCCGTCAGTAAGGCAGACAAAAACGACAAGAACGACGGCGCATATTACATCGCATTGTCATCTCTTGGCTCAGCTTGACTTTATCTTCTGCAAGGAAAGGACGCGCCCACCGCGACTAGGACAAGAGTCGCCGCAAAGGTCTGTAGCTGTTCGGGATGTGCGTTAAGAAAACGAATTACGAGGTCGTAGATCTGGCCGTTGGTGACCCCGCGGGAGGGAATGCAAAATGTTTTTCCGTCGTTTCCGGCTTCGAGCGTCCCTATTATGAAGCCGTAGCATTGCCCCAGCTCAAAGAGGTTGTTCTGGTTCGAGCACTGAGCCAGCAGCTCATATCCGCTTTTGTAGGCCAGCGCCGGTCGACAAAGGCCGAGAGTCATTCCGACAATCAGGATCGTTCGAAAAACAGGGGCCATTGCTCCCAACCCCCCTTGATGCCCCGTTAGCAGTCTCATCACGACAGCGCCCCCATGCGCGGCCGGTCATGATACTATTTCGACTCTCGCCGGTCGGCGAGCCTCCATGGATTATCGGGTAACGCCACCGAATCTTGCCGCTACGCCGATTTGGCATCGCGCGCCGCGCGGCTCTTGGAACGAATCGAACGAGTGCCCTCGCGCCCGGCTTGCCGCGCCGCCTGCTGCAAGGCGCGGCGGTACTCGTCGCGCTTTTCGTGGATCGAGGCGATCACCGGCCCGGTCGGTTTTCCCAATCCGACCAGCGCCGCCTCCGAGAGCTGCAGGCTCGCCTCGATGGTCTCGGGCACCGCATCGGTGGCGCCGAGGCTGTAGAGATGACTGGCATGGGCCTCATCGCGCGCCCGCGAGACGATGAGGATATCGGGCCGCATCGAGCGGACCTGCTCGACCACGTCGTCGATGACGTTGTGGGTATGGATGGTGATGATGACGCCGGCCGCGGTCGAAAGGCCGCAGGCTTCGAGGAATCTCAGGTCGGCCGCGTCGCCGTAATAAACGTCGTGCCCTTGGCGGCGGTCGCGCGTCACGGCAGGCGCGTCAAGGTCGGCCGCGATGTAGGGAATGCCGTGCTCCTTGAGGAGCGCGCACACCACCTTGCCGACGCGGCCGTAGCCGACGACGATCGCATGGTTTTGCGCGCTGGACGGCCGGACCGTCAGCTCGGCAGCAACAACGCCGCTCGGCCCCAGCCGCGCGGCGAAACGCCGGGCCACGAAGGAAAGCACCGGGGTCAGCAGCATGGTGATCGAGGTGACGGCGAGCGTGAAGCTCGCGGTGCGTGCATCGATCAGGTTCGCGGCGGACGCCATGCCGATGCCCACGAAGGCAAATTCACCTCCGGGCCCGAGCAAAAGTCCAGTCTCGACCGCGACTGGCCACGACAAGCGAAAAAGCCTGCCGAGACCGATCAGAATGAGCGACTTGACGGCGATCAGCGCTGCGACGCTGCCGGCGAGCACGAGCGGCTCGCCCAACAGCTCGCGGTAGTCGATGTCCATGCCGACCGTGAAGAAAAAGATGCCGAGGAGAAGCGACTTGGCGGGCTCTATGGTCGCTTCGATCGCCTTGCGGTATTCGGTTTCGGCGAGCAGGAGGCCAGCCACGAAGGCGCCGAGCGCCATGGACAGGCCGGCCTGGTTGGCAACGACCCCCGCGCCCACGATCACGAACAGAACGGTGGCGATGAAGAGGTCTCGGGACCGTGTCGTCGCCACCAGCCGAAACAGCGGGCGCATCAGTACGCGACCGAACAGGACGATGGCGGCCAGCGCGATCACGGCCTGCAGCAAGGCGGTGCCGAGACTGGCGAGGACCGACTTGCCGGGCCCGGCCGCCAGAATGGAGACGAACATCAGGAGCGGAATGACGGCGAGGTCCTGCGCGAGCAGGACCGAAAAGCTCGTTCGCCCGACGCCCGTGGTCAGACGCTCCTGCTTCGACAGCAGTTCAAGCACAATGGCGGTCGAGGAGAGCGAGAGGCTCGCACCGAGAATCAACGCCGAGGCGGGCTGCTGCCCGGCCATCCTGGCAACGCCGAAGATCAAGGCGGCGGTGATCAGCACCTGCAGTCCGCCGAGACCGAACACGTAGCGCCGCATCGTGAGCAGTCGTTGGAAGGACAGCTCCAGGGCGATCAGAAACAGAAGGAAGACGACGCCCAGCTCGGCGATGCCCTCGACGTTTGTGGCGTCGCCGACGGTGACCCAATAAAGAAACGGATACGAGCGAATGAACGAGCCGAGGCCCAGCGGCCCCAAAATGGCGCCGGCGACCAGATAGCCAAGGGTAGGGCTGAACCCCAGACGGGCGACGATCGGCACCACGATGCCGGCCGTACCGAGCACGACGAGCGCATCACTGTAGGCCGCAATATTGATCGTCGGTTCCATTGACCATCAATTCCATGGGCGACCCGGCTTAGCGTTTTCCGTTCCGATCGGACCACCTGCTCTCGTCATGCGCGGGCTTGACCCGCGCATCCATGCTGGCCCGCGGCGGTCGAGCGCATCGTCATAACTGCATGCAAGCGAGAGGGCAGTATGGATTGCCGGGTCAAGCCCGGCAATGACGAGTGGAGGAGTGCAATTCGAGCAGAGCGGAACATGGGCTAGCCGTTGATGACCGCAATGGCGTTGATCTCGATGAGATACTCGGGCGAAGTCATCTTGCAAACCTCAACCATGGTCGAGGCGGGCGCCGGCGCTTTGAAATATTCACGCCGCACTTTGTGAATGCGCTCGAAGTGCTCCATGTTGCGCACGTAAACATCGACCCGACAAATATCGTCCATACTGCCGCCGGCCTGCTCGATGGCGGCCTTGATATTCTCGCACACCTGCCGGGTCTGCGCCTCGATATCGCCGATGCCCGCGATGGTGCCGTCCGCACAGCGCGCCGTCATGCCTGAGATGAAGACGAAGCGGCCACGCGCCGCAATCATGGTTGCGTGAGAAAAATGCCCGCTCGGCTCCCGTAGTTTCGGCGAAACAATCTGCGTCTTGACCATGCGCTGCTCCTGATATTTTGGATCGGCCCTTTTTCGCGGCTCGTTCCCCCGCATACCTATTCGCAGTGCTTACGGGACACGTTGACGCCGCACAATGGTTTGCGCAGCATCCTTTTCGCGGCTTGTTGCGCAGAAGCAGAAACGCCCGGGGAGGACGTGTACCCATGACCGACATGACAATGACCGACATGACCATCAAGGCCATCCGCACCACTATGATCAGCGTGCCGTGGCCGCAGAATCCCTGGCTCAAGGGCCATGCCTTTGGCGACTCCCGCAAGTTCCTGGTGCTCGAGGTGGAGACCAAGGGTGGTATCGTCGGCATGGGTTATCTGTTCCTGTTCCGGCCTGGCATCCGCACCATCGCCGCATGCCTGGAAGAGACCATCATCCCGCGCGTCATCGGCAAGGACGCGAGCGCCGTCGAGGCGATCTGGCAGGATCTCTGGCGTTCGACGATGACCTACGGGCGCGGCGGCATCGCCACCATGGCGATGTCGGCGCTCGACATCGCGCTGTGGGACGCGCTCGGCAAGCGCGCCAACCTGCCGCTGCATCGGCTGTGGGGGAGTTTTCGCAGCGAGTTGCCGGCTTACGGCAGCGGTTGCTTCCGCGGCTCCGGCGGCGACGGCATGATCGCCAAGGCGCTGCACTACAAGGAGCGCGGCTACAAGGCCATCAAGATGCAGGTCGCCCACACCGCCGACCTCGCCGCCGACCTCGATAACGTCAAGCGTATGCGCGAGGCGGTGGGACCGGACATCGCCATCATGATCGACGTCAACATGGGCTGGACCGCGGACGTCGCCATCCAGATGGGCCGAAAATTTCAGGACTACGACGTGTACTGGCTGGAGGAGCCGGTGTCGGCCGACGATTTCGCCGGCTACCTGCGCATCGCCGAGGCGCTCGACCTGCGCATCGTCGGCGGCGAGACGCATTTCACTCGCTTCGATCTAAGACCTTTTTTCGAAAACCCATGTCTGCCCATTCTGCAGCCCGATCCGATGCGCGGCGGACTCACCGATTTGCGCAAGATCGCGACCATCGCCGACACCTGGGGCATGACCATCGCGCCGCATCTGTTTCCCGAACTGAACGTGCAGCTGCTCGCCTCGATCCCGAACGGACTTTGGATCGAGGACATGGGCCTCGCCGACGATCTGTGGGTCGATCCGGTGCCGGTCAAGAACGGCATGATCGCCGCGCCGGAGCGGCCGGGCCATGGGCTCGCGTTCAAGCCCGAAATCTTAAAGGATTGCGCCATTAGAGCATGATCCGGAAGAGTGGATACCGGTTTTCCGAAAAGATCATGCTCCAGCGAAGAATCTAGACGTGAGCGCGCGCCCCAAAAGCTTTCGGCGCGAACTGTCGTCCTCAGATCGAATGAAGTTGGTAGCGGAGGACGGATTTGAACCGCCGACACACGGATTATGATTCCGCTGCTCTAACCAGCTGAGCTACTCCGCCGCCGAGTAAAATCAAGGACTTAGACGAATGGTCCGATTTCCTAGCTTCTACCTAGCTTCTAAGAAGAAGAAATAGTTGGTCGTCCTGGTCTAGGTCGTTCGGCCATTGCGGAGCAGTAGGTACAACGGAAAAAGCGCCCGTTCAACTTACTGTGTAGCCGGCCGAAGCCCCGGGTTTCCTTAATCCTCATGCATCTCATGCGCGGCGCCGGCGCCGCGATGGATCATCCACGTTCGCGACACACGGCGGAATCTGTGATGTGGTTGACGTGAAAAAGGCGCCCTAGCGGGGTCTAGGTTGAAAAGGAATAACCCTCGTATCTAAGTAGCCTGCCGGAATGTCAATCGGCGTTCAAATTTGACCCCCGATCGGCGTCCAATTTTGACCCCTTCGGGCGGCGTGTTTTGGCGGTAGCGCTCGCGCCGTCGGAGCTGGCCGGGGTTGCGGAGACGGCGCGAGCGCGGG
>JBAUYV010000078.1:0-3093 GCA_049584975.1 Xanthobacteraceae bacterium | reverse complement strand
GTTAGACCTATTTTCATGAAAGTCGAAAAAGCCGCAAAACAGCTTGAAGCGCTCGGCAACCCGACGCGACTTCAAGTTTATCGCACGCTGGTGCGGGCCGGCGATGCGGGCCTGCCCGTTGGCCGATTGCAGGAAAAGCTTGGGATCGCCGCTTCGACGCTCTCGCATCACCTGCACCGGCTGATCCTGACGGGCTTGGTCACTCAGGAGCGTCAGGTCACGACGCTGATCTGCCGGGCCAACTATCCCGCAATGGACGGCTTGGTCGGGTTCCTGGTGGATGAGTGCTGTGTCGATGCCGGATGCGCCACACAAAGCGACGCCGCCGCGTAAGGCCTCTCCCTTTTTGCTTACAATTTCTATATTCCTGGAAGGATAGAAGATGGAGACGCCGGCTTTGGAAACCCTTGTGGTCGCCGTGATCGGCGGCGGTCCGGTCGGTTTGGCCGCAGCTGCGCATTTCTTAGCGCGCGGCGTGCCGGTGAAGGTCTACGAGGCCGGCTCTGAGGTCGGTTCGAACGTGCGGGATTGGGGTCATGTGCGCGTCTTTACACCTTGGCGCTACTGCGTCGATGAGGCTGCGATTGCGCTCCTCAAAGGTCACGGTTGGCGCGCGCCTGGGGCCGACCATTATCCGACAGGGGCCGAGCTGGTCCGCTCCTATCTCGAACCGCTTGCGGCAACGCCTGAGCTGGCGTCTGTTATTGAAACCAACACCCGCGTTACCGCGATCTCGCGGAAAGGCGTCGACAAAGTCGTGAGCTACGGGCGAGAGACGCGGCCCTTTGTCCTGGCGGTGGCATCCAAGAAAGGCGTCCGGCGTGATATGGCGCGCGCAATTATCGACGCCTCAGGCACGTGGACCACGCCGAATCCGCTCGGTGCGAGCGGCTTGCCGGCCGTAGGTGAGGCTGAGTTCACTGATCGGATCGCCTACGGCATTCCGGATGTGCTTGGCCGCGATCGCCATGTCTATGCAGGTCGAAAGACGCTTGTTGTAGGATCGGGCCACTCGGCTGCTAACGCGCTGCTCGAACTTGCTGAACTCGCAGAAGCTGAGCCGCGCACTTCATTCTTGTGGGCGACACGAAGCACCAATCTCGCGCGAATCTTCAGTGGCGGGGACTCCGACCAATTGCCGGCGCGTGGCGAACTCGGTACTGATGTTCGGGCGCTTGTCGACAGCGGGCGTGTGATGCTTGTGACCGGATTCGCCGCGGTTACGCTCCGTCAAGAGAACAAAGGGATTGTCGTTGAAGGCGAGACGACAGACGGCCAGCGCACGATCGGGCCGGTCGATCGGATCATCGCCGCCACCGGACAGCGGCCGGACCTGTCGCTGACGCGCGAGCTGCGTCTCGATCTCGACCCCTTGCTTGAGAGCACCAAAGCTCTCGGCCCCTTGATCGACCCGAACGTTCATTCCTGCGGCTCGGTGCCACCGCACGGACATCAGGAACTGTCGCATCCGGAGCCCGGCTTTTACACAGCCGGCATCAAGAGTTACGGCCGCGCGCCGACGTTTCTGCTGCTCACCGGCTACGAGCAAGTCCGATCCATCGCCGCCGCGATCGTGGGCGACCTGGCCGCCGCTGACGACGTGCGGCTCGTGCTTCCGGAAACCGGCGTTTGCTCCACTCGTCCCGAAACTGTGGCGAGCGCGTCAGCCGGTTGCTGCGGCGGCTCTGCGCGGGCAAACGTCGATGCCTGCTGCGTGGCCGACGCTGTGGCAAAAGACTTGGGAAAGCCGGGTTGCGGATGTGAGCCCGCTGCGTGAGCAGCGCCGCCGGCGAGACCGTTCGGGTCGCGCCCAAGACTCCGAGCCGCGTCGTCATCATCTCTGTGCTGGGGGTGACGCAGATATTCGCCTGGGGATCGTCCTACTATCTCCCGGCGGTTCTGGCGAAGCCGATTGCTTTCGACACCGGCTGGTCGCTGTCCTGGGTGGTGGGCGGGCTATCCCTCGGGCTGCTGATCGCCGGTCTGGTTTCTCCTTGGGTCGGCCGCGCCATTGCGCGCCGTGGCGGTCGTCCGGTCCTGGCCGTGAGCGCCGCCCTTTTTGCGGCAGGCTTATCCGCTCTCGCGCTGGCGCATTCTCTGCCAGCTTTTCTGATCGCCTGGGCGCTGATTGGGCTCGGCATGGGCGCGGGTCTCTACGATCCGGCCTTTGCGACTCTCGGCCGCATTTATGGGCATGGCGGACGCTCGGCGATTACGACGCTGACACTGTTTGGCGGCTTTGCGAGCACCGTCTGTTGGCCTCTTTCCGCTTTCCTCGGAGCACATTTTGGCTGGCGTGGCGCGTGCCTGGTCTATGCCGGTTTCCAACTAGCCGTTGCGCTGCCGGCCTATCTGTTTGTGCTGCCGCGCGAATCTCCGCCTGCGCCACTCTCAGTGTCGCCGAATTCGCAATCGCACGCGCCCACATCCCACAGTCCTCGAGGAAGCATTTTCCTCCTGGTGGCCGCAACCATTACGCTGAGTTCGGTGATCTCGACAACGCTGTCGGTTCATTTGCTGACGGTCTTGCAAGCCAGAGGGTTCACCCTCGCTGCCGCCGTGGGACTCGGCGCACTCGTTGGACCCTCTCAGGTAGCGGCCCGCGCGGTCGAGATGGCGATCGCGCGTTTTCATCATCCGATTTGGACGAAGGTCGCCTCCACCTCGCTCGTCGCCGCAGGATTGGCGGCGTTGTGGATGGAAGCGCCGTTCGTTCCACTTGCCTTGGCGCTCTATGGCGCAGGCATCGGGCTCGAAAGCATCGCCAGAGGCACGCTGCCGCTCGCGGTCTTCGGCCCCGAGCGCTATCCGGTCATCATGGGGCGCATCGCCATGCCGAGCCTCATTGCTCAGGCGGCGGCCCCGTCGATCGGCGCGGCTCTGATTGAAACTGGCGGAGTGCACGGGGCGATGGGGGTTTTCGTCGCCTCGGCCGCTGTCAATGTCGCGCTAGCGGCGGGCTTGTTCCTCATGCTTCGGTCTTCGTCACGGACGCGGTTGCCGGGGCAGACCCTCTGATCACCAAAGTCGCATAAGCTCCATTGTGTCCAGGCGTGGCCCCCGTGTTTCGCCGTTTTTCGGGTGCTCCTGATG
>JBAUYV010000077.1:0-4786 GCA_049584975.1 Xanthobacteraceae bacterium | reverse complement strand
CGGTCGCTGCCGCAAGCGCCGTGGTGGAACGCCGGTAGGCGTGCGCGCGACGCTTCGCGCGAGCCGCGCCCGTATGGCGCGGAGGTTTGGACTTTTGCGCCTGCCGGCGTTCCGCTTCCTTTTATTTGCGCTTCAAACCGCGAGGGCTCCGAACCGAAACGGAGCAGATTTTCACGGTTTTGAAGTCCGTTCTTGCCAGTGGCTTCGCAAAACTCGGACGCACATGCGCCGCGAGAACGAGATTTTATTGCTTCCGCCCCCGCTATCGCGGGGCGGGATGCATTACGAGCACTTACCGACTCCGCCCCTGATGACCGTCGAGCCCGATGCCTTCGAGATGACCAAACAAAGCTACAAGCTTGGCCCGGTCGGCGTCCGGCAGCGGCGGCTTGAGCAACGACTCGACGTTGGTGCGCAGGTGGCGAGCATCGCCGGTCCCGAACAGCACCACATCAACGCCCGGCTCGTACCGCACGAAACGATAGGCGGCATCGATCATGTTGGCGGCGCCGCCGGCGTGGACCAGAAAGCCGAGCGGATCGTCGGTCTCGCCGAGCCATTTTTCCACCAGGCCCTTTTGCGCAAGCTCCTTCATCTCGCGGGCGACGCGCGGCGGATCGGCGAAGATGCTGCGCACCGCGAACATGATGAGCGTGCCGATGCCCTTTTGCCGGGTGATCGGAAACACGTCCCGGCGCGCGCCCTGGTGCATCATGTGGAAGCCCACCATGAACACCTCCCAGACCGGATCGTGCACCGCGCGCTTGAGCGTCGCGTTGGTGAAATCGACGATCGGATTTTCGGTGAGGCCGATGTGCCTGATCTTGCCCTTCTGCTTCTGCGCGATGAGCACGGGCGCGATGGTGTTGAGCGCGTAATCGTACTCGTGCTCCTCGATGCCGTGCAGATCGAACACGTCGACGTAATCGGTGCCGAGCAGGCGCAGCGAGTTGTCGAGGCTCGCCACCACCTTGTCGGGCGACGACCATTCGTCGTTGCGGTGGATGAAGGCCTTGGTGGCGACCACGACCTGGTCGCGCTTGACGCTCTTGAGCGCCTTGCCGACCACGCCTTCGGTGCCGTAGGGCGGCGCGGTGTCGATGAAGTTGACGCCGAGATCGATCGCATCGAGCACGAGGCGGGCGGCTTCGTCTTCGGTCTTGCCGGACTTCAGCCCCATGCGGGAAAAGCCGCCGGTGCCGAGGCCGGCGACGCTGACGCGCAGCTTCGTGTTGCCGAGGGTGGTGTATTGCATTTTACGCTCTCACGCCGCGCGCAGCATCAGGTCGACATGGATCGCATCGAACGGAAAGACGACCCGGCCCGTATCGGTCTTATGCAGGATGCCGGCATTGAGCAAAGCATGCACGTCGCCGTGGACGGCCTTGACGTCCCGGTTCACCTGGCGTGCCGCCGCCCGGATGGTCATCGGCCCCGCACCCGCCATGGCACGGATCAACTCCCAGCGCTTGGCGGTCATCAGCCGGAACAGAAGCTCGGGCGAGGCGAAGCTGATGCGCGCGCCTTGCCTCGTCCCCTTGAAGGCTTCCCGCGCGCGGCGCTTTACGTCGTCGAGCGAAGCCAATTGCAGCGTTACCGTTTTCATTTCATCGCCTCAGGTCTTCCCCAACCTGAGCCTCGCGAAGGGAGAAACCGCCAGTGCAGAGATCACCGACGCACACGCAAAGGCCTGGGCGGCGGAGGGTGGTGTATGCATTTGCGCTTCCTACCTGACGGGTACTAGTGCGGCAAGCGGTTGACCTGTTGCGGGATTTCGTGGCACGTCGCGATCTTTGAAAAGTGCCGGGAAAAATGACGTGGCCGAAGTAGAAACTACGCTCCCTAATGTACGGGCCGGGCTCGCCCGGCGTTCGCAAGCTGGGTACCTCTAACCTTCGATTAGTCACATGTCCTTCGAAATCAAGAAGTTCCTCGATCACGGAGTATCGAATCCAATCGTCGCTCGGTTGAGTTTGCAGACTTTGAAGCTACTCGAACAATGCAATGTGGCGAAGGAGCAGAGCGATACAATTGGGGGGCTGTACATAAATTCTTTGATGAAAAAGCTCATTCGTTGCTGGGAAATAAAGGAAAGACTCCAGCAAGAATTGAAAGCAGCTTTTACGAATTATCAGCCCCAAGGCAGCAAATCACAGGCTATCCACGTGCCTCAAATAGCTCGTCTGGAGGAAGAATGTCACAACTTTTTGTATGAGGCCAAGAATTACTTGCGAGACTTGCTGCAGGTTTTCAATGCTCTTTATGGGACAGATTTCAGCGAGGCGAGTGAATTTTCAAGAGCAAGAAAAGGGAAGCAATCCCTAATCGACTTCGCAGTTGGGAATTTCGGAGCGCTCGATTCGAAGACCACACTGCTACAAAATTCGATTGACTCCATTGAATATTTGATCGGCCATCGGAACGCAGTAGAGCATCCTGGTGGGTTCAGTGGTATCCTCAAGATCGAAAATATTACTATCAATGGAAAACGAGGGCTGATTGGGCCAACTTGGCATAGAGAAGCCGATGGAAAGCAAATAACTACGCCTGTCAGCATTCTGTCTGACATGGAGACTGCGATTGAGAGCTTACTTAACTTGGCAGAATCCATTTTCGTGTCTTGGGCTGCCGATCGTCTCCAAGGAACCGGCTTCGTGCAACTCGCCGAGATTCCTGAGATCCAGCGAGACCCCAAATGTCCAATAAAATGGACGACGAAAGCAGGGCGGCGGTTGATAGAAGCCATCGCGAAAGCTCAAGACACAAGGGGACCAGATAGGAAATCAGAACGCTACAACGCCGCCGAGGCGGAGGCCCGCTGGCAGAAAGTCTGGGACGAGCGCGGCATTTTCGCCACGCCGAATCGAGACCTCGGCAAGAAATATTACGTGCTGGAGATGTTTCCCTATCCGTCGGGGCGCATCCACATGGGGCACGTGCGCAACTACACCATGGGCGACGTGGTGGCGCGGGTGAAGCGGGCGCTCGGCTATTCGGTGCTGCATCCCATGGGTTGGGACGCCTTCGGGTTGCCGGCCGAGAACGCCGCCGCCGAGCGCAAGGTCCATCCGAAGAAGTGGACCTACGACAACATCGCGGCCATGAAGAAGCAGCTCAAATCCATGGGGCTGTCGCTCGACTGGAGCCGCGAGATCGCGACCTGCGATCCGGCCTACTACAAACACCAGCAGAAAATGTTTCTCGACTTCCTCCGCGTGGGCCTGGTCGAGCGCGAGAAGCGCAACCTCAACTGGGATCCGGTCGATCAGACCGTGCTCGCCAACGAGCAGGTGATCGACGGCCGCGGCTGGCGCTCCGGCGCGGTGGTCGAGCAGCGCGAGATGAACCAGTGGGTCTTCAAGATCACCAAATATTCCCAGGAACTGCTCGACGCGCTGGATACGCTGGACCGCTGGCCGGACAAAGTCCGCCTGATGCAGAAGAACTGGATCGGCCGCTCGGAGGGACTTCTGGTCCGCTTCGCGCTCGATCCCAAGACGGCGCCGGGCGGCGAGAGCGAACTTGAGATTTTCACCACGCGGCCCGACACGCTGTTCGGCGCCAAATTCATGGCGCTGTCGCCGGATCATCCGCTGGCGCAGGCCGCCGCGAAGAAAAATCCGGCGCTCGCGGAATTCATCGCCGAGTGCAAGCGCCACGGAACTGCGCAGGAAATCATCGACAAGGCGGAGAAGCTCGGCTTCGACACCGGCATCAAGGCCGTGCACCCGTTCGACCCGAACTGGAAGCTGCCGGTCTTCGTGGCGAACTTCATCCTGATGGAATACGGCACCGGCGCCATCTTCGGCTGCCCGGGTCACGACCAGCGCGACCTTGACTTCGTCAATAAATATAACCTCGGCGTCACGCCGGTCGTGTGTCCGCCCGGGCAAGACCCGAAGACCTTCACCATCACCGACACCGCCTATGAGGGTGACGGCCGCATGATCAACTCGCGCTTCCTCGACGGCATGACCATTGCGGCGGCGAAGGAGAACGTGGCGCGCCGGCTGGAGCAGGAAAGCCGCGGCGGCCGCCCTGTCGCCCAACGCCAGATCAATTATCGCCTGCGCGATTGGGGCATCTCGCGGCAGCGCTATTGGGGCTGCCCGATCCCGATCATCCATTGCGAGAAGTGCGGCGTCGTGCCGGTGCCGGAAAAGGATTTGCCGGTGACGCTGCCGGAGGACGTCACCTTCGACCGGCCGGGCAATCCGCTCGATCATCACCCGACGTGGAAACACGTCGCCTGCCCACAATGCGGCGGCCCGGCGCGGCGCGAGACCGACACCATGGACACGTTCGTGGACTCGTCTTGGTATTTCGAGCGCTTCACCGACCCGTGGATCAAAACCGCGCCGACCGATCTCCCGATGGTCAATGCCTGGATGCCGGTCGATCAATATATCGGCGGCATCGAGCATGCGATCCTCCACTTGCTGTACAGCCGCTTCTACACCCGCGCCATGAAGGCGACCGGCCATGTCGGCGTCGAGGAGCCCTTCGCCGGCTTGTTCACCCAAGGGATGGTGGTGCACGAGACTTATCGCCGGCAGAACGGCGATTGGGTTTCGCCGGCCGAAGTGAACATCGAACTCGAGGGCGAGACCCGCCGCGCGCGGCTCGCCGCGACCAGCGAGCCGATCGTCATCGGCCCCATCGAGAAAATGTCGAAGTCCAAGCGCAACACCGTGGACCCCGACGAAATCATCTCGACCTACGGCGCCGACGTGGCGCGCTGGTTCATGCTGTCGGATTCGCCGCCCGACCGCGACGTGGAATGGAC
>JBAUYV010000076.1:0-1881 GCA_049584975.1 Xanthobacteraceae bacterium | reverse complement strand
AGTATTTCGATCCGAGCGCCGTGACCGCGGTGGCTGGCGGCAAGGAGCAGAACACCAGACTCCTCAAGCTATCGTTCGACTTCATCTTTTTCACCGGGAGCACCGTTGTCGGCAAGATCGTCGCTCGGGCGGCGGCGGAAAACCTGACGCCCGTCCTGCTCGAACTCGGCGGGATGAACCCGGCGCTCGTGGACGAAACCGCCAACATCCGCGACGCGGCGAAGAAGATCGTCTGGGGCAAGATGGCCTGGGGCGGCCAATGGTGCACATCGCCAGGCTACGCGTATGTCCACGAGTCTGTCGCGGACGCCTTCGTCGTCGAAGCGAAGAAGGCGTTGGTCGAGCTCTTTGGCGATGCCCCGAGATCCAACCCCGACTACTCGCGCATCATCAACGCGCATGCGGTCGATCGCCTGGCTTCGCTCATCGACCCCGCCAAGGTGATCGCAGGGGGCAAGTCCGACGCGGATGCGCACTATCTCGATCCCACGCTTCTTTATCCCATCACCTGGGACGATAAGGTGATGGAGGACGAGGTGTTCGGGCCGATCCTGCCGATCCTGACCTACAAGTCCTTAGACAAGGCGTTCGCGCGGGTCGCGGCCACGCCTCGTCCTCTTGCGGGTTTCATCTTCAGCCGCGACCAGAAGACCATCGATCGGTTCATCGGCGAGCTGTCTTATGGCGGGGGCGGGGTCAACGTGGTGAACGTTCACCTGTTCGTCGAGACCATGCCGTTCGGGGGCACCGGATCCGCTGGGATGGGCCACTACTACGGCAAATGCGGCTTCGACGCGCTCACTCACGCCAAGTCGATGCTGATCTCCCCGCCTGATGTCGCGATCGAGCACCTCTACCCGCCCTTCACCGACGAGAAGAACAAGGCGCTGCAAGGGTGGTTTGAGTATTGAAGCGACCATGTCGCAGGGAGGCAGAGACATGACAAAAGATGATATCCTAAGCGCAATTGCTGTCGTCTACGACCAAATCCTCAACCAGGGCCAAGCCGACCTGTTGCCGGGTCTGGTGTCCGGGCCGTACATCCAGCACAGTCCGCTCTTTCCGAACGGGCTCGACGGGATCATGGGCTACATCAAGCAGGCTGGACGCGTTCCCTGTGAGGTGAAACGCATGGCCATCGACGGCGATCTCGCCTTTGTGCACGTGCGTTACCTGGACTGGGGCGGTCAGGAAACCGCTGGCGTGGACATCTTCCGCTTCGATGTCGACGGCAAGATCGTCGAGCACTGGGATGTGCTACAGCTACAGCCCGTACCGGCCGCCTCCAACAACGCCAACACGATGTTCTGAACTGCCGCAACCGTAACTTGCCGTCCGGCAGAGTGCCCATAGGCGCTAAGCGCGTAGGCGTTCGCCTGGGGGAGCGGCCTCGCCGTCAACGTGTCCGTGCCGCGGCCGATGGTCCGGAACAGCGGCCCCTTCGGATCGCCCGCAAACCCGCAGCCGTCGATATAGGCGTGCAGATAGGTTTCGAGGTTGTGGTGGCGGGCATTTCGTGGCGCTTGCCGCCTTTCTCGTGCAATCGAACCCACAGGCGGCGGTTCTGCACTTAGTATGTGTCATCAGAGGCTCCTCCGAAGGCGGTCGCGAGGTTCGGCCTATGCCGCCTACTTCTCGAATTCAGAGCTGCGACCAACCCCCGTCGACCGGAAGTTCGGCGCCGGTCGTGAAGGTCGCGTCGAACGCGAGGAAGAGGACGGCCTTGGCGACTTCCTCCGACGTTCCGAAGCGCTTCATCGGATTGGCTTCGCGCATCTGCCCGGTGACCTGGGCGGCCACGTCTTTATCGGGAAACGCTTTGCCGATGATCGGCGTCTCGGTGGGGCCGGGCGACACCGCGTTGACGCGAATCCCCCGAGG
>JBAUYV010000075.1:0-42503 GCA_049584975.1 Xanthobacteraceae bacterium | reverse complement strand
GCACCATCCCGGCGCCGGCGGCGATCATCGCGGCGATCGAGGATGCGCTCACGCCGTTCGGCGCGCATTTTGCCGAAACGCCGCTCACGCCGGAGCGGATCGTTGCGGTCTTACGCAAGGCCGGCGCATACGATCGGCTATTTGCCGCATGATGTCATTGCGAGGAGCGAAGCGACGAAGCAATCCAGGGCGGGTGCCCGAGGACTGGATTGCTTCGCTTCGCTCGCAATGACGCTATGGTATAGGATGCTTCGATGAACGACACCGAAACAAAAACAAGGACGACGCCGTTCTGGCGCTTCTCATTGCACTTCTATCGCCAGCCGGGCGTGTCTGATGCCTGTATCGCGTTGCAAGACGATTGCGGTGTCGATGTGAATGTTCTTCTGTTCTTGTTGTGGCTGGCCGATGACGGGCAGCTCGTGTCCGTGGATGAAGTGAGAAAGCTCGACGACCAGGTGCATGGTTGGCGCAACCTGACGGTCATTCCGATCCGCGAAGTCCGCCGCAAGCTCAAGGGTGCGCGCACGCTGGTCGATCCTGGAAAGCAGGAAGTGTTTCGTAACAAGGTGAAAGCCGTCGAGCTCGAGGCCGAGCGTTTGCAGCAGGAGGCGCTGTACGCGTTCGCCCAATCCGGTCCGCTCGGCGAGCAGGCCGCGCCATCCGCCGCGGCGCGCGGCAACGCGTCCGCATACGAGCGCGTCATGAATGTAACCTATCCCCGAATCGCCCTCGATGTTCTCCTCGGTGCCTTCGATTCGCTCGAACACGGTTGCGTCGCTGCGGCCATTGCCGCCGCTCGGGAGTGAGGAGTTTCATGACCAAACAAGCGGCGCGGCTCATTGTCGGCATATCCGGCGCTTCGGGTACGGTTTATGGCGTACGGCTCTTGGAGATGCTGCGCGAGGCCGAGATCGAGACTCATCTGGTCATGAGCAAATCGGCGGAGATGACGCTGGTCTACGAGACCGACCTCAAGCCCAAGGATGTGCGAGCGCTCGCCTCCGTGCACTATTCGGTCGCCGATATCGGCGCTGCGATTTCTTCCGGCTCGTTCCCCACCATCGGTATGGTGATTGCGCCGTGCTCGATCCGCACCATGAGCGAGATCGCCTGCGGGGTGACCTCCTCGCTGCTTTCGCGCGCCGCCGACGTCGTGCTCAAGGAGAAACGCCGGCTGGTGCTGGCGGTGCGTGAGACGCCGCTGCACGTCGGACATCTGCGCACCATGACGACGCTTGCCGAAATCGGCGCCGTGGTCGCCCCAATCGTGCCGGCGTTCTACAATCGCCCGAAGAGCGTCGACGACATCATCAATCACACCTGCGGCCGGCTCTTGGATTTGTTCGGCATCGATACCGGGACCGTGAAGCGCTGGAAGGGCGGCCCGGCGGAGGAGTAAAAGTAGCCGCAAATTCTCCTCGTCATGCCCGGCCTCGTGCCGGGCATCCACGTCTTTGCGGACCGAAGACGTGGATGGCCGGGACAAGCCCGGCCATGACGAATAGAATGATTGACCGCAACACAAAGGAAACACCATGGACCAGAAACGCTACGATATGGGCATGAAAATGCGCCGCCAGGTTTTAGGCGACGAGTATGTCGATCGCGCCGTGCAGAACGTCGACGATTTCAATCGCGACTTTCAGCGCCTCCTCACCGAATATTGCTGGGGCGAGACCTGGGGCGATGAAACGCTTAAGCCCCGCGAACGTTCTATTCTCAATCTCGGCATGATCGGCGCGCTCGGCAAGATGGAAGAATTCGCCACCCATGTGCGCGGCGCGCTCAATAATGGGCTCACGCCGAACGAAATCCGCGCGGCGCTGACGCAGATCACCATCTATTGCGGCGCGCCGAAGGGCGTCGATTGCTTTCGCGTGGCGCGCCCGATCATCGCCGAGTACCAGAAGAAGAAGAAATAATGTTTCGTCATGCCCGGCCTCGCGCCGGCAGCTAAAGGTCATCCGCAATGCTCGACAAGCGCGCAACTGAAACCACGAAAGCAAAGCCAGCGGGGCCGCCACTCGATTTTCAGGAGCACCTCGCTCGGCTGGAAGCCGCGGGCCTCCTCAGGCGCATCGACCGCGCCATCAACAAGGAAACCGAGCTGCATCCGCTGGTGCGCTGGCAGTTCCAGGGCGGGTTCGCCGAAGACGAGCGGCGCGCCTTCCTGTTCACCAACGTGGTCGATTCCGAAGGACGCCGTTACGACGTGCCGGTGGCGATCGGTGCGCTCGCGGCATCCGCGCGCATCTATGCGGTCGGCATGGGGCGTCCGGTCGACGAAATCGGCGACGCCTGGATGCACGCCATCGCCAATCCGATCGCGCCAGTCGAGGTGACGTCGGGACCGTGCCAAGAGGTCATCATCAAGGGCGATGAGCTGCGCCGGCCCAATGGCGGGCTGAAATCATTGCCGGTGCCGATCTCGACGCCCGGCTACGACGCGGCGCCGTATCTGACCGCCACCTTATGCATCACGCAGGATCCGGAGACCGGCATCCGCAACATGGGCACCTACCGCGCCGGGCTGAAAGCGACCGACCGGCTCGGCGTACGCATGGCGGCGCGGCCCGGCGGCGCCGGCGGTTATCTGCATTGGCAGAAATACCGCAAACTGAAAAAACCGATGCCGATCGCGATCGTCATCGGCGCCGCGCCTGTTGTCGTGTTCACCGGACCGCAAAAGCTGCCGATCGATTGCGACGAGATGGCGGTGGCCGGCGCGCACGCGGGCGCGCCGATCCGCGTGATCAAGGCCGCCACCGTCGATCTCCACGTGCCGGCCGACGCCGAATTCGTCATCGAGGGCCTGATCGACCCCGAACTGCTCGAGCCCGAAGGGCCGTTTGGCGAGAGCCACGGTCTCGTCGCGCTCGAAGGCTACAATATGTCGATGCAGGTCACCGCGATCACGCATAAGCGTAAGCCGGTCTGGGTCTCGATCTTGAGCGAAGTGACGCCGAGCGAATCGAGCGTGATGAAACGTGTCGCTTACGAGCCGCGTTATCTGTCGTACCTGCACGACACGCTGGCCATCAAAGGCGTGCGCCGCGTCGCCATGCACGAACCGCTGTCCAATTTGCGCAAAATTCTCTTCGTGCAATTCGCGCCGGGCGTGCCGCGCACCGAAATCTGGCGCGCGCTGCACGGCGCCGCGAGCTTGCAGGCCGACATCGGCAAATACGTCATCGCGATCAGCGAGGATATCGATCCGGAAAATCCCGACGCCGTGTTCTGGTCGCTGGCCTATCGCGCCAATCCGATCGAGGACGTGCATATCGCACCGTATCGCTCGGCGGGCCACGGCGCGAAATCCCCCTCCCTACCCTCCCCCGCAAGCGGGGGAGGGATGGGTGGGGGCCGCGAGGAATCGACCATGCTGATCGACGCCACGCAGAAAGAACCCGATCCGCCGGTGTCGCTGCCCAAGCGCGAGTTCATGGAGCACGCGCGCACCATCTGGGAGGAGCTGGGTCTGCCGAAGCTGAAACCGCAGTCGCCGTGGCACGGCTACTCGCTCGGCGACTGGGATGCGGTGTGGGACACCTACGCAGACCGCGCCGTCCACGGCAAATGGGAAGAGACCGGCAAGGAAACATTCGCGCGCCGGCGCGGCGGCCTGACGCCGGAGACGCCAGTGAAGAGCGTGAAGGATTAGGGCATACTCCAGCGGCCCTCAGAGCCTGAATACCAGGAGGCGCAGCTATGCCCGGCGGCGACGATCAGAAACTGGCCATGTGGCGCGAGGTGCTGGGGCTGTGCCGGGTCAAGGCCAGCGGACATTTCCCATGCTGACCGCACTGCTCGCCCTGCACTTGCTTGCCGCCGTCTTCTTGGTCGGCGGCATGGCGTTCGCCTATTGGGTGCTGCGGCCGGCCGCGGGACCGCTCGAGCCGCCGGTACGGCTGCCGCTGTGGCGGCGGGTGTTCGGTATTTTCCTGCCCTGGGTGGGCGTCAGCATCGTGGTGCTGCTCGTCACCGGCTACACCATGATGCTGTTCTATTTCGGCGGCTTCGCCGCCGCGCCGCTCTACGTCAATGTGATGCAGGGCCTGGGCATCCTGATGGTGCTGTTGTTCCTGCATCTTGTGTTCGCGCCGTGGAAACGCTTCCGCGCCGCGCTCGATCAAGGCGCGTTGCCCGCGGCCGGCAAGCAGCTCAATCAGATCCGCATGCTCGTCGCGGTGAACCTGACGCTCGGTATTCTCACGGTATTGGTCGGCGGCACCGGGCGGTATTGGTAGGCGTTTCCCGGGCGCAGCGCAGCACGAAGCGGAGCGCAGTGGTGCGCTGCAGACCCGCCCCTGATCTGCGACGATCCCGGATCAGCGGTGCACCGCTTCGCGCTGCACCGCATCCGGGAAACGCGGCCTTACCGCGGCCGCACCACCGTGTCGACGAGCGCCGGCTTGCCGGCCTTTACCTGCGCGATGGCGCGGCGGAGCGCGGGGGCGATGTCGGCGGGCTTTTCGATCGGGCCTTCGGCGTACCAGCCCATGCTCTTTGCCATGGTGGCGAAATCCGGCTCCGGCCCGGCGATGTCCTGCGCGATGTAGGCGCGATCCACCGGCGTGCCGCGGAAGTTCGCCACGCGAATCTGGTGCTCCCAGTCATTGTAATAGGCGCGGTTGTTGTACATGACGATGAGCATCGGGATGTTGTTCTTGGCCGCGCTCCACAGCGCGCCGGCGTCGAACATCAGATCGCCGTCGGGCTGGATGTCGACGACGAGCCGCTTCTTGTCGCGGTGTGCGAGCGCCACGCCGAGCGAGGTGCCGATCTGCGTGCCGGTGCCGAGCGCCTGGCCGCAATGGCGATAAGCCTCGTCGAAATCCCACAGCTTGTAGCACCAGTCCTGCAGGTTGGCGCCAGTGAGCACCCAGTCTTCGTCCTTGATTGCGTCCCAGATTTCCAACGCGAGCCGCGGCAGCGTCGTCGGCAGGCCGTCCCAGTCCTTCTTAGCCTCCTCGGCCCATTTGGCAAACATCGCTTCGTGCTTGGCGGCGACGAGCTTGGTGCGCTCGGCAACCTTCTTCGCCAGCGACGGGTCCTTGCCGATGCGCTCGCGGCAGATGCGCGTGAGCGCAGGGATTGCGGTCAACGTGTCGCCGAGCACGCGCAGGCTGCAGGTCGGCATGCGCGCGTAATCCATTGACCATTTGCTCAAGTTGATCTCGCCGAAACCGACCTCGATCATCTCGCAGTCCGGCGGATAATGCGGCACCACCTGACGCTTGGTGCGGTCGTTGAAATGGGTCGACTTTTCCCAATCGCGGGTATCGAGCGACACGATCAGATCGGCGTCGCGGAAGATCTCCTTCTCGCAGCTCAGGTTCAGCGGATGACGGTTGGGGAAATTCAGCCGCGCGTGCACGTCGAACACCGCGGCGCCGACCGTCTCGGCAAGCGCCACGAGATTTTCGAAACCGCCTTCGCTGCGCGCCACGTATTCGGCCATCAGCACCGGGTATTTGGCAGCCAGCAGCCGGTCGGCAACTTCGCCAAGCGCGTTGGCGTCGGCCGCCATCGGCACCGGCACCTTGTTGTCGGCGGGCTTCGGCAGCGCCACGTCTTTGCTCAGCGGCTGCTCCTGCAGCCAGGCGTCGTAACACATGTAGATCGGGCCCTGCGGCTCGGTCATCATCGCCGCGTAGGCGCGCGCAAAGGAATCCGGCACGCCCTCGATGCTGGAAGGCTGATAGTCCCACTTCACGTAGTGGCGCAGCTGCTCGCCGTTGACGTTGGCGGTGTGAATCCAGTCGATGAACGGTCGCCGCCGGCTTTCATCCATGGGACCGGTGGCGCCGATCACGAACACCGGGCAGCGGTCGATGTAGGCGTAGTAGATGCCCATGGTGGCATGCAGCATGCCGACCACGTCGTGCACGATTGCCACCATCGGCTTGCCGGTGGCCTTGGCATAGCCGTGAGCGATCTGCACCGCGATCTTCTCATGCTGACAGAGCAGCAGCGGCGGATTGTTGCCGCCGTAATTGACCAGCGAATCGTGCAGGCCGCGATAGCTCGCGCCCGGATTGAGCGCGATGTAGGGAAAGCCGTAGTGCTTGATCAGATCGACGATGACGTCCGACTGCCAGGCCTTTTTGGCGTAGCTCGTTTCCGTGTCCGGCTTGGTTGTCACGTCGTTCATCGGGCGGTCCTCGCGGCGGCTTGGCAGCGAGAAGACCATAAGGGGCGAACGGCCGAGCGGCAACGATCGCCTGGCGGCTTTACGCGTTATGCGTTGGCCGCAGCGTGGATCGCGGCGCGGATGCGCTGATAGGTGCCGCAACGGCAAATGTTGGTGATCGCCGCATCGATGTCGGCGTCGGTCGGCCGGGGATTCCGCTTGAGCAAGGCCGCGACCGCCATGATCATTCCGCTCTGGCAATAGCCGCATTGCGGCACATCGAGATCGAGCCAGGCCTGTTGCACCGGGTGCAGCTTATCGTTCTGCGCCAGCGCCTCGATCGTGGTGACAGGCCTGCTGCCGACGGTGCCTGCCGGCACCTGGCAGGAGCGCGTCGCGACCCCGTCCAGATGCACCGTGCAGGCTCCGCATTGGGCGATACCGCAACCGTATTTGGTGCCGGTCAACCCAATGGTGTCACGCAGCACCCAAAGCAATGGGGTATCGGGCTCGACATCGACCTCGTAGGATTTGCCATTAACGGAGAGCGTGATCATGCTACTGCTCTGACTTAAACCCCGCGGGCCTCCTGGCCTGGCCTCATGGGATTGGACCGGGCCGGGCCGGAGAATCGCCCTGCCGGCGAACAACTTTACATACCTTGTATTCCCGCGGGAATCGAGAATCGGCGGGCGCGCACTAGACACGGGCCAAAAGAAATAAATTTTGCGTTTATGCCATAGTGCGGCAAGAAGGAAGGCAGTGCGGCAAGAAGACGATCGGGCGGCCGTTTCGGCCCGGCGTCACTCAGGTCACGGATTAAATCCCGCCCGATGAGCGCCACGAGCGAGAGAGTAAAGGCGGCGCGCGCGCCGGAGTCCCAGCCGGCCACGGCCGGCGCGCTGCAACGTTTCGCCGATACGGTGCGCCGGCGCTATCTCGCGGGCTTCGTTTCGGTCGCCGGCGGGCTAGCGCTATGGGAATTGATCAGCCGCGTTTTGGTCGCCAACTCGCTGTTCCTCGCCGCCCCGTCGCAGATCGCCGTCGCCATCTACAATCTCGCCCGCACCGGAGAGCTTGGGCACCATGTCGGCGTCAGCGCGGCCGAGTTCGCGCTTGGCTATGTCATCGCCTGCGCGATCGGCATCGGGCTTGGGCTCGCCATGGCGGCGAGCGCAACCACGAAACAGGCGTTGCAGCCGTGGGTTTCCGGGCTCTACGCCACGCCGACGATCGCGCTGGCGCCGCTGTTCATTCTCTGGTTCGGCATCGGCATCTGGTCGAAGGTGCTG
Source organism: Xanthobacteraceae bacterium (assembly GCA_049584975.1). Lineage (GTDB taxonomy): Bacteria > Pseudomonadota > Alphaproteobacteria > Rhizobiales > Xanthobacteraceae > BOG-931. The sequence continues at coordinate 35,075 of JBAUYV010000075.1, read as the reverse complement.
GTGGTGATCACGCTCGTTGTTTTCCCCGTCGCCATCAACACGGAGGCCGGCTTGCGTACCACCAGCGAGCGGCTGATCGAGATGCTGCGTTCGTTCGGCGCCACGCGGCGGCAAATCTTCCTCAAGGTGTCGCTACCCTCGGCCGTGCCCTTCATTCTCGCCGGGCTCAAGCTCGGCATTGGCCGCGGCCTGATCGGCGTGGTGGTGGCGGAATTGTTCGGCTCGCGCGCCGGCCTCGGCAATCTGATCAGCCAGTCGGCCGACGCCTTCAACATGCCCGAACTGTTTGCCGGCGTCGTCGTGCTGGCATTCGCCGGCATCGTCATGACTGCGGGATTCGGCTGGCTCGAGCAGCGGATCGTGCCGTGGACGCGGGATTAAGCATCATGGCGAAACTTGCGATCTCGCGATTGAACAAATCGTTCGGCGATCTCGAAGCGCTGCGCGGCATCAATCTCGCGGTCGAGCGCGGCGAGTTCATTTCCGTGGTCGGGCCGAGCGGCTGCGGCAAGACGACATTTCTGCGCATCATCGCCGGACTCGAGCAGGCGACTTCGGGCGAAGTGCTGCTCGACGGCCACGCCGTGCAAAAGCCCAGCAGCGACCGCGGCTTCGTGTTCCAGAACGACAGCCTATTGCCGTGGCGCACCGTGCTCGACAACGCCATCATCGGCCGCGAACTCGCCGGATCGATCGGCCCGGCCGACCGCCAACACACCATGGAGCTGTTGAAGCTCGTTGGCCTCGAAGGCTTCGAGCACTATCACCCGCGGCAGCTTTCCGGCGGCATGCGCCAACGGGTCAATCTGGCGCGCGCGCTCGCCATCGACCCCGAAATCCTGCTGATGGACGAGCCCTTCGCCGCGCTCGATGCGCAGACCCGCGAGATCATGCAGACCGAACTGCTGCGCATCTGGGAGCGCGGACAGAAGACCGTGCTGTTCGTTACCCATCAGATCGACGAGGCGGTGTTTCTCTCCGACCGCGTGCTGGTGTTCGCCCGGCGCCCCGGCCGGCTGCAGGCGGAAGTCAAGATTCCATTGCCGCGCCCGCGCAATCTGGCGATGAAGCGCACCAGCGAATTCGTCGCCCTGGTCGATCGCATCTGGCGGATGATCGAAGACGACGTGCGCGCCGCGGCGCTCTACGAAAACGCGTGAGTTACTTCACCCGCGCCAGATAATACGCGAGATCGAGTATCTGCTCGTCGGTGATCTCCGGGACGACATCCGCCATGGCGGCGTCATAGCCGCGGCGCGAATTGTCCTTATAGCCGCGTAATGCCTTGACCAGATAATCCTCGCGCTGGTCGGCGATGCGCGGCACGTTCTCCTGCCCGCCGAAGTTCGGCGTATGGCAGACGTTGCAGTGGTTCTTCTCGGCCAGCGCGCGGGCGCGCTCCATGCGGGCGCTGTCGACCGGGCCGTCGGCAGGCTTGGGCGCCGGCAGCTTGGCGATGGCATCCGCAAAGCCCCGCAGGTCGTCATCGGAAAGCCCTTTCGCCATCTCGTTCATCGGATCGACGACACGCATGCGCTCGCGGAACATCAGGAGCTGGACCGTGACGTAGAAAGCTTGTTGGGCGCCGAGCGACGGCACTCCGGGATTTTCCGATTGGCCGTTCTGGCCGTGGCAGGCGAGGCAGACCGGCAGCCGCGCCTGCACGGTCTGCGCGGCCGTGGGGAGCACGGTGAGGCCTAGCAATGCGACAGCTAGCACCGACTTGCGCACCGGCGGTCTCCCACTCCTCATAAAAAGATCGAGGGCGGCGCCCCGTGCCCGCCCTCGATCGCTTCGCCTGTCGCGATCTGCGCTTAGCGCTCCGCGGTTTTCTTGGAGCCGTAAGTGACGCGATACACGGCGCCGTTCCAATCGTCGGAGATCAGCATCGAGCCATCCGGCATGTTCATCACATCGACCGGCCGCCCGATATAGTTGTTGTTCACCAGGAAGCCGGTGATGAACGGCTCGACCGATTTCACGGTGCCGTCCCGGTTCAACTTGACTACCGCAATATCGCCGCCGAACTTGACGGTCTTGTTCCACGACCCGTGACGCGCGACAAAGATCTGGTCGCGGTATTCAGACGGGAACATCCTTCCGGTGTAGAACTTCATGCCGAGCGCCGCTGCGTGCGGCCCCATGAGGGCGACCGGCGGCACGAATTCGCTGCAGCTATGGCCCCAGCCGAATTCGATGTCGGGAATGTTACCCTGATGGCAAATCGGCTCGCCGAAGTCCTCGCCGATCTTGGTGATCCGGTTGAGCTTATCGTTGGGCAGGTCCTCGGACAGCCAATCGCGGCCGTTGTCCGTGAAGTAAAGCTCGTCGTTTCGCGGATTCCAGTCGAACCCCACGGTGTTGCGGATGCCGTAGGCGATGACCTCGGCGCCGCTGCCATCGAGATTGATGCGGCGGAGCTGGCCGTGGTTCTTGTCATGCGCGACGTTGTTGCCCGGCTGGCCGACCTCAAAATACAGCTTGTTGTCCGGGCCGATGGCCAGATATTTCCAGCCGTGCGCCTCGTCCTTCGGCAGATCGCTGTAGATGACCGTGGGCTTCGGCGATGCGTCGAGCTTGTCTTCGACGTTCTCGATCTTGGAGATCTGCGACAGCTCGGCGATGTAGAGCGTACCGTCCTTGAACGCCACGCCGTTCGGACGGTAGAGTCCCGAGACCAGGACCTTTGCCTCGCGCTTTCCGTTTTTGTTGACGATGGCATAGACCTTGTCCTGAAGGCGCGAGCCGACAAACACGGTGCCCTTGGCGCCCAGCGCCATCGAGCGCGCGTTCGCCATGCCGCTGGCATAGAGCTCGATGTTGAAGCCCTTCGGCGCCTTGAGCTGATCCACCGGCACCTTGTCGGCCGGCGTGGGAAGCGGCGGCGCCGGCACCGGCGCGAGCTTCATGGCGGCCGCGTTGTTGTCGGGACGTCCGATCAGCGGCGACCCGGGCGGCAACGGCTGCTGCGCCCATGCGGCGGTGGCGAAGAGACTTATGGCCCCGGCCAAAGATAAGCCGACTGTGATGTGTCGCATCATGATTGTCCTCCCATATCATTGTCCTCCCATGTCGGAAGTCCGTGATTCGGCCTCCTTGGCGCCAGTGTCGGCCATTTCCACCCTTACTTGCAATCGGGATTGACGCCCAATTAAGCACCCGGCGTCCCTCGTGGGCCTGTCACAAAAGGCGGCGGGCACATTGACACGGCCCCGGCTCCTCTCTTTTCATCGCCGGCAAATCAGGGCATTGTGGGGTTGAAGAACAACAACTTTCTGGAGGAACCCATGAGCAAACGTATCTTGAGCAAACATATCTCGCGGCGCGGCATCAATGCCGGAATTGGCGCCGCATTGATTTCGCCCGCACTGACCGGAGTTCGCGCTTTTGCCCAGGGCGGCGAGCCGATCAAGGTTGGCTTCGGCATGGCGTTGACCGGCCCGCTGGCGGTGAACGGCCAACAGGCCCTGCTCGGCGCCACGATCTGGGCTGAAGAAGTCAACGCCAAGGGCGGCCTGCTCGGCCGTCAGGTTCAGTTGATTCATTATGACGACCAATCCAACCCGTCGAATGTGCCCGGCATCTACACCAAGCTCCTCGACGTCGACAAAGCCGACCTGGTGGTCAGCGGCTATGCGACCAACATGGTCGCTCCGGCTATTCCGATCATTATGCAAAAGGGCAAGACGTTCATCAGCCTGTTCTCGCTCGATGCCAACGCCGAGTTCAAATACCCCAAATACTTCTCCTACATCCCGACTGGCGGCCCAAATCCGAAGGCGACAATCACTGAAGGATTCTTCCAGGTCGCGGCGGCTCAGAATCCCAAGCCGGCGACCATCGCAATCGCGGCCGAGGACGCCGAGTTCTCGCGCAATGCCGCCGAGGGCGCCCGCGCCAACGCCAAGCAGTATGGCTTTAACGTCATCTACGACAAGACTTACCCGCCGAACACCACCGACTACTCGCCCGTGATCCGCGCGATCCAGGCCGCCAACCCGGATCTGTGCGTGGTCTGCTCGTATCCGCTGAGCTCGGTCGGCATGCTCCTCTCCGCCAACGAACTCGGCTTCAAGCCGAAGATGTTCGGCGGCGCCATGGTCGGCCTGCAGGCCACGGCCATCAAGGGCAAGCTCAAGGGCCACCTCAACGGCGTCGTCAACTACGACAACTGGGTGCCGTCGGCAAAGATGATGGCGCCGGCCGCCGACTTCTTCAAAAAATACCAGGCGCGCGCCCCTGGCCTCGGCATCGATCCGCTCGGCTACTACCTCGGCGGCTGGGGCTACGCCTACCTGCAGGTGCTGCAGCAGGCGGTCGAAGGCACCAAGAGCATCAAAGACGACGATCTCGCCAACTACCTGCGCAGCAACGCCGTCAACAGCATCATGGCGGAAGGGGTCAAGTTCGGCAAAAACGGCGAATGGACCGTCGCCCGCCAGCTCCAGGTGCAGTATCACGACATCACCGATGCCGCGAACCTCGAGACTTGGCGTGGCATGAGCTATCAGACCGTGCTCAAGCCGGATGACATGAAGACCGGCGCGGCCATCTATCCCTACGCCAACGCAGTGAAGGCGTAAGGCCGTTGTAGGGCGCCCCTCGTGGGCGCCCTGAGCGGCGAGCATCGCGGCAGGCAAGATTGACGGGGCGGCCACGAGGGCCGCCCCTACGCACGTCGTGATGCGCGCAGGCGGATGAAATAATGCTGCTTCCTACCTCTCTGGTCGGCTCCTACCCGCAACCGGAATGGCTGATCGACCGCCACAAACTGTCGAAACAGGTGCCGCGCGTGCGTGCCGACGACCTCTGGCTGGTCGCGCCCGATAAACTGGAAGCCGCCCAGGATGGCGCCACCATTCTGGCGATCCGCGACCAGGAGCGCGCCGGCCTCGACATCATCACCGACGGTGAGCAGCGGCGCGAAAGCTATTCCAACCGCTTCGCCACCGCACTCGACGGCATCGACGTGGAAAACCCCGGAACCACCATCAACCGCAGCGGCAAGCCCATTCCGGTGCCGCGCGTGGTTGGCCCGATCCGGCGCAATCGCCCGGTCGAGCTGCGCGACCTGAAAGTGCTGCGCGCCAATACCGATCGTCCGATCAAAGCGACGGTCCCGGGACCTTTCACCATGGGCAAGCAGGCGCAAGACGACTACTACAAGGACGAGGAAGCCGTAGCGTTCGCCTACGCGGACGCAGTGAATGGCGAGATCAAGGATCTGTTCGCCGCTGGCGCCGATGTGGTGCAGATCGACGAGCCGTGGATGCAGCAGCATCCCGAGAAGGCGCGCCAATACGGACTGAAGGCGCTCAATCGCGCGCTCGACGGGATCGGCGGGACTGTCGCGGTGCACCTGTGCTTCGGTTATGCGGCTGTGGTGCACGACAAGCCGACGGGCTACTCGTTCCTGGCGGAGCTTGAAGGTTCAAAAGCCCAGCAAATATCCATCGAAGCCGCGCAGCCGAAGCTTGATCTCGCGGTCTTGCAGCGGCTGCCGAGCAAAACCATCATACTTGGGGTCATCAACCTGGCGGACATGACGGTCGAGACGCCGGAGATCGTCGCTGACCGCATTCGGCAGGCGCTGGCCCATGTGCCGGCGAACCGGGTGGTGGTGACGCCCGACTGCGGTATGAAATACCTGCCGCGCACGGTGGCCTTTGCTAAGATGAAGGCCATGGCCGAAGGCGCGGCGTTGGTGCGGCGCGAACTGACTGGTGCATGATTTCGCGTTTGCGGTTCGCGGACCAAAGATTGAAGGAGACCACGATGCCTTATGTGACGGAACAGACCTTGACCGACGTCGTGCGCGAGCGATGGAGCGACATTCCCAATCCGCGGCTGCGGCAGGTAATGCAGGCTTTGGTGAAGCACGCTCATGCCTTCGTGCGCGAGATCGAGCCGACTACGGCCGAATGGGCCACAGCCATCGATTTCCTCACCCGCACCGGCCAGATGTGCGACGACAAGCGCCAGGAATTCATCCTCATGTCGGACGTGCTCGGCGTGAGCATGCTGGTCGATGCGATCAATCACCGGCAGAGGAACGGCGCGACCCCGAGCACGGTCGAAGGCCCGTTCCATGTGCCCGATGCGCCCGCCATACCGAACGGCGGCAACATGGCGGTGAATGCGCCCGGCATTCCGTGCTTCTGCGTCGGCAAAGTGCACGGGATTGCCGGCGAACCGATTACGGGCGCGGTGCTCGACCTGTGGCAAACCGACGGCGACGGCCTCTACGAGGCGCAGCGGCCTGAAATCGAAGGTCCGTGGATGCGCGGGCTTTATAAGTCGCAGGGCGACGGCTCCTACCTCATTCGCACCGTCGCGCCGATCGCCTACACGATCCCCATGGACGGCACGATCGGCGAACTGATGAACCGCACCCACCTGAGCCACATGCGGCCGGCGCACATTCACTTCGCGCTCAGCGCGCCGGGCTACCATGGCCTGGTGACGCATCTGTTCCAGTCCGGCGACAAATGGATCGAACAAGATGCCGTCTACGGCGTGAAAGAGCCGTTGATCGTCGAGTTTCAGAAAATGCCGGCCGGCAGCAAGGCGCCGAGCGGCGAAATCATGAACGAGCCGTTCTACGTCGTGAACTACGACTTCGTGCTGGAACGCAAAGCGCAAGCCGCGGCGGCATAGCCGATTATTCCGTCTCCCCTTGCGGGGCTTTGCAATAACGGCCTCCTGCACAAAACCCGAATGCAGAGCCTAGCGAACGTAACTATCCCGCAGCTTGTCCATCTTTGTGCGGCCATGCGGCAGCGCGCCAGTCCCATCGACTACTACGACTTGGTGGGGACCCAGGAGCGGCTTAATACGCTGGTCTAACCAATCTGTAATACTAGTAGTTCCCGCCGCCTTCCTGTCATAATCGAAGTCATCAAGCTTTTCCCGCACTGGGGCACGTATCACGATTCTGACCTCTTCGAGGTCGAAAACTGCCTGCTCAATTTCTGCTGGCGTCATAGGAAGCCTCCATTTCGCTTCAATTTGGCGCTTATTAGGCAGTTATTTTCCGGTTGTCAACGCTTTAATCTATTTCGGGGCTCATAGCGAGCGGGCCGGTCAACCTCCAACCGCTCTCATCAAATGCCCGAAGCGCGACAGCGCTTCGCGCCGCTCCTCCGCGCTCGGCATGTTCACCACAGGGAATTTGTCGCGCCAGTGCCACGGCCGGCAGGCGTCGATGACGGCGCGGCTGTTGGTGTAATCGCCGGCGGCCTTTCGCTCGGGCTCGATGCGCGGATCGAGCGGCGTCGACCAGGCGCCATGGATGACGTCGATCGAAGTCGCCGGATCGGAGCGGGTGATCAGCGCCCAGATCACCTCTTCGAGGTTCGACACATCGATGTCGTCGTCGACCACGATGACGTAGCGCCCGCAATAAGCACCGACGTGGCATTGCGCGGCGATATGGCCGGCCTGCTTGGCGTGGCCCGGATAGCGCTGTTTGACGGCGACGGCCATGAACAGCCGCGCGTTGCCGACCTCGTGCGCCCACGCCGCGGTAATGCCCGGCACGCCGGCCTTCTCGATGTTTTCGCGCAACAGCGCCGAGCGCACGATGGCGCGATAGCGGCAGATTTCGTCGGGCGGCCGCTGCGGCACGCAGCCGAGCAGGATCGGCTCGTTGCGATAATAGATCGCCTTGACGTCGATCACCGGCTCGGGCCGCTCGTCGCTGGCGTAATATCCGGTCCACTCGCCGAACGGCCCTTCGGCGCGCACGTTGTCGGGCTCGACAAAGCCCTCGATCACGATCTCGGCGTTGGCCGGAATCGGCAGGCCGGTGACCGGCCCCTTGATCACTTCGACCGGTTGGCCGCGCATGCCGCCCACAATGTCAAGCTCGCACACGCCCGGCGGCACTTCGCTCGAGCCCATGAGAAAGCTCATGGGATCACCGCCGCACACGATGGCAACAGGCATGCGCTCATGGCGTGCCGCATATTTGTCGCGCATCTGGCGGCCATGTTTGCCCGGCGAAATATAAAAGCCGAGCGTCTTTTCGTCGTGGATCATCACCCGGTAGGTGCCGCAATTGATCCAACCGTCGTCGGGATCACGCATGATGTTGTAGCAGCCGGTGCCGATATAGCGGCCGCCGTCCTGCGGATGCCATTGCGGCGCCGGAAATTTGGTCACGTCGATGGCGTTGCCGGTCATGACGTTCTGCATCACCGGACCGGACTCGACGTATTTGGGCGGAATGCGCTTGACCATCGCGGCGTGGTTGACGCGAAAGCTCTCGCTCAATTCGAGCTTGGACAGCTCGGTGGAAAATCCGAGCGTCATGGCCTTGCGCTTGCCGGCGAAGAAATTGACCAGGAGGCGGCTGCCGTTCAGCGTTCCCGGCACGTCGTTGAAGACGAAGCACGGCGCGTCGTCGGCGTGCGCCGACATTTCGGCGACCATGCCGATGTCGCGCTGATAGGACAGGCCGCCGACCTCCTTCACCTCGCCGAGTTTCTTTGCCTCTTCGAGCCACTGGCGCAGATCGTGGTACGGCAAATACGGCGCCGTGTTCGAGCCTTCCCCCACCCTACCCTCCCCCGCTTGCTGGGGAGGGTAGGGTGGGGGCGCGGCGCCGATCGGCGTCGACATCGGATCGGACATGACGTTCTGTTCGGCCATGCTAGTGAATCTCTTTCCAGTTGTCGGCGATGTAGCCCTGCGGGTCGACCTGCATCACCTGTCTGCCGGCGACGGCGCGCCTGCCCTTGCACGACCACTCGTAGACCGTATCGTGACCGGTCGCCACCATCGGAATGTTCGCCTCGTTTGGATTGCTGCGGCACCAGGCCGTCGCTCCCGGCAGCACGCGACGCGTATTAGCTTTGTCGTAATCGAGGTTGGCGCCGACGTAGCAGCCCATCAGCGTTGTGCCGACGCAGCGCACAAAGGCGGTGTTCGGCACCGCGCTCTTGTCGATGTTGAAGGCCGCCGCCACGGCCGCCACCAGGCCGGGCGGAACCTTGGCGGGCCGCGCGTGCGCCGGATTCGGACAGTACGCGGGCGCGGCGTGCGCCGGACGCGCCGTCACGGCGCTTCCCCAAACCAATAGTGCGGACAACAGAAGAGCCGACACTCCTGACGCTCGTGCCATTTTCATCTCCACCCTCGCCGCGTTTTGCGTTTTGGCCGAAATGCTTATATTGCTAAGGAATTAGAGCATGATCCGGAAAAGTGGACACCGGTTTTCCGAAAAGATCATGCTCCAGCGAAGAATCTTGGCTTCCTTGACCATCCTATCATGCAGGTCGACGCCGGCTCAAACCTGTTGCTGAACTGGATCGCGCGCGCCGCGCAAGGCACGCCGGAAAAACCATGGGTGGTGTCGGCCGACGACGGCCGCACGGTCGGCTACGGCGCATTGCATGAAACCGTCCGACGCTTCGCCGCACTGCTGCGCGAGCGCGGCCTCGGTCCTAACGATCGCGTTGCGCTTCTTGCCAATAATTCCATCGAACATCTGCTCTGCTATCTGGGCGTGATGGCCGCCGGCGCCACCATTTGCACCATCCACATCGAGATGAATCGCAATCAGCTCGGTAATATTTTCGAGCGGCTCAAGCCGAAGCTCGTTGTGTACCAGGACGGCTTGCAGCTTGACGATCTGTTGGCCGAGGCCGCGGCGCCACGCCTGCGCCTCGGCCGCTTCGGCCAAGCGGAGCCGGACACGCTATTCGGCGAACTGTCGCGGTGCCAACCGGGCGAGCCGCGAATGCCTGCGCGGCAGAGCGACGATGCGGTGATCCTGTTCACCTCCGGCACCAGCGCGAAGCCCAAGGGCGTGGTCCTGAGCTATCGCGAGTTTCTGCTCAACATCGGGCCGCTCACCGCAGCCTGGGGCATCACGGCCGCAGATCGGCTTTACGATTTCCGCCCTTTTAGCTGGAACTCGGCGCAGACCTTGAGCGCGCTTGGCGCGGTCAACCGCGGCGCCACGCTGATCCTCTCCGAGAAATTTTCCGCGAGCCGTTTCTTCCAGCACCTGCGCGATCACGGCGCCACGATTGCCACCGGAAATCCGACCACGATCAACATTCTGCTCAACAGCGGGCAAACCGCCAACCGCGATGATTTGCCGAGCCTGCGCTTCATCACGTCAAGCTCGGCGCCGCTGACGCTCGGGGATTGGAAGCGCTTCGAACAGAAATTCGGCATCCCGGTCTCGCAGGGCTGCGGCACCAGCGAGGTGGGGTGGATCGCCGCATGCCCGGGCGAACAACGCCGCCTCGGCACCGTCGGCCGGCCGTTTGCCTATCTCGATCTCGCGGTCGTCGATGCCGGCGGCGCCCGCCTGCCGCCCGGCGAAATCGGCTATGTGGAGCTTGGCGGCTGGCCGGACCTCGCGTTCCGCTATCTCGGCGAGAACGGTGAGATCAAAGTCCACAGTCGCGGCCGCTACCGCACCGGCGACCTCGGCTCAATCGACGGCGACGGCTTTCTCATGCTCACCGGCCGCGAGAAGGAACAGATTATCCGCGGCGGCGCCAAGATCTCGCCGGTCGAGATCGACTCTTATCTGATGCAGCGCGCCGACGTGGTCGAGGCGGCGACCGTCGGCGTGCCCGACCCGATCTACGGCGAGGAGGTCATCAGCTACGTCGTGACGCGGCCCGGCGCACCGGTCGATGCCGACGAATTGTTGCGCTATTGCGCCGCTGCGCTGCCGGCCTTCAAGACGCCGAAGCGCATCGTGCTCGCCGACACGCTGCCGAAGACCGAACGCGGCAAACTCGACCGCAAGGCGCTGGCGGAGAGGTGGAAGCGGGAAGTGGTCTAGGGCGAACGCATTATTGCGTCTTGATCCAGGTGCCGAGGCCCGGCGTGCCGGGCGGCCCGCAGCGCCCGAGGATCGGGCAGACCCAGATCTCGCCGGGCCGCGTGGTGTTCGGGCTTAATTGCGCAATCTCGCCCTTCGCGAAATCGACCGATATCGTGAATTTGGCGGTCACCCGAGCCTGGTCGCCCTGGCTTTCGGCCTTCGTGACTTCGACACGCTCAATTGCGTCGTAGCCAAATTCATGGCCTTGCGCACTGACATGCGCGGTGGCGGTGCTGACGAACTGCGCGATGCGCGCTTTCACGTCGGCCTCGCTCGCCGGCGGCAACTGCGCTTCGGCCAGCAGCGCCTGAAAAACCTGGGTCAACGCCAGCGCGGCCGCGCTCCTGATGGCGGCATCTTCATCGGCGGCGACAACGGTCTCCTCGACGACCGTTGTTTCCAGCGACAAGGCAAATCGCGAACCGGCGGCGCACAGCACCACCGACAGAACCACAATACCAACGAAGCGGTACTTGCTCGCGATCATCGATCCTCGCCTTTCCGCCAGGCCGGGCAACATTTGCCATCGCCCCGATTTCGCCCGCGCGCGGTCGATTCACTGCGATAAGAAACTCACGAGCTTTGGTATGACCTGATCCGGCGCTTCATCGATCAGCCAGTGGCCGGAGCCTTTTATGACCACGCCCTCGACATTGTCATCGACCAGCCGGCCCTGCTCGATCAGAAAATTCCCCGAGGCCTTCTCGCCGGTGAGCACCAGCATCGGCATCGTCAATTTGGTCTTGGCGAAGGCGGCGAAATCCTTGCCGTCCTGCTCGAACGCCCGGAACACCTCGAAGCCGGCCCGCATCGCGCCCGGTTGCGCATAGGCTTTCGCGTAGATGCGGCGATCGCGCTCCGAAACCGACTTCTTCGGGTTTGCGGCGAAATCATTCCAGAAGTGCTCGAAGTAGATACGCTCGCGGCCCTTGACGAGCTTCAACGGCGTCTCTCCGTAAAAATTGAAATGCCACTTGTCGTGCAGCAGCCAGACGTTCTCCCACTTGCCGACGCCGGGCAGGAACGCGTCCATGAGAGCAATGCGTTCGACCTCGGCGGGATATTGCGCCGCATAGGCGTACGCCACCATGAGCCCGATATCGTGGCCCGCAACCCGCACGCGCTTGAGCCCAAGCGAGGCCGCGAGCGCATGGATATCCTGCGCCATCGTTTTCTTGTCGTAGCCTTGCGGCGGCTTGGAAGACTGGCCGAAGCCGCGAAGGTCCGGCGCAATGACGCTGTTGGTCTTGGCCAGCTCGGCAATCAGCGGCAGCCACATGTGGCTGTTCTCCGCGTAGCCGTGCAGCAGAATGACCGGCTCGCCTTTGCCGGCGGCGAGGTAGTGCAGCCTTACGCCAGGCAGCTTGGCGAAGTGGCTCTGGATTTTGAGTGCTTGCTTCGCCTTGGAGCTCGCCTTGGCCACAGCGACCTCCTACCGCCCGGTCCGCGCCAGCGAGTGCACCCAGCCCTGCATACGCTTCTTGGCGTTGGCGATGTCTTCCTTCGAGAACCAGTCTTCGGGCTTGACCTTGTCGACCGGATAGACCGGGCGCAGGAAATCGCTCTCGTAGCCGAACGGCACCGTGGCATCGATCCCCATACCGCCTTCGAATTGCGTATTCGAAGCGGTCCATTGCCGTTCGCCCGCGGTCATGCGCTCGGCCGGCATGAAGGTCTGGCCGCGGCCGCCGGGGATCGGATTGAGAATATCGGTGCGCGGATTCACCCGCGTGGTCAGGCACCACATGATGTCGTCCATGGAATATGGATCGACGTCTTCGCTGACCGCGATGGCGAGCCGCATCCCCTGCGAGCACGACAGAGCGGCGGCCATGAAATTGCGCTGCCAGCCTTCGTCGATCTGATGGCGCTTCTTCACCTGGATGATGCAACCGCCCCAATCGGTCATGCAGTAGGGGATCACCACGTTCTGCACGATGCCCGGCTGCAACCGGTTGCACAGTTCGTAGATCGCCGCCTCGCGCACCGTGGTGTCGATGTTGTGATCGTCGAGCATGTGCACGCCGAGCGCGAAGATGATCGGCTTGGTCTCCGGCTTGCGCATGGTGATGCCGGTGACGTGGAAGGTCGGCGCCTTGTAGGACTTGCCCATGTAGCCGGCCCATTCCGGATGGAAGTGGTAGCGGCCCTGGATCCCGGCATCCTCGGCTTCTTTGGTTTCGAAGCGCCGATCGCGCGGATTGACGTAGCCCTCAAGCACCAGTTCGCAGTCGGCGAGCGCCATGGCGTCGACCGTGCGCGCCTTGACCAGACGGATCGGCGCGCCCTGCACCGCCGACGCGATGCCGATTTCGTCGCAGCCCATGGGCAGCACCGCGTAGTCGAAGCCGGCACCGGCCAGCAGCGTGCACGCCGGCGGCACGCCGAAGCACATGGTGATCGGCACCGGCTGGTCTTCTTTGTAGTATTTGTTGACCACCTGCCACATGTGCGAACCGGGCGAAATCTGGAACGTGCCCACATTGCCCCAGCGAAAATTCATGCGGTTGTAGCCGAGGTCGGAGCCGCCATCGAATTGCGGGCCGGTGACGCAGCGGATGCCGGAGCCCACGGTCAGCTCCGGCTCGTAGGTGGTGTGGCGGATCGGCACCAGCCATTTGTTCACGTCATCGGGCTTCTCGATCACGAACTCCTGGCACGGCGCCTCATTCTGCCCGATCTCCGCGGGCTTCATCGGGTGCGACAGCGCATAGGCGAGCTTGCGCACGCGCTCGGGATCGTCCTTCCAGCCGAACATCTTGTTGATGATCGCCATGTCGCCGAACAGATTGGTGATGACGCGATGGTTCGGCTTGCCCTTCACGTTGTTGAACAGAATCGGGCAACCGCCATCCATATGCTTTTGCAAGCCCGTGACCTGAAGGTCGGGATCGACTTCCTTGTCGGTCTCGATCAGCGCGCCGGTCGCGCGCAGCCATTGCAGCGTACTGCGCAGATCGAAGGCCTGGTTCGGCGTGGCCGCTGTGTGTTGTTCGTTGCGCACGGGCTGTTGCATTGCGGACGTTCCCATTGCATAGATTTCTAAGTAATTATCTGCATCGGAACGATGGGGCTGTCAACGCCGATGCCGTTGCGAAATTTGCGAACCGACGAGCTTGCTTCGATCCGCTCGTCCCCGCGAAAGCGGGGACCCAGCAATTCTTTCCGGAACAACAGAGCTCCCCGTCTGGATTCCCGCGTCCGCGGGAATGAGCGGAAGAATTAGCAATGCCACCGCTTCCGGCACGGAAAGCAAAGTCCGCGCGCCGCGCCGCGGATTTTCCGCCGCGGCTTTCCTCCGGCTATCTGGTGCGCGACGCGCACCGCGCTTTCCAACGGCTTCTGGAGCGGCGGATCGCGCCCTACGGGGTGAGCCGCGGCCAATGGTATTTCCTGCGCGTGCTGTGGACCCGTGACGGCCTGTCGCAACGCGAACTGTCGGCGCGGGTCGGCATGATGGAACCCACCACCGTGATCGCGCTGCGCAGCATGGAGAGGGCAGGTCTCATCCGTCGCCTGCGCAGCGGCGACGACCGCCGCAAGGTGCGCGTGCTGCTCACCGCCAAAGCCAAACGGCTGCGCAACGAACTGCTCGGCGTGGCGCGGACCATCACCGACGAATCCGAGGAAGGAATTTCCGCCCGCGATCTCGCTTCATTCCGCCGCGTCATCGCACGCATGACCGCCAATCTCGACCGCATCGAGCGATGATTGTTGCCGACCGGCAACTGCGACGCTCCAACAGCACGGCGCTTTCCCGTAACGTGCTAATGTGAGGCGGGCCTTAAGAAGATCTCAGGCTGAAATGCAAATACAGATTGCGCGTTGGGTCTTGAGGGAACGAAGACGGCCGGGAGGAATCAGATGAACGCACTTCATCGCGGTTTGGTCATCACGGCATTGTCGCTGCTGACACTGTCGGTGGCGCCAGCCGTTTATGCGCAAGGCTATCCGGACAAGGCGGTCACGATCATTGTCGACACCGCGCCCGGCACCGCACCCGACGTGGATGCGCGCTTGGTCGCCGAAGGCTTGAGCAAGGTATGGGACCAGCAAGTCGTCATCATCAATCGCCCTGGCGCCAACGGCAGCATCGCGGCGCGCGCCGTATCGGATGTCGTGCCCGACGGCTACACGCTGTTCATGCCCGCGCTCTCGACGTTCGTCGCGCTGCCCACGGTGGCGCCGAATTTGCCGCTGAAGTTACCGCGCGATTTTTTGCCGATCGGCTATACGGCGGAAAATCCAATGTTCTTTGCCGTCAATCCGGCGCTCGGCATCAACACGCTGCCGGAGCTGATCGCACGCGCCAAGAAAGAGCCGGGAAAGATTTCGATCGCGGTGACCGGCGTCGGCCGCCTCACACATCTCACCGGCTTGTTGCTGCAGGAGCGTGCCGGCATCAGCCTTCTGCCTGTTCCCTATAATGGCGGCCCGGCGACGGCGCTGGCCGATGTCGGCTCCGGCCGCGTCTCCATGATCATCGAGGGTTATTCGGGCATCGTCGGCGCCGTGAAAGCCGGCCAGGTCAAGATCATCGCGGTCGCCTCGCAGCAGCGGCTGCCGCAGTTTCCAGACGTGCCGGCGGTGGCGGAAACGATCCCGGGCTTTTCAGCCAGCGGCTGGCAAGTGCTGGTGGCGCCGCTCGGCACGCCCACGCCGATCATCAGCAAAGCCAGCGCCGACCTCGCCAAGGTGGTGAGCGACCCGGATTTCAAGAAACGCCTGGGCAATATCGGCAGCTACTCGCACACCATGACGCCCGAGCAAGTGCTCGCCTTCGTGCAGAAGGAGCAGGACACCTGGCTGCCGGTATTGCAGAAGATCAATGAGAGGTAGGGCGGATGCAGAAAAGCGGTGCGCTGGTACAGCTGGGGGGATTCGAACCACCGACCTCCTGATCCACAGTCAGGCGCTCTAACCAACTGAGCTACAGCTGCACGCTCGGTTGCGCGCTGGCGCAAACGCGCGAAACCTATGGGCAAGGCGCAAATTTGGCAAGGCTGGCGGGGGCCGCCCCAAAAGGGGCGCAGCCGTGCGGAAGGGAAATCGCGCCGCAAATGACTGGCGGCAAGCAAAAGCCCGGGCCGAAACCCGGGCTTGCGTCGTACGTGAGGCCGCGGTTGCGCCGGCCGGATAGGACCGGTTAGGCGACCTTGGCAAACGCCTTGTTCATGCCGTTCTTGATCGGCTCGGCGGTGTCGGTCGCAACCTTCTGCGCCAGCGCGCCGAGTTCCTTGCTCTGCTTGGTCAGCGCCTCGAACTGCTTGCGCGCATGGGTGCTCGACAGCTCGAGGACTTCCGACAGGGTCTTTGCAGCCAGCAGCTCGCCGGCATAATCGAACGCCGCGTTGGTGTTCACGCGCGCCGCCTCGATCACCTTCATGCCGTAGTCAGAGGCGCCCTTGCTGGCGGTCGAATAGGTAGTTTCCAGCACGTCGGTCGCCTCTTCGGCCGCCGCTTTCATCTTCTCGTAGGTGTCCTTGGCCTGAGCCACGCCACGCTCCGCGAATTCGCGGAAAGCGGCCGGCATTTCGACCTTGGGGATGTCAAACTTGGGCATCTCGAACTTCGGCATCTCGAAGGGGCTCGATGCCGGCTTGCTCTTCATTTTCGGGGGGGTCGTAGTGGTGGCTTCCGCCATGATACGTGTCCTGGTTCGTGCCTTGCTCTTGGGCTGTCTCACGTGAGATTTTTTCGCTTGGCCTCGCCGCCCGTCGCGCAAGGCCGACCTTCCATAATGCAAACCCGGCGGCTGAACTTTGAAATGGTCCAAGCCCAGGGTGATCTTCCAACGAATCACATAGCAACTTCTTTGGTGCATTGCAATAGAAAATATTGCATTGCACAAAAATACCTAAAGGATTGGAATATGGGCATTTTTGGCGCCGTTCGGCGCCAAAAGATCATTTCTTGGGCTTGGCGGCGTCCACCGCCATTTTGGCGGCGCTCTGCCCCAGTTCCTGCACCTGCCCCGAGAGCGCCTGCATCTGGCGGCCCAGATACTCCGACTGCAGCGCCATGACTTCCGTGGCGTCCTTGGCGCGCATCAGCTTTTGCGCGAAGTCGAAAGTCGCCGCCACGTTTTTCTCGGCGTATTCCATCGACTTGTGGGCGATCTCGCTGGCGCTGCTGTGCGCCGCCTCGGCCTGCCCACGCATCTGCCCAACGGCCTGATTGGCGGCCTGGATAAAGCCCTCAAAGGCCTGGCGGGCCTGCGTCACACTCTGCTCGGCGAATGAGCGCAGCTCGTTAGGAATTGCAAATTGCTCAAAAGGCTCCTTGGCCATCTTTATCCTCCTCGACGTGCGCCACGATCCTAGCGCGAAATTGCCATCACGGTACAAGACAACACACAACGCGGGGCACGGCTCTTCCTATTTGTACGCCAAATTAACGTTACCGCTTGGTTGGCAAAATTAACCTTACTGCGCCTTGAACGAGGCGCAAGCTGTTGTGCGATGGACGCCGCAAAATGCCCGCATTAGTAAAGAATTCCTTAGCCAACGAGTTCAGCCGAATGCCGTTTCTGGAGTCCGAACTCGCCACACTGCAGATTCCGCGAATCGCGGCGCTGGCGACGAGTCCGTGGCCGGCTTGGCTATGGAGTACCGACGCCACCCGCATTCTGTGGACCAATGCGGTCGGGGCGGCGATCTTTGGCGTTGTGAACGCGGCTGAGTGCGGCAACGCGCGCCTCAGCGCCAGCGACCCTTCCGCCGTTCAGATCCTGCGCCTGTCAGCCACCCTGCCGTCGGCGGGACAGGAGGAGCGCCTCGCGCGCCTGCGCGGCTTTGGCGCGGGCTTTGGCGGCGCGCTCATGTGCGCGTGTTCGCGCATCTCTTTGTTAGATGGCACGCCCGCGATTCTCGTCGTGGCGACCGAGCGAGCGGGACCTTCGCTGCCGCTTGCCGAGCGGGTGCGCCGACTGTTTGCCGACGGCCCGGATGCTGTCGCGGCGTTTGCGCCGGACGGTACGCGCCTGCATGCCAACGCGGTGGCGTTGCAGCGCCTGAACGGAACCACGAGCTTATCCGCGTTGGGGATCGATGCGCTCGCCGCCAGAGCGCTGCGCGACGGCCACGCCAACGGCGTCGCCTATATGGGTCAAATCCCCTTCGAGGTGGCCGCACTGCGTCTTGGAAAAGATGAATCGCGCGTCCTGGCGCTCACCTGGCCAACACAGCCGAAGACGGCTGTCACGAACGCGAGCGCTGAGCCCAGCAGCGAACCAGCACAAGCAGCGCCGCCCGAGCTTCCGGCCCAAGCTCGGCCAACTCCACCAGTCGCTGCCGCCACGCCGGCTCCGTCCGAGCCGCCAGCAGCGACGTCGGCTCCACCAATCGATGCACTGGTGACTACGTCCGCAGCCTCAACCGCAACCGAGCAAACGCCCGCTCTCGATGATGCGGCTTCACGCGATGCGCCAGTCGGCGAAGCAGCGGCGTCAAACGAAACCGAGCCGCCGGCGGCGTTCGACGAAACTGCGCCTCACGATGCGCCCGTCAATGAAGCAGTGGCCGCCCCCACCGTAACCGAGCAACCGCCTGCGCTCGACGAGCCTGCTCCAAAGGATGCAGTCACCGTCACTGAGCTGGCTGTGTCCGACCTGCCGTCTTCCCGCGAGGCCGCGCCGGATGAAGAGGAAGAGCCGATCACGGCGGACGCACCCGCCACGCCCGAGCCGCCGCCAGCGCGCCACGGCATCTCTCAAGACATTCTGATCGCGGAACGCCGCCATCCGTTGCGGTTCGTCTGGCACATGGACGCCGACAGCCGCTTCGTGGTTGGATCGGACGAATTCATGGAACTCGTCGGCCCGCGCACGATTGCGGCCTGCGGCCGATTCTGGAGCGAGATCGCGACCGAGATGAATCTCGATCC
Organism: Xanthobacteraceae bacterium; assembly: GCA_049584975.1. Taxonomy (GTDB): domain Bacteria; phylum Pseudomonadota; class Alphaproteobacteria; order Rhizobiales; family Xanthobacteraceae; genus BOG-931. Next base: position 16,342 of record JBAUYV010000075.1, on the reverse strand, counting down.
CGACGGCCAGGTCGCGCGCGCGATCGGAACGCAAGAAACCTGGAGCGGCATCCAGATTTTCTGGCCGGTCGACGACGCGAGTGATCGGCTGCCGGTCGAGTTGTCCGGTCTTCCGGTGTTCGATCGCGACCATGCCTTTGGCGGCTATCGCGGCTTCGGCGTTTGCCGCGACATCGCCCGTATCAACCAGTTGGCGCGCGTGCGGCGCGCGCGGCCGATCGGCTTCATGCCGACACCCAATGGGCGGCATCCAGCGACCGCAGCGCCGGCGTCGAAAAACGTTACCGCCACCGCGTCACCCGCCGCGACACCGCAACCAGCGCCAGCCGGCGCCGAACCAATAGCGCAGAGCCAACGTCCGGCGCCCGGCAATGCGGCGGCCACCGCCAACGTGGTGCCGTTCCGTGCGGCGACCACGCCCGACGCGAAAGCGCCAAGCCTGAGCCCGATCGAGCGCAGCGCTTTTAGCGAGCTTGCCCAGGAGTTGACCACGCGGCTGGGCGGAGCCCAGGAGGCCACGGGCGCCGATGGCTCCGTCGAAGGATTGCGGGCCGAAGAGCAACAGGCTCCCGCGCCGGCCTCGGCGGCCGCACCCGCGCCGGCTCCTGCCCCATCTCCCGCCGGCGCGACCACAACGACCAACGCGACGCCGGCGCGCGTTGCGGCCGATATTCCGCCGGCGGCTCCCCCCGCTGTTGCAGCCGCAGCGCAAGACAACATCGCACCGCCGCCACAACAGCCGCCGCTCGGCGAGCACGCGCTGCTCGACCGGGTTCCAGCCGGCATTCTGGTCTACCGCAACAACACGCCGGTTTATGCCAATCGCCGTTTTCTCGAATGGAGCGGCTACGACAGTTTCGAAGCGCTCACCACCGCGGGCGGGCTGAACGCCCTGTTCGCCGAGCCCAGCGCAGATGCGCTCAGCGACGGCGGCGGAACGCAAAAGCTCTCCATCATGACCCGGCGGGGCGAAAAGCTTCCGGTGGAAGGCCGGCTGTTCACGGTGCCCTGGGACGGAGCATCGGCGCTGGCGCTCGTAGTGGCGAACGCGCAAGCCGAGGAACGCGAGCGCACGACGCAACTGGCGCTTGGCGCCGCCGAAGATGAAATCCGCACTCTCGAGAATGAAATCCGCGATCTGAGATCGAGCCTCGAACGCACCGGCAGGCGCGAAGCACAGAAGGCCGCCGCCGCGAAGGCCGACTTCCTCGCCAAGGTGAGCCACGAGATTCGCACGCCGCTGAATTCGATGATCGGCTTCGCCGAAGTGATCATGGCGGAGCGCTTCGGCTCGATCGGCAACGACCGCTACCGCGAATATCTCAAAGACATGCATGTGGCCGGGACCCATATGGTCTCGCTGCTCAACGATCTGCTGGATCTTTCCAAGATCGAGACCGGCCAGCTCGATCTGACCTTCGCCAACCTCGACCTCAACGACCTGACCCACCAATGCGTCGCCATCGCGCAGCAGCAGGCGAACCGCGCCCGCATCATCATCCGCAGCGCACTCGCCCCAAATCTGCCGCACGTCGTGGCCGACGCACGCTCGCTACGCCAAATCGTGCTCACTCTGTTATCGAACGCGATCAAGTTCACCGGCGCCGGCGGCCAGGTGATCGTGTCGACCGCGGTCACCGACAGCGGCGAGGCCGTGCTGCGCGTGCGCGACAACGGTGTGGGCATGCGGGAACAAGACGTCGAGGCGGTCCTCGATCCATTTCACCAGACCACCGCCTCGCCAAGCTGGAGTTCCAGCGGTACCGGTCTCGGCCTGCCGCTGACCAAGGCGCTTGCCGAGGCCAACCGCGCCAATTTCACCATCAAGAGCGCGCCCAACGCCGGTACGCTGGTGGAGATCACATTCGCTCCGGGCCGCATGGCCGCGCATTAACGGCAGCGAGATTCCACCGGTATTTTTGCCAAATTGGAATGGCTAGAATGGCGGCAGCCGGATTTCCGCCTTTTTCGGCGACGAGGCTTCGGGCATGCGCGCCATTAGAACCTTGCTGACTTTGCTCTTCCTCTGTGTTGCGCTGATCCCCACGGCCGCTTTGGCCGCCGCCCCAGTCGATCTGCTGTTGGTGCTTGCCGTCGACGTGTCACGCAGCATCGATGCCACCAAATTCCAATTGCAGCGTGAAGGGTACGTCGCCGCACTTTCCAATCCGCGCGTGATCGACGCCATCCAGTCGGGCCGCAACGGCCGCGTCGGCGTGATCTTTGTCGAGTGGTCCGGCGTCGGCAACCAGAAGGTCGTGATCGATTGGACGATGATCGGCGACGCCGAGGGGGCAAAAACCTTCGGCGACCGGCTGCTGGAAGCGCCACGATCGTTCGCCGATCGCACCTCGATCAGCGGCGGAATCGAGTTCGCGATGGCCCAGCTGGCGTTGGCGCCCTATGAATCGTCGCGACGGACCATCGACGTCTCCGGTGACGGCACCAACAATTCCGGTCGCGACGTTACCGCGTTGCGCGACGAAGCGGTCAGCAAGGGCATCGTCATTAACGGTCTGCCCATCCTGAGCGACAATCCGATGTCGTGGAATCCGGACCACACCAATCCGCCGGGTGGTCTGGAGAATTACTACCGCAACAACGTCATCGGCGGCCCTGGCGCCTTCGTGATGGTGGCGAAAAACTTCAACACTTTCGGCGAGGCAATTATTAACAAAATGATTGCCGAGGTCTCGCAGGCGCACGAGCCGCTGCCCCGGCAGGCAGCCGCCCGTTGAGTCAGTGTGTCGGCGGGAACACAGCCGACCATAAAAGCTCACTGCCCACCGAAACCTGCAGTTTTCCGCATATTCCCCGCGATTCCCAAGGGTTTAGGGTAGAGTGGCGGCCACGAATCCGACACAGATGTCAGGGATTTATCTCCCTTGCCTGACACTCGGGATACTGGTTAGGCCCCGCAAGATCGGAAACGCGTCCAGTGACCGCGGCTTTTAGCTTGAAGCGTTTCGCGATTGTGGGTGGCGCCGTCATCGCGGCCCTGTTCGTTACCTTGATGGTGTTTCCATTCTTCGTCCCGGCCGCGACAGTGCGCGACGCCGTCAAGACGGAGATTCATGCCGTCACGGGTCTTTACCCGACGCTCCGCGGCGGCGTTTCGGTTTCGCTGTTCCCGCACCCCTCGGTGAGCTTCCACGACGTTCTGCTCGGCGACGCCGCCAGCGCGGAACCGGTCGCAATAGCCGATGAGCTGACGGCCCGCCTGAGCTATTTCCCGCTGCTCGCCGGGCGGATCGAAATCGCCGACGTGACGCTGAACAGGCCGACGATCGACATTACGTTGCTGCCCGACGGCCGATCTAACTGGTCCGGCCTCGGCGCCTCGCTTGCCCACACGGTGGAGCCGAATCCCAATCGGAGCGCATCATTCTCGGAGATCGGCATCCACGACGGGACCATCGTGGTGCACGATCAGCAAAAGCGGATCACCCAACAACTCGACGACGTGGAATTTCAGGTCGCTTGGCCGTCGATATCGCGCACGTTCGCGGCCAACGGACAATTCACCTGGCGCGACCAGCCGGTCGACGCCAGCCTGACGCTGAGCGACTTCCAGGCGGCTCTCACCGGAAAGCGTTCGGGCGTCAAGCTGCGGCTTTCATCGGAGCCGCTCAACGTTGCCTTCGACGGCGCCGCAAGCAACCTGCCGACTCTCAAAATAGAGGGCATGCTGAACCTCGACTCGCCATCGCTGCGTGACGCGCTGAGCTGGACCGGCAACAGCAAGGTGCCGTTCGGCGGCTTTGAACGGTTCGCACTCCGCGCGCAGAGCAATTTCGGCAACGGCATCGCTTCGCTGACGAACGTCAATGTCGAACTCGACGGCAATCGCGCCGAAGGCGTCCTTACGCTCGCGACCGACGATCATCGCAGTGTGCAGGGCACCCTCGCGTCCGACTCTCTCGACCTGACTCCTTACGTGTCCGGGGCGCGGCTGATGCCCGCCAACGAGCGTAGTTGGGATCGTGTGCCAATCGCCATGGATGGATTGGGCGATTTCAACGTCGATCTGCGGCTCTCGGCCGCGAGCATCAAGATCGGCAGCGTGCAGCTGGGGCGCACGGCGGTGGCCGCCGTGATGCGCGACAGCAAGCTGAACGTGACCGTCGGCGAATCGCAATCCTTCGGCGGCGTTGCCACCGGCTCGTTCGGGCTCGGCAGCGCCAAAGCCGGCATCGAAGTGACCTCGCACTTGCGCTTCGACAATATCGATCTCGCCGCCTGCCTCGGCCAAATCTTCAGCTTTCGCAAGCTGCAAGGCCGCGGCACGCTTACGGTCGATGTCGGCGGATCGGGCGCTTCCGTATGGGCGTTGACCCGCACGCTCAACGGAACGGCCAGCCTCAACGCTAACGACGGGGCGTTCGATGGCGTCAATGTGGAGCAAGTGCTGCGGCAGCTTGAGCGGCGGCCGCTGTCAGGCGGCGGCGGTTTGCGGAGCGGCCGCACGCCGTTCGACCAACTCGTGCTGAACGTGAAAATCGAACAAGGCATCGCGTCCATTGCGGACCTGCATCTCAGCGGTACCTCCGCTCGCCTGGCGATGACCGGCCAAGCCTCCATCCCGGCGCGGGACCTCGACCTCGAAGGCAAGGCGACACTGGTCTCCAGCGAAACCGCCAACGAATTCGAATTGCCGTTCACCGTCGATGGCTCGTGGGATGACCCAAGAATCCTGCCGGATGCATCGATCCTGATCCGCCGCTCGGGCGCTGCTGCTCCGCTGCTCGATGCGGTCAAACAGCACTCGGCCGGCGAGGCCGTGCGCAAGGTGATCGATCAGATATTCGCCACCCCACCCGGCACCGTCGGGGCGCCGGCTCCGCTGGCGGCGGCGCCCGCGACCGCGACGACGGCCCCTGCCACAGCCGCAACGCCCGCCGCGGCGACGACGGCTCCAAGCCCACAATAGCCCGCAAATCGGCCTACCGATTGGATCGCGCCGCCGGCGCGATGACTGATTATTAGCTATTTAGGCGCTATTTTGCCGGCGGGTTTGCGGATTGGTGGGAGCAGGGCCCTCGCAGCATCACGCTCCATCATCCGCGGCGGGGTCAGCGGTTTTTTCGCTGCGGGGACAGGATGTTCGGCCACCTCACTCGTACTGTCGTCAAGGTGCTGCTGGCTTCGCTGATCGTCGGGACGATCCTTGCGCATTTCGGCCTCACCGCGGATGACCTGATGCGGGCCACAGGGTTCTCGGCCGACCGTGTCGAGCACATGGCAAGGCACGGGGTGGCTTGGGCGCTGCCCAACTTGATGCTTGGCTCGATGGTGATTATTCCGGTCTGGTTTCTGGCCTATCTGTTCCGTCCGCCGGGCGAGAGCCGGGATTGATCGGCATCCTTTCGTTCAGCGCGCCGCCGTTCCCCGCGCCCCGGTGAGCTTCGCCAGCAGCGAAGCGGCCAGCACGGCGACGCCAACGACAGCCACGAAGATGGTGCACACCGCATTGATCTCAGGCTTCACGCCGAGACGCACTTCCGAATAGATGCGGATCGGCAGCGTGACCGCGCCCGGCCCGGTGGTGAAGCTCGCGATCACGAGATCGTCGAGCGACAGGGCGAAGGCCAGCATCCAGGCCGCCGCGACGGCGGGCAAGATCAGCGGCAAGGTCACGGTCAAAAACGTACGCAATGGCGGCGCGCCGAGATCCATGGCGGCTTCTTCGAGGTTCATGTCGAAGTCGACGAGCCGCGACTGCACGATCACCGTGACAAAGCACATCGCCATGGTGGTGTGAGCGATGGCCACTGTCCAAAATCCGCGATCAATCGCGATCGCCACGAACAGAAGCAGCATCGACAGGCCGGTAATGACTTCCGGCATGACCAGCGGCGCATAAATCATCGAAGCAAAGACGAGCCGGCCGCGGAAGCGGCCGAAGCGCACAAGCGCCACCGCGGCCAGCGTGCCCAAGAGCGTCGCGGCGCTCGCGGACACAAAGGCAACGCGCAGGCTGATGAATGCCGCATCGAGGATTGCGGTGTCGTGCGCGAGTTCCGCATACCACTGCGTCGACCAGCCGCCCCAGACGGCGACCAAACGCGAGGCGTTGAACGAATAGATCACCAGGATGACGATGGGCAGATAAAGGAACCCCACACCCAGGACGATGGCGAGGAGATTGAACGCCGTCACCTTGCGCATGGTCAGCCCCGATCCGCGCTGCGCATCGCCAGATGCTGAAAGACCACAATCGGCGTGACCAAAAGGCAGACCAGTACGACGGCGACCGCCGAGGCGGCCGGCCAATCCTTGTTGCCGAAGAACTCCATCCAGATGGTCTGTCCGATCATTGGCGCCCGCGAGCCACCGAGCAGATCGGGGATGACGAACTCGCCGACGATCGGAATAAAGCACAGCAAAACGCCGGCCAGCGCGCCCGGCGCGGACAATGGCAGGGTCACCAGCCAGAAGGTCTTCCAGCGTGGGCAGCCGAGATCGGCCGCCGCTTCAAGCAGCGACTCGTCGAGTTTTTCCAGTACCGCATAAAGCGGCAGCACCATGAACGGCAGGTAGGAATAGACGATGCCAATGTAGATGGCGGTGTCGGTGGCAAGCCAGATCGGCGGCTCGCGCACGATGTGCAGCGCCAAGAGAAGCCGATTAAGCAGCCCGTCGTGCTGCAGGATATTCATCCACGCGTAGATGCGGATGAGAAACGAGGTCCAAAACGGCAGCACCACCAGCACGACCAGGATGGCCTGCACCCGCCGCGGCGTGCGCGAGATCGCGTATGCGATCGGAAAACCGACGGCGAGCAGCATGAGCGTCGATAAAGCTGCGATCTCCAGACTCTTCCCGTAGGAGAACAGATAAAGGGCGTCGGAACCAAGCAGGCGGTAATTGTCCAACGATAGGCCGGCGAAGAAATCTTCGATGCCGCGCCAGCCGGCGGCGAAATCCAGCACCGGCGTATAAGGCGGCAGCGCAATCGCGCTCTGCGAAAAGCTGATCTTGAAGACGACCAGAAACGGCACGAGAAAGAAGGCAACAAGCCAAGCGTAAGGAACCGCCACAACGAGCTTTTGCGCAAGCGAGCGTTTCGGCTGTGTATTCATCGGTTTCTTGACTCGCTTATCGCGTCAGCACGGTCGCGGACTTGGGCGAAAAGCTCAGCCACACCGGTTCACCCTGGCCGAACGCGCGGTCACCGTCGCGGCCGCTGTTGGCGACCGCCGCCTTGAGCCGCGAGCCGTCGGGGATACGCAACTGATAGATCGACAGATCGCCCAAGTACCCGACCTCAACGACCGTTGCGGCGACGCAGTTCTCCAGGCCGGGCGACGGCTTCTCGCGGGTGATGCGCATCCGCTCCGGCCGCACCGCGACCCAGATAGACACACCCGGCGCGGCTTCGATTGCGGCAGCCACCCGCAGCCGGCCTGCGGCGGTCCCTTCGACGCTGGTGCGGTCCTCGCCGAGGCGGCCCTGGAACAAATTGACGTCGCCGACGAAGTCCGCGACCCAGCGCGAGTTCGGCCGCTCGTAGATTTCGGCCGGCGCGCCGACCTGCATGAGCTGCCCGCGATCCATCACCCCGATACGGTCGGCAAGGATCATGGCCTCGCTCTGGTCATGAGTGACGATGATGAATGTCAGCCCGAGCTTGCGCTGCAATTCCATCAGCTCAAAGCGGGTGGAATCTCGCAGCTTCTTGTCGAGCGCCGCGAGCGGCTCATCGAGCAACAGCACGCGCGGGCGCTTGACCAGCGATCGCGCCAGCGCCACGCGCTGGCGCTGACCGCCGGAAAGCTCGTGCGGCTTGCGCGCGCCGAAATCTTCCAGTTTGACCAGCGCCAACATGTCGGCGACGCGGCTCGCGATCTCCTGTCTGGGCAGCCCGTCCTGCTTGAGACCGAATACAACGTTGGCCGCGACAGAGAGATGCGGGAACAGCGCGTAGTTCTGGAACATCATGTTGACCGGCCGCCGGTGTGGCGGCACGGACGCGATATCGACGCCATCAAGGAGAATGCGGCCCGCGCTCGGCCGCTCGAAACCGGCGATCAGCCGCAGCAGCGTGGTCTTGCCGCAGCCCGAGGGGCCGAGCAGGGCAAAGAACTCGGCGGGAAAAATGTCGAGGGAGAGTTCGTCCACTGCCGCAAAGCTGCCGAAGCGCTTGCTCAAGCCTTCGACGCGCAAGAGCGGACGCGCTTTGTCGCCGGCCGAAGCTGGGCCTTGTTGCGCTTCGACGGACTGCATCGACACCCCAAGGAGGACGGTGCGGCTTCCGGTCACACGCTGGTCGGCGATAACTAGACCACGATCCGATCCGGTTGAATCGGATCATGGTCTAGATTCTTCGCTGGAGCATGATCTTTTCGGAAAACCGGTATCCACTTTTCCGGATCATGCTGTAGCGCATGTCAGGGCCGAGTGGGACTCGGCGTTTTGGCCGTGTCTGGGCCCGCCTGCGCCATGAAATCGGCGAGCGCACCGCGTTGCGCCTGCGAAAATCGCAATCCGAGTTTGGAGCGTCGCCAGAGTATGTCGTCGGCGGTCTGCGCCCATTCGTTCCGCATCAGGTAGCGCACCTCCGCGGCCGTGAGACCGGCGCCGAAGCACTGGCCCAGATCGTCGAGGCGGGATGCATCCTTGAGCACGTTCTCCACACGCGTCCCGTAAGCGTGCACGAGCCGCACGGCGTGGTTATCGCTGAGAAACGGCCAGCGCTGCAACGTACCTTTAGCAAGCGTGTCAAAACCATCGTAGGCGAAGTCGCCCCCCGGCAGCAGGCTCTGCGCGGTCCAAGAGCGCAAGGCTGAGCGCGAGGCCGGAAACAGATGCGCAAGCTTGCCCATCGCGTCTTCGGCAAGACGCCGGTAGGTGGTGATCTTGCCGCCATAGACCGTGAGCAGCGGCGCCTCGCCCGTGCGTTCGTCGAGGATCAGCTCATATTCGCGGCCGATGTCCTGCGGCTTGTGGGCGCCGTCGTCGTAAAGCGAACGCACGCCCGCGAAGGCCCACACCACATCGGCGGCGCCGATGGGGGCGCGGAAATATTCGTTCACCACGCCGCACAGATAGGCGATTTCGTTGGCCGCCGGCGCAACCGTCGCCGGATCGCCGGTGAAGAGTTCGTCGGTGGTGCCAATGAGCGTAAAGTCGCGAGCGAAGGGAATTGCGAACACCACACGGCGATCGGCGGCCTGCAGGATGTAGGCGCGGTCATGATCGTAGAGCCGGCGCACCACGATGTGGCTGCCCTTGTCGAGCCGCAGATGCGGCCGCACCTTCTGCCCAAGCACATCACTGGCGACAGTTTCCACCCAGGCACCCGCGGCGTTGACCAGGACGCGCGCTGTCACCACGTCGCTCTGGCCGTTTGTATCGAGTGTGAGTTGCCAGACATCGCGGCGCTCGGCGCGCATGCAGCGGGTGCGGGTGCGGATCACCGCGCCGCGTTCCGCGGCATCCACCGCATTGAGGACCACAAGGCGCGCGTCGTCCGCAAAGCAGTCGGAATATTCGTAAGCCTTGCGAAACTCGCCGCGTAGCGGCGGGCCGGCCTCGTCGTCGCCTAGATCAAGCTCACGTGTTCCAGGGAGGATTTTGCGCCGGCCGATCCAGTCGTAAAGCAGCAGGCCGAGCCGCAGCAGCACGGCCGAACGCCGCGCCTTGTTGAGGGGCAGCACAAAGCGCAGCGGCCGAATGAGATGCGGCGCCGCCCGCAGCAGCACTTCGCGCTCGGAGAGCGCGGCGCGGACCAGGCGGAATTCGCCGTGCTCCAGGTAACGCAGCCCGCCATGAATGAGCTTCGACGACGCCGAAGATGTCCCGGACGCCAGATCGTTCTGCTCGAAGAGCACGACCCGCAATCCGCGGCCGGCGGCATCGCGCGCGATACCAGTTCCGTTGATGCCGCCGCCGATAACGGCGAGATCGAAGTCAGCCACTGATTCTCCTTTCCGCGGAGGATAGCCAACATTGCCATCGTGTGCCCCACCGCTGGCGGGCCATGACAAAACGATACGGATCGGCGATGATACGCCATGGACTTTCGCGACCGTCATGTGGTGATCACCGGCGGCGCCGGTGCGCTCGGCACCGCCGTCGTGGCGGCGTTGGTCGAGGCCGGCGCGATCTGCCACGTACCTTGCTTCAATGAGGCCGAAGCGCAACGCTTCAGCCTGCGCGCCCACAAGCAGGTGAAGCTCGTCATTGCGGGTAATCTCGCCGACGAGGCGGTGGTCGAGCGCGCCTACCAGGGCATTGCGCCGCTGTGGGGCTCGATCCACATCGCCGGCGGTTTTGCGGCTGCGCCGCTACGCGAGATGAGCCTGGCGACGCTGCGGCAGCAGATCGACATGAACTATGTGAGCTGCGCGCTGTGCTGCCGCGCCGCCGTGAGGGCGATGAGCGGTGGCGGCCGCATTGTCAATGTCGCGGCCCGCGCGGCGCTGGAGTGGCGCAGCGGCGCCGGTATGGTGGCCTACACGGCGAGCAAGACCGCCGTCGCCGCGCTGACCGCCGCCCTTGCGGAGGAGGTCGCCAAAGACGGCATCCTGGTCAACGCCGTCGCGCCCTCGATCATGGACACCCAGGCCAATCGGCAGTCGATGCCGAAAGCGGACTTCGCGCTCTGGCCCAAGGTCGAAGAAGTCGCAGCGACGATCGTGTTCCTCGCCTCGCCGGACAATCGCGTGACCCGCGGCGCTATCGTGCCGGTATACGGAAAGTCGTAGCCCTCATCCCCGGTGCGGCTCTCAATACCCTGGCCATAAACCGGGCGTTGCCAACTCCAGCAAGTGGCCATCGGGATCACGGAAATAAATGCTGATGCCGCCGCGCGGCCATTTGGTGCGCCCCTCGATGGCGACGCCAGCATCCGCCAATTGCGCCTCACACGCCGCAAGGGCATCGGCCGCAATCGAGAAGGCGATGTGCACCGGCCCGCTTCCGTCATGGGGCGGGATCGTGCCACCGGGCAGCTTCACGGTCTCCAGTGAGTGACCGCGCAGAAACAACAGCAGAACGCCGCGTGCGCCGACGTCGTAAGCGCAGAGCCGCTGATCGCGATAGATGCTATTGAGCCCGAGCACCTGCTCGTAAAAGGGACAGGCGCGCTCGAACGCGTCCACATAAAGCACCGTTTCCAGCACGCCGAGCAGGTTGGGCATCGTGGATCATCCAAAGCGTCATTGCGAGCCAACGGATCCGCGCGAAGTCGCGCTGTCCGATGACAGGCTCCGCGAAGCAATCCAGTTCATAGGAAAAATCCTGGATTGCTTCGTCGCTTCGCTCCTCGCAATGACGATCAGCCCGAGACCGGAACGATTTCCCGCACCGGGGAGCGGACCAGCCGGGTCACCGATTTGGCCGCGACCACGGTGTGCTGCTGCGCGTAGGTCTCGTGGTTCCTCTCGATATATTCGAGATCATAGAGGTAATTGACCATGAGGCCGTAGGAGTTCTGCAGCGCGCGCTCCGACGTATCGCCGAGCCAGTCCAGCTGTTCCAGTCGGGCGCCGTTGCCAAGGTGAAAGCGGGCGACCGCATCGATCGGCAATCCGCGGCCGTTGCGCCCGCGCACATAATACCAGGCCGCGGCCCGCAGCAGCGGCTCGCGCACCTTTTCGGCGGTTTCCGGCGCGCTCCACCAATCCGGTTTGTCGAGCAGGGCGAGCGCCGCACGATCGTCTTCATCGAACGCCATGGAAACCGGCAGCGTGCGCTCGCGCCTGAGCCAAGCGCCGAAATTCGGCGCCGGCGACAAGGTCACGAACTTGGCCACACGCGGCACTTCGCGCGACACCTCCTCGACCACCTGCTTGATGAGGAAATTGCCGAAGCTCACGCCGCTGAGCCCGCGCTGGCAATTCGTGATCGAATAGAACACCGCCGTCGTCGCCCGCTCGGGATCGACCGCCTTGCGCTTGTCGGCAAGGATCGGCTCGATTGCTCCCGGGATTTCGCGGGTCAGCGCCACCTCGACGAAGATCAGCGGGTCGTCGACCAGCGCGGGATGAAAGAACGCATAACAACGCCGGTCGGGCAGATCGATGCGCCGCCGCAGATCCTCCCAATCCTGGATCTCGTGCACCGCTTCGTAATGGATGATCTTTTGCAGGATGACGGCCGGGGTCGACCAATCGATGCGGCGCAGCACAAGAAAGCCGCGGTTGAACCACGAGGAAAACAAATGGATGAAATCTTTGTCGATGGCCGCGATATCCTCGCGGCGCTCCATGGCGTCCAACAGTTGCTCACGCATGCGCACCAGGGCGGCGGTGCCGCCGGGCGCAAGATTGAGCCGCCGGAACAGTTCGAGGCGCTTCGGTTCGCTCGCGCGATGCAACTCGGCCGCAGTTTCCTCCGCCGGTGACTGCCGCCAGGCCGCGATTGCCGCGTCGATGCGGGCGTCGTCATGGCCAAACGTGGATTCCAGCGCCTCGAAAAATGCAATGCGCGGTCCGATCGTCAGCGTTGCGTAGCGGGCCAGGATGTCGCGCGCGAGCGCCACGCCGGACGCTTCGCCACGGCCGGACAGCAAGTCCTCGCACAGTTCGACAAGCCCCTTGGTGCGCTGCTGCGGCGCTTCGCGGCGCTGAATCAGGGCGCGGCCGCGATCGGCGATCGTTTGCAACATGTCGCTGAAGAAAGAGGAATTCACCGCTCTTCCCATCCTCGATGGCCTGTAGCTAGTCATGAGGCGCCGCCCTGACAAGCTGAACGGAGCGCTAACCCTACCCCCCAATGGATGTCACCGTGGACAGGCCGCCCGCGCAGTGGACAAAATCGATCGTCTGCGCCACTTAGGGCGCCCGCGCGGCCATTTTGTGCCGTTTTGCCGCGTTGCGAGAGGGACTTATCATGCCGGGTCCGCTGACTGGTCTGCGCGTCTTGGAGCTTGCCCGCATTCTGGCGGGACCATGGGCTGGCCAAGTTCTCGCCGATCTCGGCGCCGACGTGATCAAGGTGGAACGCAAGGGCTCGGGCGACGACACCCGCGCCTGGGGCCCACCCTTCGTGCCGGCCGCCGACGGCGGCAATCTTGCATCGGCCTATTTTCATTGCACCAACCGCGGCAAGCGTTCGATTGAACTCGATTTCGACACCGCTGAAGGACAACGCATCGTCAAAAAGCTTGCAGCGCGCTCCGACGTACTGATCGAAAACTTCAAAGTCGGCGGACTCGCCAAATTCGGACTCGACTATGCAAGCCTCGCGCCAGCGAACCCTCGGCTGATCTACGCGTCGGTGACCGGCTTCGGCCAGACCGGCCCGTACGCGCCGCGCGCCGGTTACGATCTCATGGCCCAGGGTATGGGCGGCATCATGGGCTTGACCGGCACCGCCGACGGCGAGCCCATGCGCGCCGGCATTCCGGTATCCGACATCTTCTCCGGCGTCTACGCGACGATCGGCATCCTCTCGGCCCTGGCGCGGCGCGAGAAGACCGGAAAGGGCGGCTATGTTGACGCCGCGCTGGTCGACTCCACGGTCGGCGTGCTGGCGTTTCAGGCGCTCAATTATCTGGTCTCCGGCGACGTGCCCAAGCGCATCGGCAATACCCACCCCAACATCGTTCCCTACCAGGTGTTTCCGGTCGCCGACGGGCACATCATCATCGCCACCGGCAATGACGCGCAATTCATCAAGCTGTGCGGAATTTTGGGCGCGCCGCAGCTCGCCGAGGTGCCGGCCTATAAGGACAACAAGGGCCGGCTTGGCCATCGCGCCGAACTGGTGGGGCACCTCACCGCACTCACCACGCGCATGACACGCGCCGAACTGCTGCAAAAACTCGAGGCCGGCGGCGTGCCCGCGGGACCGATCAACGATCTCGAGCAAGTCTTCACCGATCCGCAGGTGATTCACCGCGGCATGCGGCTTGAACTGGCGAACCCCGCCGCCAAAGGCGGCAAGAGTCCCGGTATCCGCACTCCAATCGTGCTCGACGGCAAACCCATGGCCTCCGACCGTCCCGCGCCGCGTCTCGGCGAACACAGCGCCGAGATTTTGAAGGAGATCGGGGAAGCTTGATCCGGCGCGGTCATTGCGAGGAGCGAAGCGACGAAGCAATCCAGAAAGGCAGGTCAGGCTGGATTGCTTCGCTACCGCTCGCAATGACGGATTAGAGTCTGGCCATGACTGAAATGGAATCCGAGACCCGCGACGGCATGCGCATCGACTGGGACGCGCCCATCGCCATGGATGACGGCGTCGTGTTACGCGCCGACGTGTTTCGCCCCATCGCCGAGGGCCGCTATCCGGTCATTCTCAGCTACGGTCCCTACGCCAAAGGATTGGCGTTCCAGGACGGCTACAAGGGCAACTGGACGCGGCTTACCAAAGCGGCGCCCGAAGTGCTGGCAGGATCGAGCAACAAATACCAGAACTGGGAACTGGTCGATCCGGAAAAATGGGTGCCGGATGGCTACGTGTGCGTACGCATCGACTCGCGCGGCGCCGGGCGCACGCCGGGCTTCCTCGATGTCTGGTCGCCGCGGGAGACCGACGATCTCTACCAATGCGTCGAGTGGGCCGGCACGCAGCCCTGGAGCAACGGCAAAGTCGGCCTCAACGGCATTTCCTACTACGCCATGAATCAGTGGACCGTCGGCGCGCTCAAGCCGCCGCACCTCGCCGCGCTGTGCATCTGGGAAGGCTCGTCGGACTATTACCGCGAGCTATGCCGGCACGGCGGAATCCTGAGCGATTTCCTCAACAGCTGGCATCCGCGCCAGGTGGCGAGCGTGCAGCACGGCGTCGGTAGCCGCGGCGCCAAGAGCGTGGTGACGGGAGAGCCGGTCGCCGGTCCCGACACGCTGCCGGAGGCCGAGCTCGCGAAAAACTGCGCCGACTCGCCGGGCGAAGCGAAGCGCCACCGGCTTCACGACGGCTACTACACGTCGCGCACCGCCGAATTCGAGCAGATCGAGACACCGTTGCTCTCGGCGGCCAATTGGGGCGGCATGGGGCTGCACACCCGCGGCAATTTCGAAGGTTATCTGCGTGCGGGCTCCAAACAGAAGTGGCTGGAAGTGCACGGCGACACCCATTTCACGCACTTCTACAGCCATTACGGCGAGGCGCTACAGAAACGCTTCTTCGGGCATTTCCTCAAAGGCGACGACACCGGCTGGAGCAAACAGCCGCGCGTGTCGCTCAACGTCCGCCATCCGCACGAGAGATTCGTCCTGCGCGGCGAGAGCGAGTGGCCGCTCGGGCGCACGCAATGGACCAAATATTATCTGCGGGCCGATGAACTGGCGCTAACGCCGCAAGAGCCGGCCGCCGCCACGACCTTGAGTTACGAGACAACCGGCGACGGCCTGACCTTCCGCACGCCGCAGATGACTCAGAGTCTTGAGATCACCGGGCCGGTTGCCGCCAAACTCGTTGTCTCCTCGCCGACCACCGATGCCGACATTTTCCTGGTGCTGCGGCTGTTCGATCCGGACGGCAAGGAAATCACCTTCATCGGTTCCAACGATCCGCGTGTGCCGGTCGGCCTCGGCTGGCTACGCGCCTCGCAGCGCAAGCTCGATCCGGCGCGCTCGCTAGCGTATCGGCCGTGGCACACCCATGACGAGGAATGGCCGCTGACACCCAGCGAGCCGGTCGAGCTCGACGTCGAAATCTGGCCGACCTCGATCGTGGTGCCGCCCGGCTATCGCCTGGCGCTGACCGTGCGCGGCAAGGATTACGAGGTGGACGGACGCGACATCGCGCTGCCCAACGCGCCCTATCCGATGAAAGGCGTTGGCCCGTTCCTCCACATCGACGCAGACGACCGGCCGCCCGAGGTTTTTGCAACCCGCAATACCCTGCATTTCGCCGCCGGCCGTCAGCCCTACGTCTTGTTGCCAATCATTCCGGAGCGGTAGGCAGGATGTTTCGGCTTTCCCACCCGATCAGCGCTCACCCGCGGCGGCTGGCGCCTTCCTGACAAGCAAAATCGCGCACTGGCACCAGGTGATCCGGGATAACTACATTCACCTGGAGCAATGAATCGTCATTGCCGGGCTTGACCCGGCAATCCATTCAGACTCCGTCCACGCGGGAGTATTTGGATTATGCTTGAGCTCGAAAACAAAGCTAACCTGGAAATGCTAATTCGCGAGGGAATTCAAGAGAGCCTGACACTAGACTACAAGGCCTCTCCTTCTCTCTCAAAGGAGAGCAAAGGTCGCGACGAGCTCTGCAAGGACGTCTCGAGCTTTGCAAATTCAGCAGGGGGACAAATTATCTATGGAATCGAAGAAAAAGATCGCAAGCCTACAAGAATTGACGAGGGCAGCGATATTACGCGCGAATGGATTGAGCAAGTGATTGATTCGAACGTTCAGCCTCGCATAGAGAACCTTATCAT
>JBAUYV010000074.1:0-93275 GCA_049584975.1 Xanthobacteraceae bacterium | reverse complement strand
CCGTTGACCATCACCGGCAAGACCGAGCGGCGATTGGCAAAGGCCGTTTCAACCTCAGCCCGCACCGGGTCGTCTGCATCGAAGATGCGGGGTTTGCCTTCCGCGCGCGGTCCGGCCCAGTCCTTCCCGATCACCGCCACCATGACCAGCGCGCGCTCGAGCGCCTGGGTGATGTGCACTCGGTAATCGGCCGACGGCTGGATGGAATCGATGTCGATATAGACCGACTTTTTGCCGTAGCGCGACACGAGCTGCTCGTGAATGCGCTCGGAAATCTCCTTTGAATCGGCGCGCCGATAGGAGATGAGGATAACTGGCATCGCCGCCTACGCCGGTTGGTGTAGCCTCACGTTACTTCTCGACATCGAAGTGGATGTCGGCCTGCCCTTGGTGCCCGGCGGAATCCTTGACGAAGATCATGATGCGATGGTCGCCCGCCGGCACTTCCGCGCTCGGCATGTCTATTCCGTCGGGGCGGACATAGGGTTTCAGCCGCGCTGTAAGATCGATGGCGGGTATCCTTTTGTAGACGACCGTCAACGTATCGAGATCGATCTGGGTGCCGCCATGCGGTTCGAACTTCACCTTGAAGGCAAACGGCGATTGGATCATTCCCGTCTTCGGCGGCGGATAAACCACAATGATATCGGGCCCGCGCTCGATGCCGGAGCGAAGCAGCGAGTTGTCGGCCGGCAGCTCCGCCTCGTGTTCGGTAATGAGGGTGGCGGCCGCCGCGGGGGTCATCAGCAACGCACCGGCGAGAGCCGCAACTGCAAGCCGTAGTTTGAAGTAGCCTCCAGTCAGCATGGTTCCCCTCGCAACGTCCGCGCAAGTCGCCCGTCACACGCGAGTATAGCCGGGCCTGCCGCCGGTCAACAGACGACCCTTTAACGCACCTTGGTCAGCGGGAAGGCCCGCTCGTTGCAATCTATGCCGCCTTCTCGCTTGCATGCAGTTATGACGATGCGCTCGACCGCCGCGGGTCAGCATGGATGCGCGGGTCAAGCCCGCGCATGACAAGAGCAGGTCGTCCGATCGGAACGGTCCGCGCCCTGGGTTCATTGGCCCAATCTGTGATCGTCGGGAAAACTCCCTTGGGCTTAAGCTCTTGCGGGCCGTAGCCTAAATCTGCAGGGAAGATAAAGGGTAGTGACATGCCGGGATCGCAATGACGTAGCTTCTGTACGCATCGCGACTTCGTTAGAATTGCAGGTCGAGCCCCGCATGCAGCGTGCTTTCCGAACGTTTGCGAATTTTCTGAAACCAGGAGACGAAAGCACGCCGGTATGACTCGTCAGCCCCATCAAAAAGACCGGCGCGACTCCAATCCGGCGTTCGGCGGCCGCAAGCTCAAGCTCGGCACGTTCCAGACCAATCTCGACAGCGGTTGCGTCATGTCGGACCTGGACGGACGGCTGGAAATCAGCTGGCCCAACACGGTGACGCTGGCGCAGCTCGGCGACGAGATGGACTTCGAGGCGCTGGTGCCGGTGGCGCGCTGGCGCGGCTTTGGCGGCGCCACCGATCCGCAGGGGCCGGGCTTTGAGACCTACACGTGGGCCGCCGGCATCGCCGGCGCCACGCGCCATTCCGGCGTGGTGTCCACTTCGCACGTGGCGCTCAATCATCCGATTGTCTCGGCGAAGCAGTCGACCGTCATCGATCACATTTCCAACGGCCGCTACATCCTCAACGTGGTGAACGGCTGGAATTTTCCCGAGATGGAGATGTTCAACGTCTCGCTTCTCGATCACGAAGATCGCTACGCTTGCGCCGAGGAATGGCTCTCCATCGTCAAGCGGCTGTGGACGCAGGACGAGCGGTTCGACCACGAAGGCAAGTTCTACAAGATCAACGGCGGTTATTTGCAGCCGAAGCCGATCCAGTACCCGTATCCGGCGATCATGAACGCGGGCTCCTCGGAACGCGGCCGGCATTTCGCCTGCAAGCACTGCGATCTCGTGTTCACCAACATCCGCACCCACGATATCGCGACCCACACCGCGCATGTCGCCGGCTACCATCGGCTGGCGCGCGAGGAATACGGGCGCGAGGTGAAAGTGTGGAGCAACGCCACCATCGTGCAAGCCGAGACCGAAAAGGAAGCGCGCGACTTTTACAATTATTATGTGCACGAAAAGGGCGATTGGATCGCGGCGCGCAACGTCATCGACACGATGGGTGCCGAGATCAACCAGCGCGACTATCCCGAGGAGCGGCGCAAGGCCATGGCCGAGATGATGATCTCGGGCTGGGGCGGCTTTCCGCTCATTGGCACCAAGGAGCAGATCGTGGATGGTTTGGCGAATTTGTCGAAGATCGGCTTGGACGGCGTGCTCCTCTCCTGGCCGCGTTACATCGCAGGAATGCGCGAATTCCGCGACGTGACCTATCCGCTGCTCGTGCAGGCGGGTCTGCGGGACTAGGTCCCTGTCATCATCCGCGAATGCGGATGATCCAGTACCCGCGGGACTCTGATGTGGCCCGAGTGGAAATCTAAATCCGGCGATTACTGGATGCTCCGCTTTCGCGGAGCATGACAAGTTATCGACTGGCTTTGCGTTTGCGTGGCCAGCGCGAATGCCGCATAAGGGCGGCCATGCCTGCCCCTTGGACAAACGACTCAAGCGTGCCGGTCCGCGCTCTCGCGTGGCTTGGTCGACAGGGCACCCGTGCGCTCGCCAGCCTTGTGTTCATCGGCATTTCGGTGCCGCCGCTTGGTGCCGTGCTTAAGCCGTTCGTGACCGAGGCCATATTTCTCCTGCTCGTCGTTTCGTTCATGCGCGTGGATATCGCGGCGCTACGCGGCTACATGCGGCGGCCCGGTATCGTGCTTACGGCGACCGCGTGGTCGACGCTCGTCGTGCCCATGCTCGTCGGCGTCATTTGCCTGGCGACGGGATTCGATAAGCAATCCCCAGATCTGTTTCTCGGCATCATGCTGCAAACCGTGGCGTCGCCGATGATGGCGTCGCCGGCGCTGGCGGCGCTGATGGGGCTCGATGCGACGCTGGTGCTGATCACACTCGTGACCAGCACGGCGCTGGTGCCCTTCAGCGCGCCGGTCTTCGCCTACATGTTTTTCGGCGATGTACTGACGCTCTCACCGTTGGTGCTCGGCATGAAGCTGTTCGCGATCCTCGCCGGCTCGCTGCTGGTCGCGGCCGTGATCCGCCGGATCGTCGGCGCCGCCGCAATCGAGCGCTACCGCGAACCCGTTGACGGACTCAACATTCTGTTCATGCTGGTCTTCGTCACTGCGGTCATGGGAACGGTGGCTGAGAGCTTCCTGGCCGATCCGTTGAGGATCACGGCGATCCTGGTTTTCTCCTTCGCGGTGTTCTTCGCCTTGCTCGGGCTGACCGTGCTGATCTTCCGCAAGCTCGGCCGGGAGCGCGCGCTCGCGCTCGGGCTCATGGTGTCCCAGCGCAACATGGGGCTGATGCTGGCGGCAACCCAGAGCGTCCTGCCGGCGGGAACGTGGTTGTATTTCGCGCTCTGCCAGTTTCCAATCTACATCACGCCGCAGCTGTTAAGACCGATCGCGCGGGCGAAGGCGGCTTAGACAGGAGCAACAAGCGATGCCACGCATGAAGGGCGCCGAGCTGATCACCGAATATTTGATCAAGAACGACATTCCTTATGTCTTCGGCATTTGCGGCCACGGCAATGTCGGCATGCTCGACCCGCTTTACGAGGCGCGCGACCGCATCACCATGATTTCGCCGCGCCACGAGCAGGTCGCCGCCCATATGGCCGACGCTTATTTCCGCGTGCGTCACAAGCCGGTGGCGACGCTTACTTCGTGCGGTCCGGGCTCCTGCAACATCATCATGCCGCTCGCCTGCGCGCTGAGCGATTCCTCCGCGATGCTCGCCATCACCGCCAACGTGCCGACGCAACAGTTCAATCGCAGTCCGTTTCAGGAGATCAACCGCCACTATCAGGCCGATTTCGTCAACATCGTCCGCCCCGTGGTGAAGCGCAGCTTCCAGCCGACCCGAGTCGACATGCTGCCGCTGGCGCTGCGCCAGGCGATGACCACGATGCTGTCGGGCCGGCCGGGGCCGGTGAACGTCGACGTGCCGTTCAACGTCTTTCAGGAGGAAGATGACGTTGAAATGCCGCTGGCTGTATCGCCGCTTAATACGCAGCGGGGAGGGGCCTCGCCGGAGCAGATTTCCCGCGCCATGGAGATGATTGTGGCCGCGCAGCGTCCGGTCCTCTTCATCGGCCATGGCGTGACGCTGTCGGAAGCGAGCCGCGAACTCACCGAGTTCGCCAAAAAGCTCGCGATCCCGGTGATCTCTTCGCCCAACGGCATGGGCTGCCTCGACATGACCGATCCGCTGTCGCTCGGCTTTATCGGGCGCAACGGCGCCTATCCCGCCAACGAAGCCGGCCGTCGCGCCGACTTGGTCATTGCCATCGGCGCGCGGTTCGACGATCGCTCCGCTTCGTCGTGGCTGCCCGGTTTCTCGTGGAATTTTCCGCACACCAAACTCATCCACGTCGATGTCGATACGGACGAACTCGGCCGCAATTATCCGCCCGACCTGCCCATTCTGGCGGATGCGCGCACCTTTCTGCGTCAGCTTTTGGCGGAGATTGGACGACGTAGTGCAAAGGCCGCCACCAAAGAGTGGATCGCCGACATCGCCGAATGGCGGGCCGAGTGGCAGAAATTTGTTGCGCCAAATTTTGAAACGCACACCTCGCCGCTGCGGCCGGAACGGGTGGTCGCCGATTGCCAGGCGGTGTTGCCGCCCGACGGCATCATCTGCTGCGATGTGGGCGTGAGCCACAACTGGTACATGCAGTTCTGGAACGCGCGCAAACCGCAATGCATGCTCAATTCCTGGGGCTTTTCCGGCATGGGCTTCGGCGCTGCCGGCGCGCTCGGGGCCAAGCTCGCGGCGCCGGATCGGCCGGTGGTTGCGGTCACCGGCGACGGTTGCTTCACCATGGTGCCGCACGTGCTTTGCACTGCGGTCGAATACAACATTCCGGTGGTCTGGGTTATTTGGAATAATTTCGGCTGGGTCTCCATCCGCGACATTCAACTCGGCCTGTTTGGTGGTCGCGAGCACGGCACCATGTTCCATCAGGGCGCCAACAAGAAACCGTACAATCCGGATTTCGCCGCCTGGGCCAAAGCCGCCGGCGTCGATGCAATGACCGTAACGAAGTCGCAGGATTTCCGTGGCGCGCTCGAACACGCCGTGAAGTCCAACAAGCCTTATTTGCTCGATGTTCACGTGGACGCCGAGGTGCGCCCGCCCACGACCGGTGCGTGGCAATTGCCGCCGACGCATTACAAGGAGCCGGTCTTCGGCCAGCGCTTCATCCCGGACGCTGCGCCGGTGAAGTAAGTGCGGTCATGCTCCGCCTTCGCATAACAAAGAAGTGCAGAGCATGACAAAGAAGTAATATTTCTGAGAAATTTGCAGCGATCGCCGGCATGCTCGCCCCAGCCGAGCATGACAGCTCTGTAATGTTTTCCAAGAATTAATATCGCCGCCACGCTGCCGTAAGCCGCCCTGCCCATTTGTAGAGAGCAACGGCCGCCGGTCGTTCCATCGATGGAGATTTATCATGACTCGAGCGAACCCCTCAGATTCATCCAAACCGCGGGCGTTGCGCGCCCGTCGCGTTGCGCTGTTGGCGTCCGTCGCCGGACTTGGCGCCTGCCTGCTTCTTGCCGGTCCCGGCTTCTACCAATCGTCAGGTCTCAACTTCGGTGCGCCGTCGGCGCACGCTGCTGAGACCGCGACGCTGGCACACCCGCCTGGCTTCGCCGAGATCGTTTCCAAGGTGAAGCCGGCAGTGATCTCGGTCCGCGTGAAGATCCCCGGCAGCGCCGAGCCCGCAGCCATGCGCGATGATGACAACGATCAGGCCGTTCCATTCGCGCCGGGCTCGCCCATGGAGAGGTTCTTCCATCAGTTCGGCCAAGGCCAAGGTCAGGATGGGCAGCATGCTGCGCCGCGTCAGACCGTCATCGGCGAAGGCTCGGGCTTCTTCATCTCGGCTGACGGCTATGCGGTGACCAACAATCACGTCGTCGATCACGCCAACTCAGTCCAGGTGACCACCGCCGACGGCACCATCTACAAGGCGCGAGTCGTCGGCACCGATCCGAAGACCGATCTCGCCCTGATCAAGGTCGACGGCAAGAACGACTTCCCGTTCGTGCAATTCGCCGACCACGCGCCGCAAGTCGGAGACTGGGTGATCGCGGTCGGCAATCCGTTCGGGCTCGGCGGTACGGTGACGGCGGGCATCGTTTCGGCCAGCAGCCGCGACATCGGTTCCGGCCCCTACGACGACTACATTCAGATCGACGCGCCCATCAACAAGGGCAATTCCGGCGGACCGGCCTTCGACGTTGAGGGCAATGTGATCGGCATCAATACTGCGATCTTCTCGCCGTCCGGCGGCTCGGTGGGTATCGGCTTCGATATCCCGGCAGATACTGCCAAGCGCGTCATCGCTGAGTTGAAGGACAACGGCCACGTGACCCGCGGCTGGCTGGGCGTGCAGATCCAGCCGGTGACCACGGCCATCGCCGATAGCCTTGGCTTGAAGAAGGCCGAAGGTGCCATCGTCGATAGCGCACAAGAGGGAAGCCCGGCGGCCAAGGCCGGCCTGCAGTCGGGCGACGTCATCACCGCCGTCAACGGCACGCCGGTGAAAGACGCGCGCGACCTCGCCCGCACGATCGGGATGCTGCCGCCGAATGCGGCAGTGAAGCTTGACATCCTTCGTCAGGGCGAAGCCCAGGCTGTCACGGTGACGCTTGCGCAAATGCCGAACGAGCAAACGGCTAGCGCCGGCCCCGCGACTCAGTCGCCGAGCCATGGCGTTCCGCACCTCGGGCTGACCGTGGCCCCGGCTGCTGCCGTGGGTGCGGGCCAGACCGGCGTCGTGGTCACGGCTGTCGATCCCAATGGGCCTGCCGCCGAGGCCGGCTTCGAGGCGGGCAACGTCATCCTCGATGTCAGTGGCAAGGCGGTCACCAATGCCAACGACATTGCCACGGCACTGCGTGAAGCCCAGGCGCAAGGCAAGCATGACGTTCTGATGCGGGTAAAAGCAGGCGACGCCACGCACTTTGTCGCGGTGCCGCTCGGCGACGCCTAACGAGCGTGGCTGCGCCCGCCGCCACCCGTGTCGTCGTCTCCAGGCACGCGTGAGCGAGCCAGCCCGTGGGGACGGGCTCAGTCGAGTCCGTCCCCATCCCGGCTGGTAAGCAAACAAATAAACTTCCCGTCCGAGCGCAGTGCATCGCAAGGCGGTGCGCCGCGCTCGAATTTTTGCAGGCTACTGTAGACGATCCTCGATCAGCGGTGCGCAGCCTCGCTTTGCTCGTCGTCCACGAGCCGGTCGTCGAGATCAGGAGCTTCGCCATCTTCGAGATGGGCGGCTTTCTCCTGATACTCCTGCGCCATCTGCCGCAAGACACCGGCGACTTCAGGGGTCCGGGCTATACGCGCCTGCCGCATGCAAATGCGCGCGAGTTCAACCAGATCAGCAAACGTACTCATCTTCCCTCCCGCCGCTTGCTGGGAAGTATCGCCAATCTTTGCATCGGTGTGAGTCAAAACTGGGACAATCTCCTGTTCCATAAAGAAAAAAGCTTGCTGCCCGATCTCATTTGAATTGCCGCCAACGGAAATCAGCGATACCACTACACTTTGGGGGTGACCGAGAGGCATAATGCGCTGGTGTTGGGCGCGTTCGGGAGTTCTGGGGCCATGGAGTGGCGGCCGAACGGGATGACGGGCGGTATTAAGATGTTGAGCGCGGCCTTGTTGCTTGCGAGTTTTGTTGTTCCCTCGCAGGTGCTGGGCCAGAGTTCCAACTTCACCGCGCCGGGGCGCGTCGAGGGCGCGGGCGCGCCGATGTCGATCGGCGTGGCGGCCAGCGGCATCGTCGGCGAAGTTCTGGTGCGCGAGGGGAACCGGGTTCAGGCCGGGCAGGTTCTGATCAAGCTCGATTGCCGGTCGCTCGAGGCCGATGTGCACACGCGCGAAGCGCACTTGGCGGCGGCGCAGGCGACCTATGACCGGTTCCGCAATGGCTCACGTCCTGATGAGATCGCGGTCGGCGAGGCCGTGCTCGGATATTCGCAAGCCCGCCTCGACGAAGCACAAAAGACGTTGCAACGCACCCAAGCGCTGCAGGAAGGCGTCACCGTTACCATCGCCCGCGTTCTCGAAGTTGAACGCGACGCCAGGATCGCGGGGGCGCAGCTTGAAGAAGCGCGGGCGCGGCTCTCGCTGCTGCGCGCCGGTGCGCGCGAGGAAGACATCCGTGAGGCCAAGGCGCTGCGCGATGCCGCGGCTGCGGACCTCGAGGGCAGCCGCGCCCGGCTCGACCAATGCTCGGTGCATGCGCCGGTGGATGGCGTCGTGCTCGATGTCCTGGTCAGTCAGGGCCAGTTTTTGAGTCTGGCGGTGCCGCAGCCGCTGCTGCACATCGTTCCGGACGGCCAAACGCGTGTGCGCGCCGAGGTGGACTTGCACGATCTGGCGCGCGTGTGCGTGCAACAGCGCGCGAGTGTCGCCGCGGAGACATTCCCCAATGCGGCGATTCAAGCCGAAGTCTCCTCGATCAGCCCCGCGGTGGGCCCGCGAAGCCTCGCCACGTCGGGGGCGGGCGGCGCCACAACGCCTGCGGATGCCCGCTCCAAAGATGTCGTGGGAGTTGTCTTGACTGTCGATCGCGGTGCGCCGACGCTGCCGATCGGCCTGCCGGTCACCGTCCGCTTCGACGCGTGTCCGTCAAAGAGCTAGAACGCGCGCCCCGCTCATTTCGACGCGGGAGAAATTCACACGGAGTTGCTCATGAAGGGGGCTTTGCCGGGCCACCGCCAATGCGGTCTGTCGCGGCGCCGGTTTATCTTTGCTGCGCCTGCATTCGCCGCGACTTTGTTGGCCGGCCGCGCGGCGCGAGCGGAAACCAAGATCGTCGCCGGGATGGTCGCGCACGGGCCGCCGCAATGGCCGCAGTACATTGCCGAGGAGTTCGGCTGGCTCAAACAGGACGGCATCGATCTCGAACTTGTGACCGTGGGGGGCGGCGGCGCGCAGCAGGTCGCGGCCGGCTCGCTCAATATCGCCCATAGCGGTTATCCGGATTTTGCCCGCGCCGCGCTGCAGGGCGCGCCGCTCAAGATCGTGCTCAGCGATTTCGTGGGTTCTCCCTATGCGGTGTTCGCCAAGCCGGCCATCAAACAAATCGCCGACCTCAAGGGCAAGCTGATCAGCATCGGCGGGCCGAACGATATTACGCTCATCTACATCAAGCCGTTTCTCGCCTCCGCCGGGCTGAAGACGACCGACGTGGACTTTGTTTACGCCAAGGCGGCCGGTGATCGCTTCGCTGCGCTCGCTGCCGGCGCGGTCGATGCGGCGATCCTCAATCCGCCGACTTACTTCAAGGCGATCGAGGCCGGACTCTCCAATCTCGGCGACACCAAGCCTTTCGCCGAGGGTATTCCTTTCACCGTGTGGGGAGCGAACGATGCGTGGGCGGCGGCGAACCGCGACACGCTCGTCGCCTTCGCGCACAACTACAAGCGCGGGGTGAGCTGGCTGTACGACCCGGCCAACAAACAACAGGCAGTCGACATTCTGGTGAGGCGCGCCAAGCAGGATCCGAAGGATTCCGCCGAGGCCTACGATTATCTGGTCGCCAAGTTGAAGCTGTTCGGTCTCGACGGCGATGTGTCGGACGCCATCTATGACAGGATGGCGGATGGCCTCGCGGAGATCGGCTTGATCAAGCCGCCTTATCCCGCCAAGTCGGCGATCTTTGATGGCAGTTTCGTCCAGGCGGCGCGTTGATATGGCGGCAGGAACCAGGCTGGCCAGGCGCGTAGCGCTTATCAGCGGCGGCGGCGGCGAGATCGGCGGCGCCATCGCGCGGCTGTTCGCGGCGCAAGGCGCGGAAGTCGCTGTCGCCGACCTCGACCCGGACAAGGCGGAAACGGTGGCGCGCTCCATCCTCGACGGCGGCGGGCATGCGCGGGCGCTGGCCGTCGACGTCGCCGACGAAGGGAGCGCCAAAGCGGCGGTTGCCCGCACTGTCGAAGTCTTCGGCAAGCTGACCACGCTGGTCAACGTCGCCGCCACCGTCACGCCGGACGGCTCGGTCGAGACGCTTACCCTCGATCAATGGAACAAGGCCATTGCGGTCAATCTGACCGGCGCCTTTCTGATGTGCAAATTTGCGGTACCGGAGCTGCGCCGGGTCGGCGGCGGCAGCGTCATCAACATCGCTTCTCAGCTTGGCCATCTCGGCGTGCCGCTGCGCTCGCCGTATTGCACCACCAAGGCGGCGCTTATTCATTTCACCCGCATCCTCGCGATGGATCACGCCGTCGACAACATCCGCGCCAACACCATCTCGCCTGGCTTTATTTTGACCGAGCGATCGAGCGCGCGCAGCGGCGGCAAGGAGCAAGCGCGCATCGCCAACGGCCCCCGTCATCTGCTCAACCGGCCGGGAGAGCCCGACGAAATCGCGGCCGGCGCGCTTTATCTTGCCAGCGACGAATCATCCTTCGTCACCGCCACCGATCTCCTGATCGACGGCGGCTATATCGCCTTCAAAGGCAAGATCGGCCCCGACGGTCTCCCGATCTTCTCATAAAATGAGCGGCGGTCTCCAACACGCGATGCCTGGAGGTCGTCCGCAAAAATAAGCCGCCCGCGAGGTGCCCGCGGGCGGCGTCGTTCCATGTGTGATTTGTCGTTAGTTCTTCGCGGGAGCCTGTGCGGCTGCCTGCGGGTTGGCCGCCAAGTAATCCTGATAGGTGCGGCCCGCGAAGTTGGACGGAGTTGCGGTCGCCGCTGGGGCCTGTGCGACAGGCGCAGGTGTGGTCGGCGCTTGCGTGGCGTCAGCGGTGCCGTCGACCGGCGCACTGGCTGATTCCTTGGTGCAAATGTCGGCGAACACCACGAGACCGGTCGGCGTGTAGTTCTTGGTCAGGCAGGTGCACGGGCCGGGCGTGACTGCGGGAGCGACGTCCACGGTGTCAGCAGCATCGACATCGTCGACTTCGATCCAGATGCCATTACGGAACGCCCAGTGTCGGTGATGCTCGTGGAGGCCGATGTGGCGGCCCGGGTCACGCGGATCATGGAGCCGGGGGAAGTGATTCACGCGCGCGAAGTGATTGGCGCTGGCGAAATGGCTGGGGCCGGAGACGTGGCCGCCGCCGCCGCCGAAGTGAACGCCGCGGGCGTAGCTCGCGCTCGATGTTGCAAGAGTGGCAGCGGCAACCGTAGCCGCGGCTGCGAGAGTGAGGATGACTTTACGTGACATGACCGTTCTCCGAGGGCAAAGGGTTCCGATACCCGTTTGTCGCCGCGCCCGGAGAAAGGTTCAGGCCCGGCATTCCGCGGCCGTCCGGCCTTCTTCAATGGTTTCCAATCTGTTCGCGCGGCCGTTCAACTTGGTGGTCCGCCGAGCAGCGCGCGCTCGAGGAAGCGGAGAAGCCGCGGACCCACGTAGAAGTTCGGGCTTTCCGGATCGTTGAATGGATCGGGGACCCAATAGTGCCCGGCGCTGGGAATCTCGATCTTTTGGGCAAAGAATTGTGCTTGGCGTAGCGCTGTCTGAAACGCCAGCGATTGGGTGTTCGCGTCCACGACCTTGTCGGATGTCCCGTAAATGATAAGGAACTCCGGCTTGTTCCTGTCGACCGTGGCGTAGCTTGTTGGCGAAGCTTCGAAATAGAGCTGCCGGTTGGCCATGGGCGTGGCGCCGAGGAACTGGCCTGTCACTTGGTCAAGCGGACGCGCGACCTGATCGTGCTCCCATTGCGCCACGAGATCGTACATGCCGTAGAACACAGCCGCGGCCTTCACCGTGGCAGGCGTGCTCGCGTTGGGATCGCTTTTGTACTGACTGGAAAACGCAGGCTCGGCATTGGCGAGCGTGACCAGGGCAGCGAGATGCGCGCCGGCCCCGTCGCCCATCAGCGCGATGCGGTCGGGATCGATGGCGAGCGAGGAGGCTTGAGCACGGACGAATTGCACGGCGGCGCGCACGTCAGAAACCGCGGCCGGGTAGGTTTTCTGGCCCGGTTTCGACAGCCGGTACTCGATCGCGAAAACCGCGAAACCTGCTTCGGCAAGATAAGGGCCCCAATGTTTGTAGGTGTCGGGCCCTCCGCTTCGCCAGCCGCCGCCGTGCACGGCGATCACCACCGGCACGATCGGTAATCGCGTTCGTTCGCGAGAGACCGGGTGATACAGGTCGCCGTGCAGCTTCACCCCGTCATGTTCAGCATATTCGATGTTGCGCCGGATCGTAACTTCGTAAGCGAACGTCTCGACAACAGACAATACCAAAACCAATACGCTCAGAATCCCGGTGCGTGACCACGATCTCATCGGTGTCTCCTATGGCAATATGCAAAAAATTCCCCCTGTCCAAGGTCGCGCCGAAGAAGCCGGGCGGACCCGGAGGCAGCTAATTAAATCGCCGGGGCGTTTTTAGTTCCTTAATGGCCGAGCTTAAGCAATATCATCGAAATGGCCGGCACATAGGTGACTATGAGCAAAGCCGCGAAATTGACGGCCACGAAGGGCAGCACGCCCCGATAGATCGCGCCCATGGGCACGTTGAAGATGGCGCGCGCGGCGAACAAGTTGAGGCCGAACGGCGGCATGTAAAGGCCGATGCTCAGATTGACCGCCATGATGATGCCGAAGTGGATGGCGTTGACGCCCGCGGCTTCGACCACCGGGAGCAGAAGCGGCGTAAGGATCAGGATTGCGGCCGGTGGCTCGAGAAAGCTGCCGGCCAGCAACAGCCCGGCATTGACGAACAAGAGCGTCAACCAATGCGGCAAGTGCATCGCGGTGACCCGATCGATAAGCGATTGCGGGATGCCGCTTGTGGTCATGAGCCACGAGTAAACGCCGGCGCCGGTGACGATGATCAAGATCTGCGCTATCAGGTACACCGAGCTGACGATGACCTGCCAAAGCTCGGGAAGGCCGATCTCGCCATAGACGAACATGGCGACGAACAGCGAATAGACAACCGCGACGCCGGCGGCTTCGGTAGGCGTGAACACGCCGCCGTAGATGCCGCCGAAAATGACCACGATGGTGCCGATCGCCCAGCTTGCCTCTTTGGTCGAGGCCCAAATGTTCTTCCAGCGCGCGGGCGACGACAGCGGCACCATTTGGACGCGCGCATAGATGAGCACGTAGACCGCATCGACCACCCCGATCAGCAGACTCGGCAATACGCCGGCGGTGAACAGCTTTATGGCCGACACCTGCGCCGACATGGCGTAGAGGATCATCGAGATTGACGGTGGAATGATCACCGCGACAGCGCCCGACGAGGTGATCAGGCTTACGGCGAAACGTTCGCTGTATCCGTGCTTGGTGAGCGAAGGGAACAGCAGGCGGCCGATGGCGACGACGGTTCCGACCGAGGTGTGAGCCATGGCGCCGAACAGTTCCGACGACGCCACCGTCGTCACCGCCAGCGACCCGCGTATGCCGCCGATCATCGACACCACCCAATTCACGACCCGATTGGCGATGCCGCCCCGCCCCATGATCTCTCCGGCGAGCACGAAGAAGGGCACCGCCAGCAGCGGGAAGTTGTCCAGCGACCCGAACATGTAGGTCTGGATCGCCTGTACCGGCACATGCGCGACGAACAGGATCGCGGCTGTCGAAGTCAGGATCAGCACGACGAAGATCGGCAGGCCGAGAATGAGAAGCAGCGCCGGTAGGATGAAATAGACGAATGCCGCCGCCATTTCAGTGCTCGACTTCGCGGGCCGAAATCACGTCGTCGTGGCGCACGCCGAGCACGATCAGCCGCACCGCGACGAGGAGTGCCATCAGCAAAAGCCCGATCGGCACCACCGCCTGCGGGATGACCAGCGGTACGTTGGCCATGTCGCTTCTTTGATCGAGCTCCGCCAGCATGGTGATGACCGGCCACGCGAAGACCGAAAGCATCACGCAGGTCGCGATCGTCACCAGGTCGGAGAAGATCTCGAAGACGATGCGCGCGCGCGGCGGCAGTAGCGACACGACGACATCCATGCGGATGTGGCGTCCAAGCCAGCCGACCGGCGGCACGGCGAGGAAGACCGCCCCGATCATCAAAAACAGCATCGTCTCCTCGGCCCACGGCACCGACACCGAGAACACATAGCGGCCGATGATATTGGCGAAGTTGATGGCGACGCTGGCGATCAGCATGGTGCCCGCCGCGACGCGAAGCGCTGCCATCAGCGCGTTCGCGCCACGCAACAGGGTGTCACCCATGGGCGCTCAGTTTTTCGCTGCGGCCGCGCGCACCATTTCAAGCATGTCATGGACCGCCGGCTGGCCTTTGGTCGCTTCGTCGGCGACCGGGGCGAGCAGCGTTTTCAGCTTGGCTTGGTCGTCGGCGGAAAACCGGCGCACGTTGCCGCCCAGCGCCGCCCAGTCGCCTTCGAGCTTCTTGTTGAAGTCGAACTCCCAGCTTTGCGCCTTGGCCTGCACCGGCACCGCGGTATCGATCACCATTTTCTGTAAATCCGGCGGCAGCGTGTCGAGCCAGGCCTTGCTGACCACGACGATGGAGTTGATGTAGGTGTCGTTTGTAATGGTGATCGTCTTGATGAGGTCGTTCATCTTGAAGGCGACGAACACGGAAATTCCCGAAATCGTGCCGTCGATGGCGCCCTGGTCGAGCGCTGGCACCACTTCGGAGAGCGGCATGCCGATGCCGGTCGCGCCGAGCTTCGCCATTTTCTGCCGCTCAAGCTCGGTGCCGTTGATGCGCAGCTTTTTGCCGGAGAAATCGGCGAGCTGCATGATCGGCTTCTTGGCGCCGTAGTCCGCGGCGCCGAGGCTCATGGTGGCGATTCCGACCATGCGCTTGGGCGCGACCAGGTCGAACATCGCTTTCTGAATGGCCGGGCTCTGCACCGTCGCCGCGGCATTGGCGTCGTCGCGAAACAGCATCGGCGCAGAGAACACGCCGAAGCGCGGATCGACGCCGACGAAGAAATCGACCGGGCCGATATAGCCCTGGATGCTGCCGAGCTGTACGCCTTCGATCTCGCGCGGGATCGGGCCCAACTGGCTGTTCGGATAGATTTGCACCTCGATGCGGCCGCCCGAGGCCTTCTCAAGCTCCTCCTTGTAGAACTTGAGGAACTGATGCTGCCCCTCGTTCATAGTGGCGGTGCCGAGTTTCATGACGAAATCGGCGGCCGCGGCCGGCAGGGCTCCTATGAGGCAGCCAAAAGCCGCGACTAAAAGAATCGCGCACGGAGTTCCCGCGCGGTTAGTCCTGTGTTTCGCAGTCATCGTTCCCACCCCTTTGGCTTGGCGCCCTGCGTCTTGTGGCCATTGGGCCGCGCATTTGGCCGAGTGACTATAAGGGGCAGGGAACCCTTGCCAAGCGACGTTTTGCCACGAGATCGCGGGCCTTCGGTGCGCCGCACAAGCGCGCGAGTCCGTGCCGCCAGCAACCGCCGATAAACCACCGAGAATTTTTTTGTTCAAACCGGCTTTTTGTCTCGGAACCTTGGCCTCTTAGCCGCGTTTTGGGTCATGGCACAAAAGGTGGGGCATGACCCGTGAGGGGGATTCTGTTTCGGCTTTTTGAAACCACCCGCCGGCGCAACGCGATCAGATTGAGCGACGTGCTGGACGATTTTGCCCCTTGCCGACGTCCAGACTCGGTTTGGTCGAAAGTTCCAAACCCGCCCGCTCCTTTTAGCCCCGTCCAAGTCCTTGCTTTCCGCGATTATCGAATTTTCTGCCCCGCGCGCCCCCGTGGAGGGGCCGGAGACACCTATGCAAACGCATGAAGACGTCGCCGGTTCACCGGCTCCCAACGGTTCCCAGCTCCCAACCCCCTTGCCGCCCGAGCAGGCGCTCAACGGCGACGCCCACGGCTTGGCGGAGCTGCTCCACGCCCTGCAGGCGATGCGGGTCGGCGATTTCTCGGTGCGCATGGCGGGCGACCGGGTCGGAATCATGGGCAAGATCGCCGACACCTTCAATGAGATCGTCGGCACCAACCAGCGCATGGCCAAGCAACTTGAGCGCGTCGGCCAGGTCGTGGGCCGTGAAGGCCGCACCCGTCAGCGTGTGCGATTTGGACTTTCCGGCGGCGCCTGGGGCGAAATGGAATCCTCGGTCAACTCGCTGATCGACGATCTGCTCTGGCCGACCACGGAAGTGACTCGCGCCATTGCCGCCGTGGCGCAAGGCGATCTCTTGCGCACCGTCAGTCTCGACGTCGACGGCCGGCCGCTGAAGGGCGAGTTCCTGCGCTCCGCCGAAATCGTCAACACGATGATCAAGCAGCTCAACGTGTTCACCTCGGAGGTGACCCGCGTTGCCCGCGAAGTCGGCACCGAAGGCAAGCTCGGCGGCCAGGCGCAGGTCGGCGGCGTGACCGGCGTGTGGAAAGATCTCACCGAGAGCGTCAACTCGATGGCGTCAAACCTCACCGCGCAGGTCCGCAACATCGCCGAGGTGACGATCGCGGTGGCGAACGGCGACTTGTCGAAAAAGATCACCGTCGACGTGCGCGGCGAAATCCTGCAGCTCAAGGAGGCCATCAACACGATGGTGGATCAGCTGCGCTCGTTCGCCTCGGAAGTCACCCGCGTGGCGCGCGAGGTCGGCACCGACGGCAAGCTTGGCGGTCAGGCCATCGTGCCCGGCGTGGCCGGGACGTGGAAGGACTTGACCGACTCGGTCAACGCCATGTGCGGCAACCTCACCGACCAGGTGCGCAATATCGCCCACGTGACGACTGCTGTGGCGCGCGGGGACCTTTCGCGCAAGATCACCGTCGATGTGCGCGGCGAAATTCTGGAGCTGAAGGACACCATCAACACCATGGTGGACCAGCTCAACTCATTTGCCTCGGAAGTCACCCGCGTCGCCCGCGAGGTCGGCACCGAAGGCAAGCTCGGCGGCCAGGCGCAGGTGCCGGGCGTTGCTGGCACTTGGAAGGATTTGACCGACAGCGTCAACTTCATGGCCGGCAACCTGACCGCGCAGGTGCGCAACATCGCCGATGTGGCGACGGCGATCGCCGGTGGTGACTTGTCGAAGAAGATCACGGTCAACGTCTC
The DNA here is from genome assembly GCA_049584975.1 of Xanthobacteraceae bacterium. GTDB lineage: Bacteria > Pseudomonadota > Alphaproteobacteria > Rhizobiales > Xanthobacteraceae > BOG-931. The sequence goes on along the minus strand of JBAUYV010000074.1, from coordinate 76,141 downwards.
GGGCGAGATTCTGCAACTGAAAGAGACCATCAACACGATGGTCGATCAGCTCAACGCCTTTGCGGGCGAGGTGACGCGCGTCGCCCGCGAAGTCGGCACCGACGGCCGCCTCGGCGGCCAGGCCAACGTGCTCGGCGTCGCCGGCACCTGGAAGGACTTGACGGACAGTGTGAATTCGATGGCGTCGAACCTTACTGCGCAAGTGCGCAACATCGCCGAAGTGTCGACGGCTATCGCTTCCGGCGACCTGTCGAAGAAGATCACGGTCGACGTGCGCGGCGAAATCGCCGAGCTGAAAGACACCATCAATACGATGGTGGATCAGCTCAACGCCTTTGCGGGCGAGGTGACGCGCGTCGCCCGCGAGGTCGGCACCGAGGGCAAGCTCGGCGGTCAGGCCATGGTGCGCGGCGTGGCCGGCACCTGGAAGGACCTGACCGACTCGGTGAATTCGATGGCGTCGAACCTCACCGGCCAGGTGCGCAACATCGCCGAGGTGGCGACCGCCGTGGCGCGCGGCGACCTTTCGCGCAAGATCACCGTGGACGTGCGCGGCGAAATTCTTGAGCTGAAAGACACGCTCAACACCATGGTGGATCAGCTCAACGCCTTCGCGGCCGAAGTGACGCGCGTGGCGCGCGAGGTCGGTACCGAAGGCAAGCTTGGCGGCCAGGCCAACGTGCCGGGCGTCGGCGGCACCTGGAAAGACTTGACCGATTCGGTGAATTCGATGGCGTCGAACCTCACCGGCCAGGTGCGCAACATCGCCGAAGTGGCGACCGCCATCGCCGGCGGCGACTTGAGCCGCAAGATCACCGTCGACGTGCGCGGCGAAATCCTGCAGCTGAAAGAAACCCTGAACACGATGGTGGATCAGCTCAACCGCTTCGCCGGCGAGGTGACGCGCGTGGCGCGCGAGGTCGGCACCGAAGGCCGCCTCGGCGGTCAGGCCAACGTGCCGGGCGTTGCCGGCACCTGGAAGGATTTGACCGACAGCGTAAATTCCATGGCGGGCAATCTCACCGCGCAGGTGCGCAACATCGCCGAGGTGACCACCGCCGTGGCGCGCGGCGATCTCGGCCGCAAGATTACAGTGGACGTCAAGGGTGAAATTCTTGAGTTGAAGAACACCATCAACACAATGGTGGATCAGCTCAACGCCTTTGCCTCCGAAGTGACGCGCGTCGCCCGCGAGGTCGGCACCGAAGGCAAGCTCGGCGGTCAGGCGCAGGTGCCAGGCGTCGCCGGCACCTGGAAGGATTTGACCGACAACGTCAACTTCATGGCATCGAACCTGACCGCGCAGGTGCGCAACATCGCGGAAGTGGCGACCGCCATCGCCGGCGGCGACCTGTCGAAAAAGATCACCGTGGACGTGCGCGGCGAAATGCTGCTGCTCAAGGACACCTTGAACACCATGGTCGAACAGCTGCGCTCGTTCGCCGCCGAAGTGACGCGCGTGGCGCGCGAGGTCGGCACCGACGGCCGGCTCGGCGGCCAAGCCGTCGTGCCTGGGGTCGCCGGCACGTGGAAAGACCTGACCGACAACGTCAACCTGCTGGCGGCGAATCTGACGACGCAGGTGCGCAACATCGCTGAGGTGACGACGGCGGTGGCCCGCGGAGACCTGTCGCGCAAGATCACCGTGGACGTGAAGGGTGAGATTCTGGAACTGAAAAACACCATCAACACGATGGTGGATCAGCTCAACGGCTTCGCCTCGGAAGTGACCCGCGTGGCGCGCGAAGTCGGCACCGAGGGTCTCCTTGGTGGCCAGGCACAGGTGCCTGGCGTGGCCGGAACCTGGAAAGACTTGACCGACACCGTGAACGTCATGGCCGCCAACCTCACCGAACAGGTGCGCGGCATCGTGAAAGTCGTCACCGCGGTCGCCAACGGCGATCTGAAGCAAAACCTTGCGGTGAAGTCGAAAGGCGAGGTGGCGGCGCTCGCCGAGACCATCAACAACATGACCGATACGCTGGCGACTTTCGCCGACCAGGTCACGACCGTGGCGCGCGAAGTCGGCGTCGAAGGCCGTCTCGGCGGCCAGGCCAACGTGCCCGGCGCGGCCGGCACCTGGAAGGACTTGACCGGCAACGTGAACCTGCTGGCCGCCAATCTGACCACTCAAGTGCGCGCCATCGCCGAGGTGGCCACAGCTGTCACCAAGGGCGATCTGACACGCTCGATTCAGGTGGAAGCGCGCGGCGAGGTGGCCGAGCTGAAAGACAACATCAACACCATGATCGACAATTTGCGGCTAACCACCGACCGCAATACCGAGCAGGATTGGCTGAAGACCAACCTCGCCAAGTTCACCAACATGCTGCAAGGCCAGCGCGATCTGACGACGGTCGGCCGGCTCCTGCTCTCCGAATTGACTCCGCTCGTCAACGCGCACCAGGGCGTGATCTATCAAGCCGAAAGCGAAGAGGCGCAAGGCCTCAAGCTGCTGTCGGCCTATGCGGACGATGGTGCAAATGGCCATCCGCAAGCAATGCGCATGGGCGAGGGCATCATCGGCCAGTGCGCGCTCGACAAGCGGCGCATGCTGATCACTGAAATGCCCGAGACCGCTGTTCCGATCAGTTCCGCGCTGTTCAAGGTGCGGCCGCGCAACAACATCGTGCTGCCGGTGCTGTTCGAGAACCAGGTCAAGGCGGTGATCGAGCTTGCTTCTATTCACGAGTTCACCGCGCTGCAGACGATGTTCCTCGAACAGCTCACGACCTCGATCGGCATCGTGCTCAATTCGATCGAAGCAACGATGCAGACTGAAGGGCTGCTCAAGCAATCGCAACAGCTTGCAGGCGAATTGCAGGCGCAGCAGAGAGAACTGCAGCAGACCAACGAGCAGCTCGAGCAGAAGGCCCAGCAGCTCGCCGAGCGTAACGTCGAGGTGGAGCGCAAGAACCAGGAAATCGAGCAGGCCCGTCGCGCCCTGGAGGAAAAAGCCACCGAGCTTTCGCTCACCTCAAAGTACAAGTCGGAATTCCTGGCCAACATGTCGCACGAGCTGCGCACGCCGCTCAACTCGATCCTCATTCTCGGCCAACAGCTCACCGATAATCCGGAAGGCAACCTTTCGCCCAAGCAGGTCGAGTTTGCCCGCACCATCCATGGCGCCGGCACCGATCTCCTCAATCTCATCAGCGACATCCTGGATCTGTCGAAGATCGAATCCGGCACCGTGACCGTCGATGCCGAGGAGGTCTTTTTCGGCAATCTCCTCGACATGGTGGCGCGGCCGTTCCGCCACGAGGCGGAAACGCGCCAGCTGTCGTTCGAGGTTCACGCCGATCCGAATCTTGGGCGCAACATCACCACCGACACCAAGCGCCTGCAGCAGGTTCTCAAGAACTTGCTGTCGAACGCGTTCAAGTTCACGGCCCAGGGCGGTGTCCGTCTCAACGTCAACCTAGCGGTCGGCGGCTGGAGCGCTGAGCATCCGGTGCTCAGCCAGGCGCCTGGCGTGGTGTCGTTCGAAGTCTCCGACACCGGCATCGGTATTCCGCTGGAGAAGCAGAAGATGATCTTCGAGGCGTTCCAGCAGGCTGACGCCTCGACCAGCCGCAAATACGGCGGCACCGGCCTTGGGCTCGCTATTAGCCGCGAGCTGGCGAGCCTCCTTGGCGGTGAAATTCATTTGCGCAGCGCGCCAGGATCCGGATCGACCTTCACGCTCTACCTGCCGCTCAAGTATGTGGGTCCGAGCGCGCCGATCCAGGCGGCCGCCGCTGCCACGCCGGCCGCGCAGCGCGCCGGCTTGCATCTTGCACCCGAACGTACGATCGAGCCGATTCCCGACGACCGCGTCAACATTCAGGCCGGCGATCCGATCCTGCTCATCGTCGAGGACGATCCGCACTACGCTCGGATCCTGATCGACTTGGCGCGCGACAAGGGGTTCAAGGCGCTCTTGGCCATGCGCGGCGACGATGCGATCAATCTCGCCAAGCAGTATCAGCCGGTGGCGGTTTCGCTCGACGTATTCCTGCCCGACATGCTGGGCTGGAACGTGCTCAGCCAGCTTAAGCAAAATCCGCTCACCCGGCATATTCCGGTGCAGATCGTCACGCTCGATGAAGACCGCCAGCATGGGCTTGCCCGCGGCGCCTTCTCGTTCGTGACGAAGCCGACGACGCGCGAGGGAATTGCGGACGCGCTCGCCCGCATCAAGGACTTTGCCCAGCCGCGCCGTAAGCGCTTGCTTGTTGTCGAAGACAACAAAGCCGAGCAGATGAGCATCCATGAACTGCTCGGCCACGACGACATCGAGATCGTCGATGCCAACACGGGCAGCGAGGCACTGAACATCCTGCAGGAGCGTGCGTGCGATTGCGTGGTGCTGGATTTGCGGTTGCCCGACATGTCGGGATTCGAGGTGCTTGAGCGCATGCGGGCCGATAGCGCGCTTGCCGATGTCCCCGTCGTCGTCTTCACCGGCCGGGAATTGTCGGCCGAGGAGGACGCGCAGCTTCACACCATGGCCCGCAGCATCGTGGTCAAGGGTGTCGAGTCGCCGGAACGGTTGCTCAACGAAACGGCGCTGTTCCTGCACCGCGTCATCACCGAGCTGCCGCCCGAGAAGCAGCACATGCTGGAGCAGCTCAATTCGTCCGATGAGGACCTGGTCGGCCGCACGGTGCTTCTGGTCGACGACGATCCACGCAACATCTTCGCGCTGGCGAGCGCGCTCGAACGCCGCGGCATGAACGTGCTGACCGCGACCACCGGGCGCGAGGCCATCGCGCTCATCGAGGAAACGCCGTCGCTCGCCATCGTGCTTATGGACATCATGATGCCGGAGATGGACGGCTATCAGACGATCGAGAAGATCCGGCAGAACAGGGCATACCGCCGCTTGCCGATCATTGCCCTGACCGCCAAGGCGATGAAGGGCGACCGCGAAAAATGCCTGGAGGCGGGCGCGTCGGATTACCTCGCCAAGCCCGTGAATACCGAACAACTACTCTCCGCCTTGCGGATGTGGCTGCATCGCTAGGCTGGAGCCATGACTGACAAGGTCAACATCCTTCTCGTCGACGACCAGCCGGATAAGCTTCTGGCCTACGAGGTGATCTTGGGCGACCTCGGAGAGAATCTGGTCAAGACTTCATCGGGACGGGAGGCGCTGACATATCTGCTCAAGAACGATGTGGCCGTCGTTCTCATCGACGTGTGCATGCCGGAGCTCGACGGCTTCCAGTTGGCGGCCATGATCCGCGAGCATCCGCGGTTTCAGAAGACGGCCATCATCTTCATTTCCGCGATCCAGATAACAGACGTCGATCGCGTGCGCGGATACGAACTGGGCGCGGTGGATTACGTCCCGGTACCGGTCATTCCGAACGTTTTGCGGGCCAAGGTGCGTATTTTCGTCGAGTTGTTCCGCAAGACGCGCGAACTTGAACAGGTGAACGTCAAGCTGGAGCGGCGAGTGGCGGAGCGTACCGCGGAGCTTGAAGCGTCGAACGCGCGGCTCGTGGAGAGCGAGCGGGGCCGCAGCTTGGCGCTTGCCGCCGGCCAGATGGGCTCGTGGGAATGGGAGGTCGGCAGCACGGAATTGAAATGGGACGAGGGTCAGTATCGCATTTTCGGTGTCGATCCACGCCGGTTCGAGGCGAACGTGGAGAATACGCGTCGCCTCGTTCATCTGGAGGATTGGCGGATGCTCGAACAGGCCATCGCGCGCATGTCGAAGAGCGCTAAGACCCAGCACACCGAGTTCCGTGTGCTTCGCGCCAACGGCGAGACGCGCTGGTGCACCGGCACCGCGGCTCCGAGCGTCGATGCGACCGGCCGGGTGGTGCGCATCAGCGGCGTGACCATCGACGTTACCGATCGTAAGGAGGCCGAGGAGCGCCAAAATTTGCTGGCGCGCGAGGTCGATCACCGGGCCCGCAATGCACTCGCTGTCATTCAGTCGATCATCCGGCTGACGCGGGCGAAGAGCGTCGACGATTACGTTGCGGCGATTGAAGGCCGCATCAAAGCGCTGGCGCGCGCCCATACGCTGCTGTCCGATTCACGCTGGAATGGTGCCGACCTCGCCACGCTGGTCGGCGAGGAGCTTGCGCCCTATCGCACCGGAGAGAAGATCATCATTGAGGGACCGGATATTTCTTTGGAGCCCTCGACCGCGCAGGGACTGGCGCTGGCGTTGCACGAGCTGGCAACCAATGCCGCTAAGCATGGCGCGTTGTCGTCGGAAATGGGAAGGATTGGCCTCAGTTGGCAATTGCAGCCGGACGCGCTGGTGCTGAACTGGACGGAGAGCGGCGGTCCGCCGATCGGGCCACCGGCGGCGCGGAGCTTCGGGCTGCGCGTCATTCGTGCCAGCATCGAGCAGCAGCTCGAGGGCGAGACGGCGTTCGACTGGGACCCGAAAGGGCTGCGTTGCAATCTGTCGATCCCGCGCCAGGGCACGACGAAATACCGCGGGGCCACCAATGGGGCCAGATGCGCCGAGCCGCACAGCGCGACCAACGGACTGAAAGTCGCAGACAAGCCCCGCGTGCTGCTGGTCGAGGACGAAGCGCTTGTCGCCATGATGATCCAGGAATGCCTCGCCGAGTTCGGCTACCAGGTCGTCGGCCCGATTTGCACCGCGGCGGAAGCGGCCGCGAGGGCCAAGGATGGTCCATTGGAAGCGGCGGTGCTCGACATCAATCTTGGCGATGGGGCGGTCTACCCGATCGCCGACATCCTGGCCGCGCGCGGCGTGCCCTTCGTCTTCGTCACCGGTTATGACGCCGACAGCGTCGACGCCCGTTTCCGCAAGATTCCGATCCTGCAAAAGCCGATCGAACGCGAGATGCTGAAACGGGCTTTCGTCGTGGCCGCCAAAGCTTCCGTTTCAGGGTGACGCGCGGCGGCGGTTTGGCTCGGCGGCCGGCGCTCAGTCTAATCACGAGGTTGCTGCGCTCGCTGCAGCTTGATCGCCGCGGACTCCGTAGCGCTGCCGCAATTCAATGGCTTCGCCGTTTCGTTCAAGCAATTCGAGGGACTGCGCGGTTATCGCAGCGGAGTCCAATGTCCAACGGTGCGTTGGGCCGAGACTGGCGTCGTGAGCTGCCAGCGCGGCGGCGGCGAAGCTGTAGGCATCCGCGGCACAGCCGGCCGACACAAGCACCTTGGCAAGATTGCAGCGGACCCGATTTGTCGCCGGGTGTTCTGGCCCAAGGGCTCGCTCGTAGCTGGAAAGTGCTTGTTCCAAAAGCGGTCGGGCCGCGGCCAGGTCGCCCGCGTCGCGCAATAACGTCGCCAGATTGTTGAGGTTGACCGCTATCGTCTGGTGGTCGGGCCTCAGCGCCCTTTTATGGATCGCAAGTGCTCGCTCGTACATTTGCCTCGCGAGAGTCAACTCGCCCTGTTCGTGGAGCAGCTCCGCAAGGTTGGAAAGAGTCGCAGCAGTATGTGGATGATCAGGGCCGAGCGCCTTCTCCTCGATAGCCAGAGCGCGCTCGTAAAGGGCGCGCGCCCCGGCGAGGTCGCCCGCCTCCTTCAGTAGCAGAGCAAGATTGCTGAGATCCGACGCCGTGAAAGGGTGATCGGCGCCAAGCGCTTTTTCGTCGATTGCCAGCGCACGTTCGAACAGTTCGCGCGCAGAGGCCGCTTCGCCTTCCGCCTGCAGCACCAGGCCCAGATTACTGAGAGTTCCCGCCGTAATCGGGTCCATCGGGCCGGCCGCCTTCTCAGCGCCCGCGAGCGCCCGCTCAAACAGCGTCCGGGCAGCAGCCAAGTCCCCCTGATCGCGGAGCAATAAAGCCAGATTGTTGAGACTCGTCACCGTCGCGGTATGCTCGGACCCAAAGACTTTCTCGTTGATGGCGAGCGCCCGCTCAAAGAGCGGACGGGCCGCTTCGTGATTACCCTCATCGCGAATCAGCAGTGCAAGGTTGTTGAGCCTTTCCGCCGTATCCGGATGGTCGGGACCTTGCCGTCTTTCGCACACGGCCAGGCTACGTTCATAAAGCGGTCGTGCCTCTTGATAGGCGCCGAGCGCATGATGGCGATACGCTGCAACTCCGTCGAGCAGCCGGCCTACGTCCTCCTCGGCCGATTGCGGCGGTGTTTCGAGCAGCGCCATCGCCAATGGGTCGAGCCGCCGCGCCTTGGGCCAAGCGTGAGCCCAGCTGTTTGCGTCGGAAATGTCCCGCGGATAAACCGCAGCGAGAGCACCGATCAGGGTGGCCTGCATGCGTTCGCGATCCTCGCGCGGGCAGCGGCCGGCGGCAATCTGTCGAACCAGGCGATGCAAACGAATGGTCTCAGTCTGGATCGACGGGTCGCGCTCGTCGCTGATGGTTTGGCGTTCGATCAGCGCAAAGGTGCGCAACGCTGCCACCGCCTCGTCTAGGCCGTCATCGGCCATCGCGGCATCGAGGGTCGCGCCAAATTTTTCCCGGCCTTCCGCAAAAAGGAAGAGCGGCAGCGGCTCCGGCGCCAGCGATGCGGCATGCACAATCAGGGGCTCGGCGGCGGGATACAGCTTCGCCGCCTCTTCGATCGCAAGTGCGAACGCTTTGCCGACGGTCAATCGATCATGATATTCGGTGGGAGCGTCGCGCGCATCATCGAGCAAGTTCGCGGCTGCCGCCTCGAAGCGCTTCCGGTATTCGGCGAAAGCCTTTTCCAGCCGCTCGCAGTAGGCGGCCGCCTGCTCATGGGCAAGAGGGAGTCCGCCCAGTGCCTCGGAGAGCCGTTCGGCGTCGTCGCGTTCGGCTTCGCGGCCAGTCCGGGCAACAAGATAGTCCGCCCCGACATTCTTGGGCCACGGGCCGATTTGCACCGGCGCAGCGATATCGCGCCAAGCGTGAGTATTCGAGGTGATTAGTATCTTGCTCCTCCCTCCGCGGGGCAGAAATGGCTTGAGCGCGCGCGAATCCCGGGCGTTGTCAAAAATCAGCAGGATGCCGTCGCCTTCATCTCGCAGCCGCTCCAGCGCGCTTGCAAGCGCGCTGTCCTCCTTTTCGTCTGGTCCAGCCCAGCGCAGGCGTACCGCAAGCGCCGCGAGATCTGCTCGTAGACTGGCGTCGGTCTGCGCTCTGAGCCACCACGTCGCCCGATAGTCGCCGCGATGGCGTTCCGCGAATGCGGCGGCGAGCGTCGTCTTGCCGACGCCGCGCAGCCCATAGAGCGCAGCCGCGGAAAGCCCGCTGGTATTGCGGCTGAGCGCCGCCTCGATCGCGGCAAGCGCTTCGTCGCGTCCTAAAAAATGGACCGGAACCTGCAACGGGACGTTGGAAATGGCGGATACCTGTCCGGGGAAGAAGATCGTCTCCGGAGTCGCGGGTATTTGTATAAACTCTCGAAAGCGAACGCGAGCCGTCTCTTCGTCGAGGCCGAATAGTTCGCAGCGCTTGATGTGGTCCGCCAGGGTCGGAATGCGGGCGCGCTTGACCGCAACGAACAGCACGAAGCCCGGGCGGTTGGTGGCCGCCCCCCATAGCGCCGCATTCCGTTCCAGGGTGGAATAGGGAGCCTTCAGATATTCGTCGGATACGACGCAGAGCACATGGTCGGCGGCCTCAAGGCGCTTTTCCATCCAGTCATAGATGTCGCCGCCGCGCTCGATCTCCCACTCGTGAACGTGCGCGATGTGGTCAAGCGCCTGGAGTTCCTTCGCGATCCAGTGTGCCCATTCGCGGTCTGAACTGGTATAGGAAATGAAAAAATCGGCCATCAGTGCGAGACCGGCTCGGCGCGCGCGCGGCGATCATCGGACTTCATACCTCTCCCGCGGACCCGAGCAGAGGCCGCTTGGCGGAGAAATTCGGATCGCCGTTGCCTTCATGCGAAACACTCCGCCCACCCGCGAATCCCGGCGAAGGGGTCATAAGTTTCCGGCAAAGTGTGAAGTCACCTCACTGCAGCTCGCTGGTCGTTTGACCGTACATGGAGGGGTCATCCTTCGGGCCGTCGACCGACCAGACCACGCGCAACGGCATTGGTTTCTGTATGGAGATTGCGCGGGTATCGGCGCCGAACTGGTGACCCAGCCAGGAAACGCACTCGGTTTGTGCCGTGTCTGCGATTCGCTGCCGGATTTCACCTGATGTGGCCATGCCGGTTTCCGAGGATGAAATCTTGGTGACATTCTCCGACAGACAATCGAACACGATGCGTTCCGCCCGATAACGCAGCGCATAGCCGATTTCGTTGCGGCGGAATGCTACTTCATACTTGCCGAGCGCGGCGCCCGCGGCGCTGCCGAGCATGCCGTCAATGTCCTCGCGCAGCTTATCGTCCACCCGAGCGCCCTGGTCTTGGTAGAGCCGCTGCACGAATATCGCCTCGCTGCGGTTGGCGGCTAAGAGCTCGGAGAGCTCAAAAATCCGCCGATAGGTTACCTCCGCCGCGTGCTGGATCAGAGTGTCGAGCTGCTGCATCGGCGCGTAACCGCGGCTATTCCCATTGAACAAGTGGCTGAGGTCAGCAAGCACTCTCTCAAGGACCTTGACGCGCAAACGGTCCGCCGTCCAATTCTCGCCGAGGAAGCTCTCAAAAGTGTTGAGCCTCGCCTTACTGAGCGCCGCGTCCAGCGATTGCTCGATGGCATGCTGGGTCACATCGCCGGCTGTGGAAACGCTCTTGTCTTGATTATCCTTGAACTTGTCGATGACTTCCTGGACTTTGCCGGTCCAGTCGCGCTCGTCGTCCTTTACAGCGCTCTTACCCAGCGTCGACACGTCCTTGGTCGTGGTGATCTCGTGAAGTGCGCTGCTCACGGATACGCTTTTCAGCACTTCGTTCTCAACTTGAGTGGAGGGGGGCGCGAGCGAGGCGAGGACATCGTCATCACGCGCCTTGTTCGAACGGCTGTCCGAATCTTCGCCGCCGCTGTCATGCCGCGATGTTTCCCGGCCTCGACACCTGCGTCCGCACCCTTGGCCGCCAGGTCCTGGGAAGCCGCCGCCGTTCAACGCGCCGTTGATCGCGTGGCCGATTATCGCACCGGCGATGTCGCCGAACTGGGCATGGGCGACCTTGGGCGTGCCGACAGCGCCAACCGCTAAGAACATGATGCCGGAGCATGTAGCGAGAAGGACCCGCGTGTGCCTGTTCATGTCACCGTTCCTTTCAGAATTATTCCCAATCACAACCAAATCGATCCGGCTTCGACTCGATTCATCTCCGCCGGCGCCCGCCAGACCGGTCGCCTTCATGCTCCTGCGGCTGAATCTGGCCCTGCAGGGTCTCAATCTTTTGATACAGAAGGTCGGCGAAGGCAACTTTGCTCTTTTTTGCCTGCGCATACACATCCTCGAGCGTGGCGCGTAGATCCTGGTTGTGGCAATCCTCTCTACGCTCGATGTCGCGAATCTGCAGGTCCGTTGGAGCTTCGCTGCGACCCCAATCCCAAACCCAAATCAAAAAGTGGCGTGTCGGGGGACCAAAGAATAACTGACGGGTCTTTGTATTTATATACAATGCGCAGAGCATCGGCACATTGAGCCGGCGAATGCTGACCTCTTTGGTGGCGGGATCGACGGTCCCATAAAAATGTTGCAGGCGGTCGATCTCGTCCGGCGTCAGTAGCGGCCGTCCCGCCGCATCGACAGCTTCGCCGTTCATCGCCATGCCGACGAGAAGGTGCGCTGCATTGATTTCGTAATACGGATTGGCCTCTTCCGACATCGGGTCAGTCTGGATTGCCAGATCAATCGCGTGATAGGCGAGCTTCATCGCCCGGATGGGATCCTTTTGAACGCCTAGCTCGCCATTACGATACACTTGAGCGAGCGCCACGGCGGCCTGCGCGGAGCCCTGACTCATCGCGTGCTCGAACAGTGAAATGACCTCGTTCTCCCCGTATTCCTGCTTGATTAGCAGGAATCCGCGCCGCAGCCGTTCGGCAAACTCGACTTGGGCATAGGCATTGCCGCCGTGGGCTGCGAGCCGCCAATAACGCTCGGCAATTTCGGGCTGGGGATTCGGAAGCCCCTGACCGCCCTCCATAATCTGCGCAACCCTGGCTTCCGCTATGCTGTCGCCTGCTTCCGCGACGCGGCTATACCAAAGCAACGCAAGATCGCGATCTATAGGTATCGGGGCGCACGGCGCCGGCGTTTGGCCGCAATACACGCCATAATAGTAAGTGGAGCCGAGATAGAACTTTGCCCGCAGCGAACCGGCTTCTGCAGCTTGTTGCAGCCATTCAATGCCGCGGCGTGGATTTAGATTCGTGCCAAGACCGTGTGTGAGCGCGTAGCCATATTCGACCATGGCGGACACGAGCCCACCTTCAGCCGATTTGGCGAACCACTCGGCTGCCTGTACGAAATCGCGCGGCACTAGGTCGCCGTCGCGATAGTGGATGGCAAGGTTGTACCTCGCGAGCGGATGACCTTGTTCGGCGGCCCGCTTATAAAGATCAATCGCCTTTTCAGAATTTCCGGCGAACTCCTCCAATCCGGCGAGATCGTTCAAGGCGCTGATGTAGCCGCGCTTCGCGGCGTCGTCGTAAGCAAAGCGGGCGCTATCCAGCGCACGATCCCTTTCATTCTTGTCGCGGTCGGGCTGCAACGCCAGTCTGTAATAGGCCCGGCCCAGATTGTAGAGATAGCGCGCGACGCGCGGGTTGTCCTTGGTGGCCTTGTCGCAGGCCGGTATGGCCGCATCCGGATCGAGCTTTGCCGTCAACACGCCGGGAACTTCCGGCGGCCGTGCGCCGTCGAGCGGCGATGCTGCAAGTCTGTCGCATTCGTTGACCGACGGGCTTGCGACCGCCGTCACCTCGATCGGGTCGTCCGAACTCAGCGCCAGAGCCGCCCCCGCCCGGCGGGCCGCTTCGGCCGTCCCATGAGGACAGAGATCGAATCTGCGAATGTGACGGTCATAGAGCTCGCGTTTCTGCAGGGTCTTGATCTCATTCCAATCGGCCACTTCGCCGGCGCACTTGTCCTGCGTTATTTGGAATCGTTCGCGGCCTATGGAGCCGACGAAGTAAAAATCGTCGACGCTTGCTGCGTGCCCCTTGTCATAGAAAACTTCCGGCTCCTGCTGCTTGCCGCCCCGGGCGGCAATCGAGCGCACCATCAGCTTGACTCGCTCGCCAAGCTCCACGGCGGATTGGCCGGGCCGCTCCAATTCAGATCGCAGGATTCCGGTGAACAGCGAGTTGCGGCCACCATCGACTCCCAGACTCTCGATGGCCTGCTCGCCGAATGAGGCCGAGTAGAGGATAAGGAAACCAGGCGGCGGTTTGCGCACACTCAACAGCCTGCTGCCCGATTCGGCGCCGCGCTTGATGAGCTTGGTCTCTTCGGACTCGGTACCTTCGCTTTGCACCAGTGATCGGCACGCGTCGAGGATCATGATGACAGTTTTCGGATTCTTTTCGGCGATCTGACGCTGGATGTCATAGGCCGATATGCCGTTCGGAATCTCGTTCTGTTGGTAGGCGTCGAGATATTGCGGGATTTTCAGCCGCACGATATCGGGATTCTTGCGATCATCGTCGCTCAGCTGATTCTTGGTGTAAGTGAACGGACTCTTCAAATCTCCCAGCAGCAAATAATTTGTTTGATCCGCCTCCACTCCGAACCCATGGCCGGAGAAGAAGAACACGACGTCGTCGCCGGGTTCTACGGTCTTGAGGAAAGCACTGAAATCCCGCTGGAAATCCGCCTTGTTGGCCGAATCCACTACGACTTTGATGTTTTTCTTGTCGAACCCGACATCTTCCAGCTCTTTGCCAAGGTCCCTGGCGTCGTTGGCGGTGCGCGTGAGCTGCTGGATGTAGCCGTCAGAGTAGCGCTGGATCCCAACCAGGAAGGCGCGACGCGTCTCCGCCGCTGCTGGATCCGGCTGCAAGGACAGCAGCAAACAAAGGGCGGTGAGCGGCCAAACGATGGCGCGCTCAAACAAAGGGACCCTAAGGAAACGCCATTGCGAGTAGATTGCCGACTTCACCATACCGGCCCTCCTCAACAATGAAAATCTGTTAATTTTAGAATTACTTAGACGATGCCACAATCTTGCCTTGGAAGCAAGGCGCTCGCTCGTGCGGGTATTCGGCTGCATTCGCCAAGTAAAACAAAGTTTTAGCGCCAACCTGTTTACTATTATTTAGTTCTGTAATGGCCGCGCCACCCGGAATCCGATCTCGGCCTGCCGCTCGTTCGCCAATTCCCAGCTGCGCTTCGCAGAGCGCAGGTCCTTGGGCTCATCTTTCCACGATCCGTTTCGCACGACGTGGGTGGTGCAATCGCCAGTGACGCGAGCGGCTCCATCCCGCGGGATGCCGGTGAGCGCTTCATTCCAGCAGTCCTCGACCCACTCGCGCACGTTGCCGTGCACCTGCAGCAAGCCGAAAGGATTGGGCACCGATGCGTCGGTCGCTACGGTGCGGCGCGGAGGATCCGCCTTGGCGCTGCCGTTGTAGGAATAGCGCCAATCGTAATTGGCGCGATCCGGGGAAATCTGCGCTCCAAACCAAAACGGCGTGGACGGGCAGGCGGGTGAGGTGCAGCCGCGAGTGGCGTACTCGTGCTCGGCTTCGCTGAGCAGCCGATAGTGTGCCCCGGTCTTTTGCGAAAGCCATTTCACGTAGGCTTGCGCATCTTCCCAAGAAACATTGATCACCGGTCGTTTGCCGCGGCCCCAGCCGTAGTCGCCCGGCCGATAGGCGTTGCAGCCATCCTCAGCCACGCAGGCGTTCCACTCGTCAAACGATACCGTTGAGAGGCCGACCGCAAACTTTTGCGCAAACACTATCTGTTGCTGCGGACCTTCGTTGGTTTGCCGTCCCGGCTCACCGACTGGAGACCCCATAAGGAATGTACCCGGAGGAGCGGTGACCATTTCCGGACATTCATTGCACTCCTTGAAGTGCTGCGACGGCTTGAGCGCGCGTTCCTGGTCGGGCGACAAGTGGCTGAACGGCGGCACGGCGGTCTCGTTGTGACCGGATGGCGAAGGCTCACCCGCCTTGGGCCCCAACGATGCCAGGCGAGCACTGGTCTCATACTTGCTGGCGATCTCGGCTGCGGGGGAGGTGGCCGGGGCGGCTGGATGCGCCACCGGCGGTGGCGTCATGGCGATTGCATCGCCCGACGCCGCCGTGGGGAGGAAGTAGAACGTGTAGTCCATCGGGGTTCTGTTTTCCCAAGGAACTTGCCGATTATTGGTTGCTACTCTCACCTCCTGGCCAGCCAGGTCGAACGTCCGGTAGATGTCCAGCCCCGGCTTGCGGATAGCCGCAGCGAGCGCTTTTGCAAAAGGGCTATTGCCGCCCTCGGGGCCATCCTCCGCGGTGTCGCCCGGTCTTGTGGCAAACCAAATCACGGTGCCTGCCGGGGCCTCCATCTCAGCGAGGCCGCCCTGATGGCCAATATCGCGCAGGACGGTTTCGCCGCGGCCGCGGCCGATTGCAAGCGAACGTCCAGAAGCAAAGGGATTGTTGCGGCAAGCATCTAGAATAACGATGCTGAGTTTGATCCCTTCCATCTGGGCAAGAACCAGATTGGTCTTGAGCATCTGCAAGCCAAGGTCTGCCGGGCGGGACGGATTCGCGTCTATCGGAACCAGATAATTTTCGCCGTCCACCTGGATGCCGTGGCCTGCGTAGTAAAAAAGGCCCACGTCGGCACGCTGGAGTTCGCTGCCGAAATCTTGGAGAGCCTTCTCGAACGCTGACTTGTCGAGGTTCAGTTGCGCGCCGCCGCCAACCAATCTAAATCCGGCGGCTTTCAATGCGTCCGCCATCACCCGTGCATCGGCCTGGGGGTTGGGAAGGGCTCGCACGTTTTCGCCGCGGTAGTCCGAATTCCCGACCACGAGCGCGACGCGCGTCTCGGCCAGGGAAGACGAGCAACCAGCGGCGAACAACAACAAAGCCAATGACAAGCCGAAAACCTGCCGACCCATGTCGCGACAACCTGCCATGCCTAGATAGCCCTAATGTAGCCGCCTTACCGGCTGAATTGTGGCGATTTTGGACCGATGCCTCAAGTGATTGTTTATAGGCGAAGTTCAGCGTTTGCTGAGTCGCCCTACAGCGGATTGGCGAGTGAACGCAGCAAGATACCCAGGTGAAAGCCGTGGCGCTCGCGGTACTTAGGTATATGTCCACGGCTGGCCGACATGACCGCGGCGCTCGTGTACCCGCTAAAGCTTCTGCGAAATGCCGGCGAAGAAACCGCGGCGCGCGCCATATTGCGGAGCAAATTCGCCGATGCCGCTGCCGGTGCGCAGTTCGTAAATCTGATCGAGCAAATTGACGACGTCGAAACGCACGGTCAGTGGCTTGGCGTCCGGCGACCATTTGAAATCGTGCGCCACGCCCACGTTGACTACCGCGTACGGTGTGGCATGCAGCGAGTTGGGCGCGACACCGTCATCTTCCAGGTCGCCGGAGCGCAGGCCGCTGCCGTAGATCAAGCTTGCCGTGAAAAGCGTATCCTGCCAGCGGTACGACGCGCCCGCTGAGCCGGTCATGCGCTGCATGTCGTCGGTGTAGTGCCAATGGGTGAGGAGATACTGGTAATCCGGTCCGTCGATCAGATATTGGTTTGACTCGATGTCCTTGGCCTCGGTTATGTTATAAGAGAAGTTTGCATAGGCGTTGAAGTTGCCGTTGGTGTATTTGAGCTTGAATTCGCCGCCCTCGCTGTAACCCTGCGCGTAATTGAACTGCGTCAGCACCACGGCCGCGCCGAACTGGCCGTCGTCGATCTGATCGCGCGCGTTCTTGTAATAGGCGTCGGCGCCCACGGTCAGCCCCGGAAGTACGACCTGGTCGACGCCCACATCGTAATAGCTCGAGCGTTCGGGCTTCACTGGGTCGGCCAAGGGCACATCCGGCTGGTTGGTCGTGTTGTTGAACAGATCGATGTTCGCCGAGTAAGCCTGCGCCTGATAGGGCGGGGTGAAGTAGCGCGCATAGCCGGCGTGGAAGGTGGTGCCCTCGAACGGCTTATAGACCAGCGCCAGGCGGGGGCTAAGCTGGTTGGCGTCGACATACTGGTACAATTGATCGAAGCGCAGGCCGGCATTCAGCATGAGCTGATTGGTCAGCTTCCATTCGTCCTGAACGTAGGTGGCGATGTTCCACCCGAGCTTGGAGTTGCTGTCGGTGATGTCGAATGGCGAGCCGGTGACCGCACCCGGCGAGCCGGGCAGGACGGTGTAAATGTTGTTGATGTTGGTCTGTTCCCCGCTTACCGCGAAGCCAAACCGCAAAGTGTGGCGATCATTGACGAGGTATGACGCGTCGCCCTGGATACCGCTGAGAACACTTTCCCGAGTTACATCTGAGGCCACGTCGTTGAATTCCAGGTCGCCGATGATGTCCGGAACGAAATGGACCTCGGCGTAACGCGAATAGGCCGCGATTTGCGCGTCGCCGTCGGTGCCGTGTCGCTGCCACGCCGCGATATTGGCGATGTAGGTGTCGTATTCGTTCTCATTGAGCGTTGCCGAATTGGCGTTCGGCGAGCCGAAATCGCCGAGCGCCACTTGGCCGGGGTTGTTCGGGATCTGGAACGCGCTGTAGGACGCCGCCGAGATAAAGGAAAAGCGCGTCGATTCGTCGAGGAGTGTGGAGGCATAACCGAAGAACTTGCCTTGCTGCGTCTCGTCGTGGATGGCGTTGAGACTTGGCGTCGGATTCTCCAGCCCGAGAGCGTTCCAGTTACCGCGCGCGCTGACGAAGTACTCGGTGTTGCCGACGCTGCCGCCGTAATCGAAGCTCGGCGTGATCGTCTGCTGGCTGCCGCCATAGAGGCTTATTTCGCCGCCGGGCGCGGCAAAGCTTCGGCTGGTGATGTCGAGCACTCCGGCGGTGCGCAGGCCGTATTCCGCGGGCAGGGTGCCCGTGAGCAGCGACATGCTGCCGACAAAGTTGGTGTCAAGGAACGCGCCGAGCGACGAAACGCCTTCCGGCAGGACGACGCCGTTAATCCTTATCTGGACGTTGGCGTATTCGTTCCTGACGTGGAAGTTCGGATTGGAGACGGCCGAGTCGTACGACACGCCCGGAAGCTGCAGGATGACCTTGTCGATCGGTGTGTTGTCGGCTTGCGGCAGATTTTCGATGGTGTCGCGGGTGATTGTCGTGGTCGAAGCGCCTACTTTCGGCAACAGGTTGTCGCGCGCCTGATCGAGCCCGGTCATTTTGGCTTCGAGTGCGGCCTGTGCGGGCGTCGGGCCGTTAGTCGCTTCGGCAGGGGCGCTGGTTGGAGCTTGCGGGGCGCGTGGTTTGGCTATTCGCTTGGGCTTTGGTTTGGCCTTCGGCGCCGTGACGACGATCTCCGGAATGTTGGTGCGAGGTGCCGGATTATTTGTGGCTTGAGCGGCCACTTTCGTTGGCGTTGCGAGACCGGCCGTAACGAGCGCTGCGACGACCATCTTGTACTGAAACGCGCTCCGCCCGGAGCGCTGACTCAACTCGTACCCCACCTGCCCCACCTGTACTTTAGAACAGTAAAAAACTACTGTGATTTCAATAGGTTCGTACCATACAAAGTATAGCTTGGCAATATCGACAGAAATTTTGCAGTAGAAATGAATTATAATAATTCAAAAGAGGGCTGTTCTTGGCAATTAAAGCGATTCTAAATTGGCTGATACAGCGCGGAATGCTTTGATTTATACCGATGCTTTCGAGAAGAAAATCGGTGCCGAGATCGAGTGTCGCTAAAATCTAGCTGCCTTTTTGCGCCGGCGTCGTCGGGTTTTGATGTGGGACAGGGATGTATTCCACGCCGCCGCCTTGGAGGCGCACCGGCTGGGGATGCAGTTGCATGAGCTCAAGAACCTCGACCGGCATGTCGGTGCTCACGGGCAGCCCGAGCTCTTTGGCCAACGTCGCCGAGATGGGAAAATCGTGAGTCCAGGTGCCGATCGATAATTTGTCGGCAAGCGCCTCCGCGGCCTCGGGCGGCAGGCGCCGCAGCAACAGTTCGCGCGTGGCTTGTTTGACCTGAGCGATTGCCTTGCGGGCAATGTCGGCCTTCACCAGGGTCTCGTCGTCGATTTCCGCGATTGGTTTTTGCTCCACGACCTTGAGCAGAGAGGCGGCCGGCGATTGACCCAATTGCGGATCGACGGGGCCGAGCACCGCATACTTGGACATGACGATTTCATCGGCGGCGAGAGCAATCAGCGTGCCGCCGGACATGGCGTAATGCGGCACGAAGACCGTCACCTTCGCCTTGTGGTCGCCGATGGCGCGGGCGATCTGCAGGGCGGCGAGCACGAGACCGCCCGGCGTATGGAGAATAATGTCGAGCGGGACGTCGTCGCCGGTCATCTGGATGGCGCGCAGTACATCCTCCGAATCGTTGACGTCGATATAGCGCATGATGGGGAAGCCCAGGAGCCGCATGGTCTCCTGCCGGTGCACCAGCAGGATGACGCGCGAACCGCGCTTGGTCTCGATCTGCACGATCTTGCGGGTGCGCATCGTGTTTTGCATCCACTGACGTATCATCGGCTGCAAGGCCACGATGATGAAAAAAATCCAAAAAAAATCCGAGACGAAGACGGACATTGGACGCTCCTGCCAGAAAAATGTTTGCGGTCAGCTCTGGCGCCGGGCAGCGGCGGCCGCTTCAATCCCTACACGGACGGGACAGCCGCCGGTAGCGGGCATAGATCGGCTCCCACATTTTAGCTTGCACGGCGGCCGCGATGTCCGCGTCTGCACGCGGTTCCGCGAGGCCTTCTGCCATGGCCTGTTTGGCGACGGCGATCGCTACATGGAATGAGATTTTGCGCAGTTCCACCAGCGGCGGAAGCAGATTGGCCGCCGGGTCGCGGCGCGCCGGCGATAGTTCGGCGACGACGCGCGCGGCGGCGAGAAACATTCCGTCGGAAATGCGTCGCGCCTGTGTGGCGATGGCGCCAAGGCCGATGCCGGGATACACGTAGGCGTTATTGGTCTGATCGACGCGGAAATCGTGCCCGTTGCGCCGGATCGGCGGAAACGGACTTCCGGTGCCGATGACGGCGCAGCCGTCGGTCCAGGCAAAAAGGTCTTGCGGCGTCGCTTCGCTGCGTTCGGTCGGGTTCGACAACGTGAAGATAATGGGCCGCGGCACGTGGCTCGCCATCGCCCGTATCACCTGTTCGGAAAAGGCGTGGGCCTGTCCGGAGGTGCCGATGAGCACAGTCGGATGTACGTTGGCAACCACATCGGCCAGATCGACGCGGGGAGGGGATTGCAGCGTCCATCGGGCGACGGCGTCGGGCGGTTGCACGAACGGCGCCTGGAACGGCTGCAACCCCGGCACGCTGTCGACCAGCAAGCCCTCGCGGTCGACGAGATAAAATTGGCTGCGCACTTGCGCCTTACTGGCGCCGGCTTCGATCATGGCGCGCGAGAGCAGGGCGCAGATGCCCGTCCCGGCCGAGCCCGCGCCAAGGACTGCCACGCGCTGCCGTTCGAGCGGCATGCCGGTAACGCTGATCGCGCTCAGCAAGGTGCCCACGGCGATGGCGGCGGTGCCTTGAATATCGTCGTTGAACGTACACAGCCGGTCGCGATAGCGCGCGAGCAAGCGGTTGGCGTTGCCGATCGCGAAGTCTTCCCAGTGCAGCAGGACGTGCGGCCACCGCTCGCTGACCGCTTCGACGAACATCTCGATCAACGCGTCGTACTCGGGTCCGCGTACGCGTTCGTGCTGCCATCCGACATAGAGCGGATCGGCGAGGTGTTCCTTGTTGTCGGTGCCGACGTCGAGCAGGATCGGCAGCGTGGTCGAAGGATGCAGCCCGGCGCAGGCGGTGTACAGCGAGAGCTTGCCGATGGGAATTCCCATGCCGCCGGCGCCCTGATCACCAAGGCCGAGGATGCGCTCGCCGTCGCTCACCACGATGGCCTCGACCCGGTCGAAGCGCGGATGACCGAGGATGCGGCGGATGGCGTCCTTGTGGCGCAGGCTCAAAAACAGGCCGCGAGGTTTACGAAAAATGTGACTGAAAAGTTGGCAGCCGAGACCCACCGTCGGCGTGTAGACGATGGGCATCATCTCCTCGATGTTTTGCGTCAGCAACGCGTAGAACAGGGTCTCGTTGGTGTCCTGCAGGCCGCGCAGGAAGACGTACTTGTGCAGGTCGCTGGTTTGACCGCGGAAGGCGGCCAGCCGGCGCATCACCTGCATGTCGAGGGGCGTGACGTGCGGCGGCAAGAGGCCGTGCAGGTCGAACGCATCGCGCTCGTCGTCGGAGAATCCAGTCCCCTTGTTCAGCAGCGGATCGTTGAGGAGTTCGTACCCGCTCAGCGCGGTTTCGACAGTGTAACGGGAATCATTGCTCATCGGCGCGGGTGCCTCAGCCGGCAGGACGATATAGGCGGACAGGTGGTTTATACAGCGCCGTCGCCGCGCCGCTATGGTCCAGTCACCGCGATCAGGGCTTCCTTGATCTTTGCCACCGCATAATTGCCGATCTTATCGAGCTCGAGATGCGGGAAGTTCGGCATCTCGTTGGCTGCCACGACGCAATCGACGATTGCGGGTCCGTCGGCCTGAAGCGCTTCGTTGATCTCGGCGTGCAACTCGCCGGGTTTCGTGGCTCTGAATCCATGCCCGCCGCAGGCAGGTGCGAGCGCGCAGAAATCCGGATTCGGAAACTCGATGCCTTTCCGGTAGGCCGGCAGGCCCATCGCTTCCGCTTCCAGCGGAATGAGCCCAAACGACGAATTGTTATAGACGATGACCTTTACGGGCAGCTTGTGGTGCACCGCGGTCAGAAATTCGCACATCAGCATGTTGAAGCCGCCGTCGCCGCACAGAGCGATGACCTGGCGCGAGCGGTCGAGCGCCTGGATGCCGTTGGCCTGACCGAGCGCCGTTCCAACAGCGGCGTTGTTGAAAGAGCCGATGATCCGTTGCGATCCGCTCTGCCGGATCCAGTTGGCCGACCATAGTGTGTTGAGCCCAGTATCGAAGACGAAGATGGCATCGGGTTTGGCGAGGTCGCTGACCGCCCGCGCCACCGCTTGCGGATGGATGCGGGCCATGCTGCGCGCCGGGTCAGCCTGCTTGTCCAGCATCGCATCCCACTTGGCGCGCGCGCTGGTCACGCGGTCGAAGAACTTGCCGTCGCTCTTGGTGCGGACTCGTTCGAGGAGAAGCTTCAATGTCGGCCGCACCGACCCGACGACGCCGAGCGCCGTCGGCGCGCGCCGACCGAGCACCTGGGCCCGGTCGTCGATCTGGATGACGGCGCCCTTATGCGGGAGAAATTCCGAATAGGGGTAGTCCGTGCCAAGCATCACAAAGAGGTCGCAGCGCATGACCGCGTCGTACACGGCCTGTGCCGATCATGCCGACGCCGCCCATCCAGCGCGGATCGTCGAATGGCATGATCTCCTTGCCCTTGACCGAATGAACGAGCGGCGCCTTGAGCCGGTCCGAGAGCGCGCGCAGTTCCTCGGCGGAGCCGTGGCATCCGGCGCCACACATGAAAACGACGCTGCCCGCCGCATCGATGCGGCGGGCGATTTCGGCGATGTCGTCCTCGCCGGGGATGATTTCGGGCCGCGGCTTCAAGGTGGTGACGCTGGGCACGGCGCCGTCGGCCTTTGCTTCAAAAACGTCTTGCGGAATTGTCAGATGGGCGACGCCGCGTCCCGCATAGGCAGCCGCGATCGCTTGATGGATGACAGCCGGCGCCTGCGCCAGGGATGAAATGGTTTGGGTGTAAAGCGACACATCGCGGAAGAGCAGATCGGGCTCGGTTGTCTGGATGAAGTCGGTGCCGTGCATTTTCCGCGCCATGTCGCCGGAGATTGCAAGCACCGGCGCATGGTCGCGGCTTGCTTCATAAAGGCCGGCGACGAGGTGCGTGGAGCCGGGCCCGGTCGTGCCGCAGCACACCCCAAGCCGGCCGGTCAGCTTCGCCTGTCCGGAGGCCGCAAGCGCCGCACCTTCTTCGTGGCGCACGCCAACCCACTCGATATTGCTGCGGCGGACGGCGTCGGCCAGCGGATTGAGCGAGTCGCCGATCAGCCCGAAGATATGTTTGACGCCAATTTGTTCGAGGGTGCGGACCAAAACGTCCGCGACTGTTTCCGACACCTGCGCCTCCTCTTAACTACCGCCTGCGCCCTCCAACTTTTTAGTCCATAATAATGACGGCGGCATTGCTTCGGGGTTCCATCGCTGCGCCATCAAACAGCGGGACTGACCGCGGCGCCGGGACCGGGTGCGATACGGGTTCCAAACCGTACGCCTTTTGCTTCGCTGCCCAACGCCGTCAGAATCACGATCACGACGGCGACGGTGCCGGCTACGGCGGCAAGCGCGAGCCCGTAGTTCTTGTCGTAGTGGGCTGCAATGCCGGCCTGCAGCGTCGCGTTCACCGACGCGATGAGGTTGCCGAGCTGGTAGACAAATCCCGGGAAGGTCCCGCGCGCTTCGTCCGGCGATAGCTCGTTCAAATGCGCGGGAATCACGCCCCACGCGCCTTGCACCATCACCTGCATGAGGAAGGCGCCGACGGCGAGCCAGACGATACTTGACGCAAATGCCCAGAGCGGTAGCACGAGGAGGGAGAGCAGGGCTGCAATAATGATGATGCGCCGCCTGCCGTAACGTTCGGACAGAGAGCCGAACGAAATACCGCCGATGATGGCGCCGATATTGTAGATCACCGCGACGAGGCCGACCTCATGCGGAGAAAGATTATGCTGGACTTCCAGGAACGTCGGATAAAGGTCTTGGGTTCCGTGGCTGAAGAAGTTGAAGGCGGTCATCAGGAGGACCGCATAGATGCCGAGACGCCAATGCGATTTCAGGATCGCGAGCGTGTTATCGCGGCCGGGCATGGGTTGCCAGCTCGGCGATTCCGGGACCTTGCGCCGGATATAAAAGACCAGCAGCGCCGGAATCACGCCGACCATGAACATGCCGCGCCAGCCGATGTACTGAAAAAACAGGCCGTAAACGATCGAGGCCAAAAAATATCCGGTCGGATAGCCCGATTGCAGCAGACCTGACACGAAGCCGCGTGCGTGCGGCGGGATGGATTCCATGGTGAGCGAGGCGCCGACGCCCCATTCGCCGCCCATCGCGATGCCGAAGATCGCGCGCAGCACCAGGAGGGTGGTGAGATTTGGCGAGAAGCCCGAGGCAAATTCGATGAACGCGTACAGCAGCACGTCGACCATCAAGGTGGGCCGCCGGCCCCAGCGGTCGGCCGCGCGCCCGAACACGAACGCGCCTATGGGGCGCATCGCCAGCGTCAGCAAAATCGCGAACGTCACCGCGGTGATGTCGGTGTTGAACTCCGCGGCAATGTCCTTGAGTACGAATACCAGGAGGAAAAAGTCGAAGGCGTCGAGCGACCAGCCGAGAAAGGCCGCGGCAACCACGTGTTTCTGTTCGCTGGTCCAGCCTTGGAGTGCTGCAATGCTCATGGTCCGTCCTCCCAAGACGCCGAGTATCGCCCCGTGTTCAGGCTACGCTGCCTGCGAAACCGCATTCTCCCGCGTTCGGCGCGCCTGGTAAGCCTTCAAATGCGCATAGGCGATCCGCAGCAGGGGATGGTCGTGAGAGCTTCCCGCGCCGCGGCGCAGAAGATCGCCTATGATGTGGTCGGCCTCGATCGGCGCCCCATGTTCGATGTCGCGAAGCATCGAGGCCGCGAAGGTTGAGCCGCGTGTGGTGATCATCGCCCGAGCCCGTTCGACGAAGGGTGGGCTGGGCGCAGAGCGGTGGGCCGCGGCGATCGCGGCGCACTCATCGAGCAACGTCGTCGACAGGTCCACCTCGTTGGCGGTGATGATATCGCCGACCGTCGCCCGCATCAAACAAGTAATGCCGGCAACGGCTGCGATCAGCACCCACTTTTCCCACATCTCCTGCAGGATGGCGTTGCTGAGTTTCGACTCGAAGCGCGCGCCCGCAAACGCTGCGGCGAACGCTTGCGCCCGTTGCGACACGGTGCCGTCGGGCTCGCCGAAGGACAGAAAGTGCAAATCGTTGAGGTGGAGTACGCGGCCTTCGGCATCGAGCGTTGTCGATATTTGGCATTGCCCGCCGAGCATACTGTTCTTGCCGAAGCGTTCGGCGAGATAATCCATGTGCCGCATGCCGTTGAGCAGTGGCAGGATGGCGGTGTTGGCGCCAACAGCGGGCGCAAACGAATCCGCCGCCGACTCCAGATCATAAGCCTTGCAGCTGAGCAGGATCAGATCGAACGGCTCACGCAGCGCATCGGCCGTTACGGTGGGCGGCGCCGGCAGGCTCACGTTGCCGAAACGGCTCGTGATGACGAGACCGGTACTGGCGAGTTTCGCGGCACGCCGCGGCCGGACCAGGAACGTCACATCACGGCCGGCCTCCAGCAGGCGACCGCCGAAATAGCCGCCGATGGCGCCAGCGCCGACGACCAGAATACGCATGATGGGCTCCTTTTGCGGGCGGCCCTCTGGAGCCGCCTATGAATAATACCGGGTCGATCAATCGACGAGGTGCGTAAGGCCCGGCATCACCACCCGTTCGGGCGTGATACCGCTCTTGATATCGCCCAGCGCCTTCATCGCATTAATCAGATTCTGCATGCGCGAGCGCGATACTTCGTTGTTGCGCGCGAAATAGTCGATCTTGCGCAGGTAGTCGTAGCTTCGCTCCACCGGCCCGCGCGGTGACTTCATCTGGCGCACAAGAATATCGACTGCTTCGCTGCGGTTCGCGGGGTCATCGAACCACGCGACGCTTTTGTCGATGACGGCGAGGAGCCTGGTCAGCGTTTCCTTGTGGCGGGCGGCGTACGCGAGTGACACATCGGTAGCCGAAAACGGCAGATCGCCGGCGTAGTCGAGAATCTTGCCGATGCTGTGGAAGCCTGCGTCCTCGGCAAAGAAATTGACCGGCGGCGCCAGCATGGTGGCGTCGGCCGCACCCGATTTCAGCGCGGCGAAACGTCCGGCGGTGTTGCCGATCACGGTCATGTCGTACTCGCCGTCGGCAAGTCCGGCGGCCTTCATGATACGCTCGAGATAGACGCGGTTGATGTCGAGCAGGCCGCCGATGCAGATGGTCTTCCCTTTAAGCTCTTTGATCGAAGCGATATCCGGCTTGGCCAGCATCTCGTAGGCCGAAACGCGGCCGACGATGCGCAGGAGTGCGACCGGAGCACCGCGTTCGACCGCATGGATCGGCTCGACCACCCCGACGTCGCCCACAATGTCGAGCGAACCGGCGGCAAGCTGCTGCACCAGGCCGGATGCGGTCGGCACGTAGATGAGGTCGAGATTGATATCGGCTGCGCTGAAGAAGCCTTTATCGATGCCGATATACCAAGGCCAACCCACGGCATTGGGTGCGCCGATCATCCCGGTCTGAATCGTTTCGGCGGCCATGGGGGAGGGGGCGTGCAGACAAAGTCCGCAAAGCGCGCCGACAATCGTGGCCAATATTTGCGTAACCCGCATCGCTGTCATGGCACATTCCTCCCGGAGGTTTCAGATTTCGCAGCACTCCGAGCTTAGCATGCCATGTCTCGACTGTTGACCGCGGCGGCGTCGCAATTATCCGCTTACGGGGTTGCGGCGCGGGACCAGCAGATTGCCGGTGAACTCCTGCACGGCTTCGTCGTTTTGATTGTAGGTCGTGGTGCGCACCCGGATCGTGCCGCGAACGGGACGGGACTTCGAGGGCCGCACTTCGAGTATTTCGATTTTGACATGCAGTTCGTCACCAGAGCGCACCGGCTTCGGCCAACTGAGCGCGTCGAAGCCAACGCCGAGTATGCCGCCCGCCGGTTTGAAGTCGCCATCGACCATGAGGCGCATGGTCAGCGCGGCCGTGTGCCAACCGCTGGCGGCCAAGCCGCGGAACGGAGATTTTTGCGCCGCCTCTTCGTCGAGATGATAGGGTTGCGGATCGAACTGCTTCGCAAATGACTTGATCTGATCGGTATCGACCCGCAGCTTTCCGGTGGCAAAAATCTGCCCCACGGCGAAATCCTCAAGAAAATGCTTTTCGGTCATTTTGGTTCGGCTCCTGTGACGCTAGCGCGCCAAAGGCGCGCTCCTATGACGGAACCAGACGCCGCTAGCAACGGCTGCGGTATTGATCAACCCGAAAGCTGCAAGCGCCACCGCCAGGGCAATGAAAATATCGGTCAGGCTGCCGCCCCAGCGCAAGGCCAGCCAGCCTCCGACTGCGGCGATCATCAGCCGCGCAAAGTTCGCAAGCAGCGGCCACAACAGCCGCCCCGCGCCCTGCGAAGCGAAATAGAGCGCCATGCCGAGTCCGAACAGGCCATAGACTGGGCCGACGGCGTGCAGGTAGCGCGATCCGGCATCGATCATCGCTGGG
Organism: Xanthobacteraceae bacterium; assembly: GCA_049584975.1. Lineage (GTDB taxonomy): Bacteria > Pseudomonadota > Alphaproteobacteria > Rhizobiales > Xanthobacteraceae > BOG-931. The sequence goes on along the minus strand of JBAUYV010000074.1, from coordinate 48,857 downwards.
TCATTGTCGAAGAGCGATAGCCATGCGTATGGAGCCGCTGCGGCGGCGAGGCCGATGATCTCGCAGATGGCGGCCGCGATCGCTGCGCCGATCCAGGCCACGCGTACGGCGCGGTCGCGATGTCCAGCGCCGATATTCGTTCCCACCATGGCGACGAGCGGGCCGCCGAGGCCGAAGACGAGTGGGATGAGCAAATATTCGAGGCGCGAGCCCGTACCGTAGCCGGCGATGGCGGCCGGCCCGAACGCCCCGACGAGGCCAGTGGCAATGGCGATGGTCAGATTGGTCTGGACCGTAATCAGCGCCGCGACCAGACCGACGCGAAGAATGTCAGCGAACAGCGGCCAGCGCAGGCGAATGCCGGTAAATCTCAGCCGGATGATGCTCCGGCGTGAGCGCAGATAGGCCGCAAGCACCGCGCTGCCGACCGCGTAGTAGATCACGACGGCGACGGCGCCACCGGCAACGCCCAGCTGAGGAAACGGCCCCAGTCCGAAGATGAGACAGGGCGACAGCGGAATCAGGACGATGACGCCGGCACAGGTGACCGTGGCGGGAACCATCATGTTGCCGGTTCCACGGATGACGTTGGCGAGCGAGTTGAACAGCCAGACCAGGATCGCGCCGACAAAGACCACGGTGGAGTAGGTCATTGCCGCGGCCAGCGAACCTCCGCTGCCGCCCATAAGTGTATAGAGAGTGCGTCCGCCGGCGAGCAGTGCGATCGTAAACGCAAGTCCGAATACCATCGCGATGACCAGCGCGTGGAGCGCCAGCGCGTCGGCATCGGCGCGACGCCCAGCACCCAGTGCCCGGGCGATTGCCGAGGAAATGCCTCCGCCCATGGCTCCGGCCGACATCATTTGCATCAGCATCACGACCGGGAATACCAGTGCGACGCCGGCGAGCGCGTCGGTACCGAGCTTGCCGACGAAATACGTTTCGATCAGACCGACCGACGTCTGCGCGAGCATGACCAGCATGTTCGGCGCCGCAAGGCGAACGAGCGTCGCTGCAATCGGCCCTTCGATCAATGCGCGGGTTCGCGGGTCGTAGCGCGGTTTTTCTGAGGGAGGGGCCGCGGCGTCCACCTGCAGTTCGCCGACCGTCAAGCTTGCCGATGCCATGGTCATTCTCCCCGTATCGCGAAGGTGACGCGTGACATCAGTGGGCGTGCATTTGCGCCGCAGGATCAAATTCGCTGGCGACCACGCCCCGCAGCAGCGCCCGGAGGTCCGCGGCCCGTTTGGGGCCGAATGTGGTTTCAAATTTCGCTTGCGCCTGCGACCACGCTTTGAGGGCCGCTTGCAGCCGCTGCTCGCCGGTCTTGGTCAGGTGCAGCTTCTTGGCGCGGCGGTCGGAAGCCGTCGGCTCGATCCTGATCCAGCCATCACGTTCCAGCGGCTGAATGTTGCGGCCGAGAGTCGTGCGGTCCGTGACCATGTTCTTGGCCAGCTCGTTGATGGTCTGGGGACCCAGGCGCCTGAGCTTGGCCAAGATCGAAAACTGCGTGGCGCGCAGACGACTTGGCGCCAGAAACTGATCGTACAGCTGAGTGACGTGGCGGGCGGCCGATCGCAGGGCGAAGCAGTTGCATTCCTGGGTTTCCAAAGCCATGAGATTCACCGCTTCCTCAAAAGGTGTATATGCGCTCATATTAGGCGCACATACACCTATGTCAAGGCGGCCGGTGGTGGATTTGCCGAAGTCCAAGCCTCTTCACGGCATAGTTACAGGGCCGCAATCGTCTGCACTTCCAGCCAATAGGCCTCATCGGCGAGGCGGCTGATGATCAGCAGCGTGTGAGGTGGATAGGCGCCATTCGGAAACATCTTCGGGTACGCCTTGGCCCGCCAGGCGCGGTACGCGTCGGCGTGCTCCGGCCGCAGGATATAGCTCGTGAACTGCACCACATTGCCCCAATCGGCATTGGCCGAGCGCAGCGCGGTGTGAATGTTGGCGAACACCTGCTCGCATTGCGCTTCAAAATTGCCGCGGCCGACCGGTGTGCCGTTCGCGTCGATGGGCGTCTGGCCGGCAACGAAGACCAGCCCCTGGGTCTTGGCGAGCGCCACGTGGCTATAGGGCTTAGGCTTGCTCATTCCATCGGGGTTGAAGATTTTGATGTCTGCCATTGTGCTTCTCCGGTTTTGTGTTCCGATTTTGCGAATTACCGATCGGGCGGGCTGATCGCGGCTTTGGCCTTAGCCACAATGTCTGCCGGCGCGTGGGTTATTTGTTGGACAATCTCCGCGACCTCTCCGCCGTTCATTGCATCGATGGTGAAGCGGATTTTCTCGGCGTCGGCGAGGAAGTCTTTGTCGCCGAGCGTCGCCGAAAAGGCCTTGCGCAGGACGGCGAGGCGGTCAGCCGGCAGGCCGGGCGGCGCCACATACGGCTGGCCGAGCGCCGGCGCTGAGGAAAAGAGCCGGAATATCTGGCGCTGCTCATCGTTCCTGGCGAGCTCCGTCACCAGGGGAATGTCGGGCAAGCGTTTGTCGCGCCTAGCGCCGGATTGGACGAGGAAGTTGACCTTGTGCTCCGTGATCCAGTCGGGATGCTGGCTGGTAATCGAATCGAAGCCGAAGGCGCGCGCCTGCACCTCGCCGCGCTCCATGCCGAGATTGACATCCTCCGACGTGCGATAGCCGGTCACGATCTTGAATTTGGTGCCGAGCAGATTGTTCACCACCGTGGGAAGGATGACGATTCCGGCGCCCGCGCCGGTGCCACCGAGGATGATCTGTCTCTCGGTGGCTTCCTGGAGGGTTTTGATTCCGGCAGTGTGCCAGACCAGAATGACTTCGTTCTGCGCGCCGGTCGAACCGAGCCAGTTGAACTGGTCGGCGTCGTAGCGCACGCCGCCGGCATCGAGAACTTGCTGCAACGGCATGGCACTGTGGATGGTGGCGATGGCGGTGCCGTCCTTCGGCGCGAGATTGAACATGTAGTTGGTGGCGAGCACATTGCCGCCGCCTGGCATGTTCTGCACGATGATCGTGGGATTGCCGGGAATGTAGCGCGGCATGTAGCGGGCAACGAGCCGCGCCACCACGTCGTAAGTGCCGCCGACGCCGGTGCTGGTGATCAGCGAAATGGTCTTGCCTTTGTAGAACTCGGCCGGGGTCTGCGCTGCCGCGGGCCAGGAAAGGCATGGCAAGACCGCCAGCACGAGCGCAAGCCGCGCGGTGCCAGCAACAATCCTCGACATCGTACGCGCGTTCATGACTTGAAGCGCAGCCGGTCTCAGGCGTAGCGCGAGAAATCGTGACCTTCCTTGACCACGAATTCGAGCAGGAAGGGCGCGCCCTTTTCCGTCACGCCCACGGCCTCCTTGATGGCGCCGACGATGTCGGCGGGTTTCTCCACCCGAGTCGCGGCGACGTTAAGGCCTTCGGCCACCTTCTTGTAGTTGCCGCCGACCGTCATCGCGCCGTATTTCTTATCGGAAATCTTGAGCACGTCGCGCTCGGCGCCCATCACGCCATTGTTGAACACGACGGTCAGGATGGCGATGCGATTGCGCGCGGCGGTCTCGATATCCATGCCGGTCATGCCGATGGCGGCGTCGCCCATCACGTTGATGCACAGTTTCTTTGGCTCAGCGAGCTTGGCGCCCATGGTGATGCCGAGCCCATAACCGAGCTGGGTCGACTTGCCCCAGCCCATGTACGAACCGGCGGCGGTCGTCTCCCAGAACGGAATCAACTGCTCGCGCGGGCTGCCGGAATCGTGCGTGATGATGACGTTGTCGCGGTCCAGCGTCCGCATCATGTCGCGGATCACGCGGTACTGATTGAGCGGCATTTCGTCGGAATTGAGAAACTTCGACCACTCGTCGAGCCACGCCTTCTTAGTGGCCGCGACCTCTTCCTTGAGCGAGGCGAGTGCGTTGCCGCCGCCCGGGCCCTTCTGCCTCCCGACCTCGGCGATGAGCGCCTCGATCACCAAGCCGGCGTCGCCGACCAGGGCCTGATCGGCGCGATACTCCTTGTTGATGTCGCCGGCATCGTTGGTGGAATGGATGATCGTCTTTCCCGGAGGCACCGAGGGACCGAAATTGGTCACGGTGAGGCTTGAGCCGATCGCCAAAACCAAGTCAGACTTTTTCATGAAATCGGCGAACATTTTCGAGCGCGAGCGCGTCGCGCCGCCGAGCGCCAGCGGATGACTGTCGGGGATGGCGCTTTTGCCGGGATTGGTGGCAACCACCGGCGCTGGTATGAGCTCCGCGAGGGCGGCGAGTTGGTCGCCGGCTTCGGCGTAGTGCACGCCCTGGCCGGCCCAAAGGATCGGATGCTTGGCCGCCAGCACCATCTCGACGGCTTTTTTGACCGCGTGCGGATCGGGCGCGGTGCGCTGCACCGGCACCGCAGTGTAGTCCAGCGTTCCCTTGAATTCCGCTTCCGCCACCGCCTCCGGCAATTCGATTAACACGGGCCCCGGCTTGCCGGAGCGCATCGCGTGATAGGCGCGCCGCATCAAGTCGGGCAATTCCTGCACGCTGTGCGCCAGCGCCGACCACTTCGTGACCGGGCGATAGACATCGGCAGCGCGGAACACCGGGCGCACATATTGCCGCGACAGCGGCATGCCCCCGGACAAAATGAGAAGCGGAACATTCTCGGAATAAGCCTGCGCGATGCCCGGAAAGGCGTTCTCGATGCCAGGACCGGCCTGAGCGCCGAACACGCCGTTCCGCTTGCCGCGTTTGATGCGGCTATAACCGTCGGCGATGCCGACGCCGACGCGCTCCTGCCGGCACAGGATCGGGCGAATATCGATCGCCGCGCAGGGCTCGATGACCTGATTGCGCGGATAGCAGGAGAAAAATTCGGTGCCCTCGATCTTGAGAATTTTGGCAATGACCTCGGCGCCGTTCATGGGTTTGCTCTCTGTGTGTCGCGTTAAAAGCTAGGGCGGGCAGGCACCACGACCCGCAACCCCACGGACGGGCAGCGGCGTGGCCGAAACTATTCGGCGGCCATGGGCGTATCGAGGCGGACGTACTCAGCCATGGCGTCGGCGAATGGGATGCCTTTCTTCGCCTCGAAGCGGCCCGAGCGCACCCGATAGCTTGCCGGATTCATTCCCGGCAGCGGCTTGCCGGCGGCATAATCCTTGAGCATCTGCAGCAGCAGACGCCTGATTTTGACGATCGCGGCGTCGGACGCGAGGAGATGCTCGCAGGCTCGGTCGGCGATCGGGCCCATGGATTCCTGGATCGCGCAATCCTGCGTGCCAAATCCTTTCATGCCCGTATATGACTTGCCGCTCGCCTGCAGCGCGCGATCGATCAGGTAATCGTTGGCTCGATTGCGAATGGCATGATCCGTGTCCGGAATATTGTCGGTGTGGATGCCGAGCCCGGCCTTGGTGCGGGCGAGATCCTGTTCGGTCAGCGGCCGCGACGGATGAAAATCGACGCTGTAGAGCATGGTGTTCTCATCGTCGATCGGCACCCAGACGTGGGCGGCGTGCGGAATCGACGAGATGATCTTGTGGAACGGCGACAGCATGACGTTCATGTTCCACATGATGGTGCCGTCGCCGCGATCGCGGCCGGTCCCCACCACGAAGCCGAAATCCGTGGGGATGACCTCATAGAGCGAGGCCACAATGCGGCGGCTCGCATCGTTCTCGCCGCCATGCAGAAAGGTCAGATGCGTCGCATCGAAGCCGCCCTCGAGCGCCTGCAGCCAATTGCATTCCTGAACGTGGCGCGTGGCGTAACGTTGCGATGACGGGATGAGCGTCCATTCGAGATCGGGAAATTCCGGCTTGTGCTCAACGGGTCCCATATAGGTCCACACCACGTCGCCCCGCTCCAGGCACGGGTAGGCTTTCGCCGCCAGCTGCTTTTGCGCGTTCGCCCGATGGGCGTCGCTCATCTGCGGCACGCAGGGCAGGTCGACGCAGGTCCCTTCAACGTCGAACTTGATGCCGTGGTAGACGCAGCGCAGCCCGTTCTCCTGGTTGCGGCCGAAAAACAGCGATGCGGTGCGATGCGGGCATTTTTCCTCGAGCAGCCCGACGCGGCCTTGCGTGTCGCGGAACAGCACCAGGTTCTCCCCCAGGAGCCGCACGCGTATGGGCGGGCTGTCGGGCTTTGCGATCTGCTGTGAGAACGCGGCCGGAATCCAATACCGGCGCATGAGCGCGCCCATGGCCGTACCGGGGCCGACGCGGGTCAAGAGCTCGTTTTCGTCTCGGGGGAGCACGGGCCTTCCTCCACTTATTCCATCAATTATGCGAGCGCACACTTTGGCAAGCATTTTGGCGCGGCCACGATCCCATTGCAATTCGCCCGCTTAAGGCTCCCGGATCGACCATGATGCGGATTGGACATGGGTTTTCTCCGCGCTCGACTGCGGCTATCATCGTTCAAGCCAAGCCGGCGTCGGGCAGGTGGCGTGAGGGGAGTGGGGCAATGACAATGCGGCGGGTTCTTGCTCTTTGCGGCATTTTTGCTTTCGCTCTTGGGCTTCCCTGCATGGCTTCTCCGGCCGCGGCCGACTGCAACGACCAGCCCGATTATTGCTGGTCGCGCGCCCACCACGCCATTGCGCACATGGAAAATCGCATCGCCTATTTGGAGGCGGACCCAAACGCGGATGACGCCTTCAAGGGCCCGATCGTCGACAAGTTGCACCGCAAGGCCCTGCGGTTGCGCACGGCGATTGGTCCGCGCTGGTCGCATTGGCCGACGCCATGCTGCTATAGCCGCAGGCCGATCTACATTCGCTGAGTTGTTGAAAGAAGCCGCGAGCTGTCCCGAAATTCGTTCACTCGGCCGGCGAGGCGTCGAGGCCGGGCATAAGGCGCGCCCATCGCCGCGAGGCCCAAGCTCCAAGCCGATCCAGATAAAGATAGACGACGGGCGTCGTGTAAAGCGTCAGGAGCTGGCTGATGACCAAGCCGCCCATGATTGAGATACCCAACGGGCGGCGGATTTCGCCGCCGTTGCCGAAGCTCAGGGCCAGCGGTACGGCACCGAGGATCGCCGCCGATGTGGTCATCATGATCGGGCGGAAGCGCAGCATGCAGGCCTTAAAAATAGCATCGTAGGAACTTAATTGCTCCGATCGCTCCGCTTCGATGGCGAAGTCGATCATCATGATCGCATTCTTTTTGACGATGCCGATTAGCAGGATCACACCAATCGTCCCGATGATGTCGAACTCGGTATGGAACAGCATGAGCGCGAGGAAGGCGCCGACGCCGGCCGAGGGAAGGGTTGAGAGAATTGTAATTGGGTGGACGTAGCTCTCGTAGAGCACGCCCAGAAGGATGTAGACGGCGGCAATCGCGGCCGCCACCAAGGTCAACTCGTTGTTGAGTGACTGGGCAAAAAGCTGTGCCGTGCCGGCAAGATTGCCGTGAACTGACGCGGGCATGTGGATCTGATTCACGGCGGCGTCGATCGCTGCGGACGCTTCGCCGAGCGTTGCACCGGGCGCCAGGTTGAACGACAAGGTAGACGAGACAAACAATCCTTGGTGATTGACTGACAAGGGCGTGTTGCCGGGCTGGTAGTGGCTGACGGCCGAGAGCGGGACCATCGTCTCCTGGGCGGTGCTGACCGCGGCACCGGACGATGTATTGCTCTTGCCTCCGGTAGCCAGCGCGTTGATGGCGGCGTTTTCCGCCGAATTGTTGTTCGCGTTCGCCGCCGCTGTTGAGCTGGCGGACGTTGCGGTGGTGCCTTCCTTGGTAATGGAGCTCGCCGAGATGTTCGACGTTTGTGTCCCCGACGCTCCGCCGCCCGATGTCGATACGTAAATGTCCTTTAGCGATAGGGGATTTTGCGTGTAGCGCGGGTCGATTTCCATGACCACGTGATATTGATTGATCGCGCTGTAAATGACCGACACTTGGCGCTGTCCGAACGCGTCGTAGAGGGTGTTATCGATCTGGGAGGGCGTAATACCGAGGCGGGAGGCCGTGTCGCGGTCGATCACCAGATCGGTTTCCAGTCCTTTCTGCTGTTGATCGGAGTTCAGGTCGGCAAGCACGCCGCTGCCTTCCAACGCCTGCAGGAGCTTTTGCGACCAGGTGGCCACGTCGGCCGCGTTATCGCTCTGCAGCGTGTATTGATATTGGGCGTTGCTCTGGCGGCCGCCGGCTCGGATATCCTGCACGGGGATGAAGATCAGGCGGCCGCCGGGCACCTGGGCGAGCTTCACCCGCAGGCGTGCAATGACTTGGTCGATGGAAGGACGTTGCCCTAACGCCTTCAGGGAAACGAACACTGAACCGGTGTTGATCGACCCGAAGCCTCCGCCGCTGCCCACGCCCGTATAGCCGACCACGTGGTCCACCGCCGGGTCCGCCTGCACGATGGCCATCATCTGCCGCAGCTTTTGCGTCATCAGCTTAAATGACACGCTCTGATCGGCTTGCAACGACCCGACCAGGCGACCGGTGTCTTCCTGCGGAAAGTAGCCCTTCGGAACGAGGTAGATCAGGAGCGCATTAAGAGCAATTGCAGCGAAGAAAATTGCAAGCACCAGCCGACTGTGGTCAAGCGCCCAGCGGAGTGTGCTCTCATAACCCTGGAGCATCCGGTCAAAGAGCGTGCGGCGGCGCTGCGATTGCTCGGTCGCTCGCGGGCGCAGGAAAAACGCGCACATCATCGGCGTGGTCGTCAGCGAGATCCCCAGCGAGATCATAATGGCGAGCGACAGCGTCACAGTGAATTCTCGGAACAGCCGGCCGAGGATGCCGCCGAGCAGCAGGATAGGCGTGAATACGGCGACGAGCGACAGGCTGATCGACAGGACTGTGAATCCGACTTCACGCGCGCCGAGCAAGGCTGCTTGCATGCGCGACATTCCCGCCTCGATATGACGGGAAATGTTCTCCAGTACGACGATTGCGTCATCGACGACGAACCCGGTCGCGATGGTCAGCGCCATCAAGGAAAGGATATCGAGGCTGTACCCCAGCAGGTACATCGCGCCGAAGGTGCCGAGAATCGAAACCGGAACCGCTACGCTCGGAATCAAGGTGGCGCGAATTTCGCCCAGGAACAAAAACACGACCATCGTGACCAGAATGACGGCGATCACCAGGGTCGTTTCGGTGTCGTGCAGCGAGGAGCGGATTGTCGTGCTGCGGTCGATCGCGATGGCCACATTGATGTCCGCCGGCAATGCGGCCTGGAGGGTCGGCAGCTCGGCCTTCACGCCGTCGATGGTGTCGATGATGTTGCCGCCCGGCTGGCGGAACAGAATGACGAGCACTGAGGGCTGGCCGTTTGACAGACCGAGGTTGCGCACGTCCTCGACCGAATTGTTTACGGCGGCGACGTCCGTGAGCTGGACTGCGGCGCCGTTGCGGTAGGCAACGATCAGCGGCGCATAATCCGATGCCTTCGTCGCCTGGTCGTTGGTGTAGATCTGATAGCGTTGACCGCCGTCGTCGATGGTTCCCTTCGGGCTGTTGGCGTTGGCGGACGCGAGCGCCGCGCGCACATCTTCGAGGCCGACGCCGTATTTGAACAGCGCCTGCGGGTTCAGCTCGATGCGCACGGCCGGCAGCGTGGAGCCGCCGATGATCACTTGGCCGATGCCGCTGAGCTGCGAGAGCTGCTGCGCCAAAACGTTGCTCGCCGCATCGTATATCTGGCCCTGGGTCAACGTACCGGAGGTCAGCGCCAGAATGAGGATCGGCGCGTCGGCCGGATTGACTTTACGGTAGGTCGGATTGCTCCTCAGCGCGGCCGGCAGGTCGGCGCGGGCGGCGTTGATGGCGGCCTGCACATCGCGCGCCGCTCCATTGATGTCGCGGCTGAGGTCGAATTGAAGCGTTATGCGCGTCTGTCCGATGCCGCTCTGCGAGGTCATCTCGGTGACGTCGGCGATCTGTCCAAGATGGCGCTCCAGCGGCTCGGCGACGCTGGTTGCGACCGTATTTGGGCTGGCGCCGGGAAGCTGCGCGCTCACCGAGATCGTCGGGTAATCGACCTGCGGCAACGGCGCGACCGGCAGTCTCGAGAACCCAAGGATGCCAGCGAAAGCAACACCGAGCGTCAGGAGCGTGGTCGCCACCGGCCGGCCGATGAATGGCGCCGATATATTCATTCGGCTGGCTCGCCGCCGGCGAGCGGGCTCGACAGGCCGCGTCCTGTCAGCCGTAGCGCCAGGCGATCAAAGTACAAATAAATGACCGGCGTGGTGAACAGCGTGAGCATTTGACTAACGATCAACCCGCCGACGAGGGCGACGCCCAGCGGGTGGCGCAGCTCCGAGCCGGTGCCGGTTCCCAGCATCAGCGGCAACGCACCCAGGATCGCCGCCATGGTGGTCATCAAGATCGGCCGGAAGCGCAGCAGGCTTGCCTGGTGAATAGATTCGCGCGGCGACAACCCCTCGACCCGCTCGGCCTCCAGCGCGAAGTCGACCATCATGATGCCGTTCTTCTTGACGATGCCGATCAGGAGGATGATGCCGATGATGGAGATGATGTCGAGGTTGTAGCCCAGCGCCATCAACGACAGCAGCGCGCCGACACCGGCGGACGGCAAGGTCGATAGAATGGTGATCGGGTGAATGAAGCTCTCGTACAGAACGCCGAGCACGATGTACATCGTTACGATCGCGGCAAGGAACAGGAAGACTTCGTTGCTCAGTGAGGACTGAAAGGCGGCCGCGGTGCCCTGAAAGGCCGTAGTGAAGCTTGCCGGAAGGTTGATGTCTTTCTCCGCCTGCAGGATTGCCTGGATGGCGACATCGATCGAGTAACCGGTCGAAGTGTTGAATGAAACCGTCGTCGCCGGGAACTGGCCGTAATGGGTGATCAGCAAGGGGCTCGCTTGCTTTTCCACGTGTACGAATGCCGAAAGCGGCACTTGGCCGTTTGACGAAGAGGTCGACGACGGCAGATACAGCGCGGATAGTCCTTCGAGCGATTTCTGCAGCGCCGGATCAAGCTCGAGGATGACGCGATACTGGTTCGACTGGGTATAGATGGTCGAGACGATGCGCTGCCCGAAGGCATCGTAAAGAACGTTGTCGAGTGTCGCCGGCGTGATGCCGAACCGGCTGGCGGTGGCGCGGTCGATGACAAGATTGACCGCCGAACCTTGCTGCTGCAGATCGCTGGAGGCGTCAGTGATCTGCGGCAGCTGGTTGAGGCGAGCCATGAGCTTGGGCACCCAGGCGGCGAATTCCGTGGAATTGGCGTCTTCGAGCACAAAGTTGTACGGCGCGCGATTGATCGTCGAATCAATGGTCAGGTCCTGCACCGGCTGCATGTACAGCGTAATGCCGCTGACGCCAGCCACTTCGCTCTGTATCCGCTGAATGATCGCGCTGGCGCTCAGCTCGCGTTGCTCGTAGGGCTTGAGCGAGATCAGGAACCGGCCGGTGTTCAGCGTCTGGTTGGTACCGTCGATTCCGACGTACGAACTCAGGTTCTCCACATCCGGATCCTTCAGCACCGCTTCCGCGAGCTGATTCTGCAGGGTCGCCATCTGTTGATAGGAGACGCTCTGGGAAGCTTCGGTGATCGCCTGGATCATCCCGGTGTCTTGCACGGGGAAGAATCCCTTGGGGATCTCGTAGTAGAGCAGACCGGTGAGCGCGAGCGTCAGCACGGCAACCAGCAGCGTCAGCGGCTGATGGTCCAACACCCACGTGAGAGCGCTGTCGTAGCTCCTGATGATTCTATTGAAGACGCGTTCAGCTTGCAGATCGAAACTGGTGCGCTCGGATTCGAGGCGATGGCGGATCAGCCTGGCGCACATCATGGGCACCAAGGTCAGGGACACGACCGCGGAGATGACGATGGTGATGGCCAGCGTGATGGCAAATTCATGGAACAGGCGGCCGACCACGTCGCCCATGAACAGCAGCGGAATCAGCACGGCGATGAGTGAAATCGTCAGCGAGATGATGGTGAAGCCGATCTGCCGGGACCCTCGCAGCGCCGCATCGAGCGGCGCCATTCCGCTTTCGGTGAACCGCGCAATGTTCTCGATCATCACGATGGCGTCGTCGACCACGAATCCGGTGGCGATGGTCAGCGCCATGAGCGAGAGATTGTCGAGGCTGAAGCCCAGAAGATACATCGCTCCGAAGGTGCCGATCAGCGACAGCGGCGCCGAAAGGCTGGGAATGATCGTTCCGGGAAGCGTGCGCAGGAACAAAAAGATCACGATCACCACCAGGACGACGGCGAGGCAAAGCTCGAATTCCACGTCGGAGACCGAGGCGCGGATGGTGACCGTGCGATCGCTCAAGACGTTGATGTTAACGGCTGCCGGGAGCCCAGACAGAATCTGCGGCAGCAGGCTTTGGATGCGGTCGACGACCTGGATGATATTGGCGCCGGGCTGACGCTGGACGGACAGGATGATCGCTGGCGTGGTATTCGCCCAAGCGCCGAGCTTGGTGTTTTCGGGCCCGCTGACGATGCTCGCTACGTCGGAAAGCCTCACCGGTCCGCCGTTGCGGTAGGCGATGATCACGTCGGCGTATTGGGTGGCGGCGGTGAGCTGGTCGTTGGCGTTGATCGTGGAAGCTTGCGCCGGTCCGTCGAAATTGCCTTTCGGCGTGTTGACGTTGACGTTGCCGATCGTGGTGCGGATATCGTCGATGTTAAGTCCATAGGCGGCCAGCGATTGGGCGTTCAGCTGTATGCGCACTGCCGGCCTTTGGCCGCCACTGATGGAGACCAGACCGACGCCGTTCAATTGCGAGATTTTCTGCGCCAGGCGGGTTTCGCTCATGTCCTCCAGATCGGTCAGCGCCAAAGTATTGGAGGTGACCGAGAGGGTCAGAATAGGCGCGTCGGCCGGGTTGACCTTGGCGTAGATCGGCGGAGCAGGCAGGTCGCTCGGCAGCAGGTTGCCGGCGGCATTGATCGCGGCCTGAACCTGTTGTTCGGCTACGTCGAGGCTCAGATCGAGGCTGAACTGCAGCGTGATCACCGACGCGCCGCCGGAGTTGGCCGACGTCATCTGGTTCAGTCCGGGCATTTGCCCGAATTGCCGCTCCAGCGGTGACGTAATCGAAGATGTCATTACTTCCGGACTGGCGCCCGGATAGAGGGTCGTCACCTGGATCGTCGGGTAGTCAACCTCCGGCAACGTGGCCAGCGGCAGGAAAGTGAACGCGATAAGGCCGGAGAGCATGATCGCAACCATCAGCAGCGTGGTGGCGACCGGGCGAAGGATAAAGGGTTCCGAGACGTTCATCTCAACGTGTCATGATTGCGCGCACGCGCAAACGTACCTGCGGCTCTTTGCAGTCCGCTATTGACTGCCGTTGCCCGATCTCTGGCCTTGCGATTGACCGCGATTGCGCTTTCCCCCGGGTCCGCTCGGCGGCGTAGCCGCCGGCTGTACCGGTTTGCCATCAATGGTCGTCACGTTCACGGTCAATCCGGCGCGCAGGCGGTCGGCGCCGTCGGTCACCACGCGCTCGCCTTGTGAAAGTCCCGAGCTGATGGCAGTCATGCTGTTGTTGTTGGCGATAAAAGTCTGGCCGGTCGTGATCTGCCGCACCTGAACCTTGCTCTGATCGTCGATGACGTAGACATACGGGGCAGGGGGGCTGCCGGGCGTTGTGCCGGGCGAGCCAAGCTGGATTGCGGCTGACGGCACCGACACGGCGTTCTGCAAGGTCTTCACGAGCAGGCGCGCATTCACGAACTGGTTGGGGAAGAACGCGTAATCGGTGTTCTCAAACTGTGCGCGCACCTTTACGGTGCCCGTGGTCGTATCGATTTGACTGTCCACGGCGATGACATTGCCCACGCCGAGCTGCTTGACGTTCGCGCGGTCGAATGCCGTGACCTGAAGCTTGGTGCCGGAATTCATTTGCGGAATGACGTCGGGCAGATCGTCCTCGGGAATGGAGAAGATCACCGTAATCGGCTGTAGCTGCGTGATGACAGCGAGACCGGTCGCGCTGTCGCTTACCACGTAATTTCCCGGATCGATCAGGCGCAAGCCAATACGGCCGGTGACCGGCGAGACGATGTTGCAATAAGCGATGTTCAGGGTCTGCGCGTCGACGAGCCCTTGGTCCTGCTTCACCGAGCCTTCGTACTGCTGCACGATGAAGACCTGATCGTCGGCCTGTTGTTTGGCGATCGAATTCTGCTCCGCCAAAGTTTGATAACGTTTGAGGTCCATTTGCGCCTGGCTGAGCAAGCCTTGATCGTGCGCGAGCTGGCCTTCGTACTGAGCTTTTAAAATTTCATACGGCCGCTGATCGATCTGCGCGACGGGATCGCCCTTCTGCAGGAGCTGACCTTCGGTGAAGTTCACTTTGGTCAGATAACCGCTGATCTGCGATTGAACGGTGATGGTGGCGATCGGGGTGACGGTGCCCAAAGCATTGACGACGACCGGGACACTATTGAGCGTCGCAGTCGCGGCGCCGACCGATTGCAGCCCGGCCTGCAACTGCGCGCGGCGTCCTGTTGCCGGGTGTGGCGCCAATGCCCAGCGCCCTATCTGATAGGCGCCAAGACCCAGCAAGACCACAATGATCAACCCAACAACAATGCGAGTCTTGGAAAAAGTCCGTCCCTTCACGTCCGGTTGCGGCGCGGTACGGCGAAGATTGGGAGCTAACTCTTCGTCTGACTTACGCGTTCGCTCGTCCATGTTGGGCGTTCATTCGTCCTGGCTGGTGCCGAGATTAATGGGACCCAGCGCGCTTCGCCTAATGAATATTTGCCCATGATCCCGCAGGCGGTGAACAGGGGCAGGCCGCTGCCGATCGTGTAACGACTTCTTATTTTTGGCCACCCCCCAAGCCAGTGTCCTAGAAATAAACCGCCAAATCAAGGGTTTGTGGGGCTCGGCTGGGCCGGCCTGTGAGTTACGTGCGCTACCAGGTTCTTATTGTGTCGGCAATTTCGGCAATAGCGAGAACGACTGCTCAAGTTCCTTCTGCGTGGGCAGGAGCGTCGTGTCCCACGTGCCGCCCAGCGCCTCGATCAGGGCGACGCTGGCGAGGAACAAGTCTTGCCGGACGGTCAAAGCCGCCTCCTCGTCGCCCAGCAGTACGATCTGGGCGGTGGCCACCGTCGTGTACGCGATCGTCCCCGCCGCCAATTGATTTTCATAGACCTGCACGGCGATGCGCTCTTCAGCGGCTGCTTTATCTGCTACTGCGAGTTGCTGCGAAAGAATGCGTATGGCGGCGAGCTCATCCTCGACCTGCTGGAACGCGGTGAGCACGGTCTGGCGATAGCTGGCGACGCTCTGCCAATAGCCGGCGCGCGCCGCGTCGAGGTCGGCCGAGAGCAGGCCGCCGTTGAAGATCGGCTGCGAGGCTGCCGCGCCCAAGGACCACACTTCGTTGGCGACACTGAACGGCAGCGGGTTCTTACCCACCCACTCCAGCACCCCGGAGAGGCTGATGTCCGGATAGAAGGCGGCCTCGGCCACGCCGATCAGTGCGTTTTCCTGCTGCATGGTGCGTTCAGCCTGGGCGATGTCGGGCCGCCGCTCGAGCAGCGTCGAGGGGACCGTCACGGGAATCCTCGGAATGCCGCGGGACAATTCGATGGGACCGATCGAGAGTTCTGCCGGCGGCCGGCCGACCAGCATGGCGATGGCGTGCTCGTACTGGGCGCGCGCCACGCCGGCATTGATGAGCTGCGACTGCGCGTTCAAAAGTTGAGCCGTGGCGGCGGCCACGTCGCCCTTCGTGACGGAATAGCCGGCGTTGTTTTGGTTTGTCACGACATCAAGCGTTTTCTTATATTCGACGATCGTGCGGCTCAGGAGCGCGCGCAACGAGTCCGTCGCCCGCAGGTTAAAATAAGCGGTCGCGAGCATCGCCTGCTCGGATAGCTTGACGTTATCGAGATCCGCCTTGCTCGCCTGCGCGGCCGACGTGTTGGCTTCGATCTGGCGCCGAACTTTGCCCCAAACGTCGAGATCCCATGAAGCGGACAGTTCCGGGACAAATGTTGTGGTGTAAATGCCGTGACCGCCGCTCGCCGCACTGCCGCCAAGCCCCGAAATGCTGCTCAGTCCGGACGATCCGAGGCCGCCGCTGCCTGCGCTCGGCCCAGTACGCGTGCGCGTGACGTTGTAATTTGCAGTCAAGGTCGGGAACAGGGCGGATTGTGCCTCCCGGATGACGGCGCGCGCCTGTTCGTATGCGGCCGCCTGCATGGCGACCGTCTGGTTGGAAACTTCGACTTGCCGCAGCAGCGAATCCAATTTGGAATCTCTGTAGGACGACCACCAATTGCCGCGATCCAAGGCGTCGCTCGGCTTGGCGAGCTTCCAGCCCTTAAGCTCTTTGAATTTTGTCGGTACGGGAGCCGCAGCGAGCTTGTAGTCCGGACCCACCGCACATGCAGCGAGCACAAATGCGAGGATCGGCGCCGATAGGCTGACGCATGCCATCGCGCGTGAAAAACCTACGCGCCGCAGCAACAAAACGCCAAGCATGCCTGCATCGGCCAACGCATACACAGCCGAACTCACTATTACTGAACGCTACACAACCAAGAACAAGGCAATCCCAAGCGTCGTCACCGCGCCCGCCGGCCCACGGCGGATCGTAGTCGCATCGTACGCAATTCGATATCGATGCCGGCTTCCCCCAGCCGTTATCTTATTGGTAACCATGCCCGACGCACGGGCGAATATCAACGGCGCCCGGCCGGATGGCCGCCGGCTGTCATCCCTTCTGTGGCGCTGTGTGATATTCGGGCGACAGTCGTGGCGTGCCAAAGTCGGCTCGCTGCATATTGCGCGGGGCGTTGAGCCCATACGGGAGCTGCAAATGCCGTACACCTACACGCTGACCAGCGTAATTCCTGCCACCCCCGAGGAAATTTACGAGGCCTGGCTGGACAGCCTCGCCCATTCCGAGATGACCGGTGGCGAGGCAAGCATGTCGGACGAAATCGGCGCCGAAGTTTCAGCTTGGGGCGACTACATCAGGGGCCGCAATCTCGAATTGGTGCCCGGCGAGCGCATCGTCCAGTCGTGGCGCACCGAGAAATTCACTGACGAGCATGAAGATTCGACAATCACCGTCATCCTTGAGGAAACGGATGACGGCACCCTGCTGACGCTGGTGCACAGCAACGTTCCCGACGAACAGCGGAATTATGAGGAGGGCGGGTGGCAATCGAATTATTTCGAGCCAATGAAGGCCTATTTTGGCAATTTAAATCGGGACGTGCGCGCCCAATCGTCCAAACGCCGCGCACGTAAGCCCCCGGACAATGTCCGGCGTGCGGCCGGCCAAACATCGAAAGAGCCTGCGCCCCGGGCCAAAGCTGTGAGCGGCGGAAAAGGCAAGCGCCCTGTCGCCGCGAAGTCCAAAAGCAAGCCCAAGACCAAGGTAAAGCCCAAGGCCAAACCCAAGGCAAAGAAAAAGGTAGCAAGGCGAGCCACAAAAAAGACGGCCAAATCTGGGCCGGCGAAGAAAAAATCGAAACGCACGCAACGCCGGCGCCGCTGAGCGGGCTAACGCCGGCGCAAACCACCCCTGGCCCATAAATTGCTTTAAGCGGGACATGACATCCTGGCCTGCTCGTTCGATCTCGCGCACCGGGGCGCTGATTTCGAGCCTCTTGTTGGTTGCGATTTTCGTCCTTTGCGCGGGCATTGCCCATGCGCAGGATTGGCCAACGCGCCCGGTGAAGATCGTTGTGCCCTATGGTCCGGGCGGCATTTCTGATGTGCGGCGCGAATGACCGCCGATCGGCTGAGCGAAATTTTGGGCCAGCGGTTCATCGTTGAGACTCATCCGGGCGCCAACGGCATAATCGGCACCGAGTACGCGGTGCGCTCCGCGCCGGACGGCTACACCCTGTACCACGCCGGCGGCGCGGAGTTCTCCGTTGTGCCGTTGATGCAGAAGCTGTCCTACGATCCGCTCAAGGAGCTCACTCCGGTCAGCATGACGGCGATCAACGGCATGGCGCTTGCGGTCAATCGCGACCTGCCGATCCATTCGGTGCAGGAATTCATCGACTATGCCCGGGCCAACCCGGGGAAGATCAATTACGGCTCCGTTGGTCACGGCTCGAGCAGCGACCTCACCCCGGCCGCGTTTGCGGCGCGCACAGGACTGAAACTGGTAGATGTGCCGTACACGGCGACGCCGCCGTCCATTCTCGCCGTGATCAGCGGAGAGATTCAGGTGTTCTTTGGCAACGTGTCCGACATTGTCGGATCGGCGCGCGCCGGCGAAGTGCGGCTGCTGGCCGTGACGACGGCCAAGCGCCTGCCGCAATTTCCCGATGTTCCGACCGTGTCTGAAACCGTCCCGGGCTTCGTGATGACCGGCTGGAACGGTTACTTCGCGCCGGCAGGTACGCCGCGGCCGATTGTCGACAAGTTGTCGAAAGCCATGCAGGAGATTTGCCGCGACCCGGAGATCGTACAAAAGATGGCCAATCTCAGTCTGCAGGCGGTTGGCAGTACGCCCGAGGAACTCGCCGCCGCGATTGAGCATGATCTGCCGGTCTATCGAAAGGCAGTGGAGGCGGCCGGCCTGGAACTGAAATGAAGCAAAAATTATTCGGCAACGCCGCACGCAGCGCGCAGATCTAGGGCGCGAACTCGTAAACGGGCCCGCGCGGGTGGCTTACGAGCGTCCGCTCCGCACAAAGCTGATGTAGAGTCAGAGCATTGGCATCTGCCGCAGTGGGCCACAAACGGGCTCATGCAACGCAGCAAATAGCGGCTGCATTCAATCGCTGCGGATCACTGGTCCTGCTTTGGCGGCGAGACCCTGCGGCATGCCTATGCCGCCCACATTAGTTGAACGGCAGGATTTTCGTGCACTCCGCCCAGACCTCATCGCGCGGTACGTCGAAGCGCTGCCGCGCGTCGTCGTCCCAATAGGCGGCGATGGCGGAATTGAAGCTCGGCCGCTGCCGCATGCGCGCATACCAGTCCGCCACGTGCGGCCGGCGGTTCTCCCACAGGCCGGCAAGGCCGAGCATGTCGGCGCGGTTGATGTAGGGAATTGCAGCCGCATCGGCCAGCGTGAAGGAATTGCCCACGAGATAATCGGATTGCCCCAGCGCACTCTCCATGGTGCCGATGAACGTGTCGTAGCGGCGGGCCGCATCCATTGCGTCGGGTGCCGCGAGCCCGTGATCCATGATCTGCTGCAATCGATCGCGCTTGCCCGGGTCGAGCATGCGGGCGACATAGGCGTCGCGGCCGTCCGGAGTCTGACGCATGAAATAACGGCGGAACGCCACCGCGGCGGTGATGGTGCCGCAGTGAACATGCAACGCGTCGACGCGCTTGAGCCACAGGCGCACCTGCGACCGCGCGTAGGGATCGCGCGGCATCAAGGGAATGTCCGGGAAGGTCTCGTCGAGGTACTCCATGATCAGCGTCGACTCGATGATCACCTTGCCGTCATGCACTAGGGTCGGCACGACCGCATTGGGATTGAGCTTGAGATAGTCCGGCCGGTATTGATCGCCGCGTTGCAGCCACAGCACCTCTCCTTCCCATGGCAACGCTTTTTCTGCGAGCGTCAGCCGCACTTTGATGGCGCAGACCGATGTTGTGCCGTGGTAGAGGTAAAGCATGGGGGTGGACTCCAGTGACGTCGCGCGCACGCCTTGATTCCGCTTCCGTCGACCTGGCCCAAAATTGAGAGGTCAAAACCTGACATTTGCGAACCTATGCGCTTACGTCGCCTAGGTGCACAGAAGCCGACGCGCGGCCCTGGATTGCCAAGCGTTTAGAGCCCCCTCAGAGCCGACCTTGCTTTAGTTCATTCCGCTGCGACCTGCGCTGCTTCAGCCTTGAGCTTGGGATTGAGCTCGCGCGCCTCCTCCCAGCTCAGCACGTTGAGCGATTTGACGAACTTGCCGACTCCGTCGACCTCGGCACAGAACAGGCCAAGCTCGATGATCTCTTCAT
Organism: Xanthobacteraceae bacterium; assembly: GCA_049584975.1. Lineage (GTDB taxonomy): Bacteria > Pseudomonadota > Alphaproteobacteria > Rhizobiales > Xanthobacteraceae > BOG-931. The sequence goes on along the minus strand of JBAUYV010000074.1, from coordinate 28,975 downwards.
CGCTGAAATGCTTGGCCAGATCGGCGTAGACCTCGTCTTTGTCGATTGCGTGCTCACCCTGTTTGAACAGTTCCGCATAACGCAGCGCTGCCTTCTCACGCGCGGTGAAGCGCTTGCTGCCTGCATAATCGAACAGCTCGTCGATCATGTCTTCAGTCAGCCCCTCTTTCTTTGCAACATTCGAGCGCACCGTCGAGCAGTACCCGCATTGATGCGCGACTGAAATCTTGATGCGGCACATTTCCTTGAGCTTGTGCGGCAGTACTCCCTGATAGAGCAGCTTGTTCCAATACTCGACCCAAGCGACGCCGAGCTTGCTGCGGCTCATCAGGCTCACCACGCGCGGATCGGGTGCGCCGGTGCGTTGAGCCGATTCGATCAGCTCGCGGATATAGGGTGTCTTCTCGCTTTCCTCGATGTAGCGCAGTCTGGGCATTGTTTCCTCCGCAGGCGGACGACGTTTCGTTGGAACCGTTTGGCCGCAACCCAACCGCGCTTATGCCGCGACGGCCTTTCTCGTTAGGACCTTTAGGACATCGCGAGGATCGGCGCGGTCGCGATAGTCGACATCCGTGTACGCATAGATGATCGAGCCGTCGCGGTCGATGACGTAGGTCGCTGATACCGGCAGCGCCCATTCGCCCGGCATGCCGTTGCGGGCCGGAATATCCAAATTGAATCCCTGATAGGCGCGCTTGAGCTCTTCGGTGAATTCATAGACCAGGCCGAATGCGCGTCCCACCTTCTGGCCGACATCGCCGAGGACCTCGAAGGTGAGCGCATTCTTCTCTGCGGTCGATACCGTGTCGTCCGGCTTCTCGGGGCTGATCGCAACCAACGAAGCCCCCGCGGCCACGATCTCCGGAAGAATCTCTTGATACGCCTTCAGTTCGAGGTTGCAGTAAGGGCACCAGCCACCGCGATAGAAGGTAACGATCACGGGACCCTTCTTGAGCAGCGTGCCGACGTCGATGGTCGCTCCCTTGGCGTTCTCCAGCACAATTGCCGGCGCCCGGTCACCGACTTTCAACATGGTGCGCGCTATAGCGCCGCTGCGCAGCTGCTCGATATGACGCTGCATGATCGCTTGGCGCTCAGCTGGTACGCGCCGGTACCAGCCGGCTCGGTATTCGGCGAGTTGCTCTTTCAAGGACATTTCTAAGATCCTGTTTGGTACGTGGCTGAGTGAAGAGAACTGCCCATCAGGCCGCTTTCAGCAACTCCTGCACCTTCGGCCAGGGATCCGGCGCGAGGCTTTTGAACGGGGCCCAGTCGGCCTCGGACATGCGATCGAAGATCGCGGCCTTGACCGACGGCCGCACACGTACCCGTGCCCACCATTCGGCGATGGCTGGGTAGCGGTCCCACATGCCACCGAGCTTGAGGAGTTCGAGCCGCAGGATATAGGGAATCACAGCGCAGTCTGCATTGGAAAAGCCCTCGCCGGCGAGGTACGGGCCGCTTTTCAGCGAGTCCGCCATCCACGACAACAGCTTGTGGTGATGCGCCAGCGCCTCGGCCACGAACTCGGAGTCGAGCCCGTGCGCGATGACGCTGTGCTTGTACTCTGCGCGGCGCTTGAGCGGCGTCTTGCTGATTTCGGCCTGCCACGCCTGCGGCGGCATCTTCAGGAAGGCGGGGCGGAATGCAGTCGCGAACGTCAGGATCATGCAGGAGTTGTGCACGTATTCGTCGATCAGCTTGTTGTACATGCGCACGCGGTGGCGCTGGCGCGGCTCTTTCGGCATGAGCGGCTCGGGGAAGGCATCGTCGATGTAATAAAGGATCAGCGAGGATTCGGTGATCGGCGCGCCGTCGTGGATCAGCGTCGGCACCACGGCGTTCGGATTGAGCCTCAGATACGCGGGCTCGTATTGATCCCCGCGCAGCGTCATGATGTGGTCCTTGGCCTCCAGCCCCTTCTCCTGCAACGCGATGCGCACCTTCTGGGCGCAGACCGAATTGATGCTGTGATAAAGTTCCAGCACGTCATCCTCCCTCTTTACGCCGCAAGCCGCGCTCGATCTACACCTGTCCCAGCTTGACCTGCGACGCGGTAATCCAACAAGCCTCGGATATCGCCGCCGTGAGCTTGGACATTTTGTATCGGACGGTACATAATGTCAATCGAGAGTCGACCTGACGATCGCGCGCGGAGACAGTGCAACGGGAAGGCGAAATGGCGAGACCGAGGGAATTTGACGAGGCGACCGCGCTTGAGGCGGCGATCGAGTGTTTCTGGCAGCGCGGCTACGAGGCGACGTCGGTGCGCGATCTTGCCGACAGAATGGGTATCTCGGCGCCCAGTCTCTACAACGCTTACGGCGACAAGCATGCGCTGTTCGTGCAGGCGCTTGAGCGCTATCTCGATCACTCGACGCGGGCGCGGATCAAGCGGCTGGAAGACACGCTGCCGCCGAAACAGGCCGTTCGCCGTTTCATCGCAGAGATCATCGAGCGTTCGGTAAACGACCGCGAACGGCGCGGTTGCTTTTTGATCAACTCGGCGCTTGAGGTGGCGCCGCACGACAGGGAGCTGGGCGCCCTCATTGCCGAGCGGCTGGCCGAGATCGAGGCGTTTTTCTACCGCTCGATCAAGGCGGCCCAAGCCGAAGGAGCCGTCCCTCGGGACCGCGGCGCAAAAGATATCGCGCGCTTGCTGCTCGGCGTCCTGCTCGGCATTCGGGTTCTCGCCCGCTCGAAGCCTGAGCGCGCCTTACTCGAAGGCGTCGCGCGGCCCGCGCTCGCCCTTCTGGACTGAATTCCACCGGTTCAAACCGGAGTTCCTTGCTATCTCGCCCAAGCTGTCAATCCGCATCTGGCTCCGCGCCGATGAGTTTCACGCCCTAGTGCAAGAGATTTTCCCGCAGCGTGGCGCCGGCATATTTTTTCTTGGCGAGGCCGCGCCGCTGCAGCTCCGGCACCACGTGATCGACAAATTCTTGCAAGTTGCCCGGCGCGGAAAAGCCGCGCGCCAGCATGAAGCCGCCATTGGCGCCGGTCTCGAAATGCCACTGCTCGAGCTTGTCTACGATCATCTTGGGTGTGCCGCCGGCGACCAGGATACGCTCGGTCATGAAGCGGCGGCCGAACTGTTCGACCGTGAGGTTCGGATCGGTGGTCTTGAGAATTTCCTCGAAGCTGCCCCAGTGCACGTTTTGCGCCTTCACTTCGGCGGCGACATCGGAAAGCCGCATGTCGCGCCGAAACTGCGAAAAATCGAGCCCATACATGGATGAAAGTTCAATCAGCCCGGCTTCCGGCGGAATCGAATCGAGATAGTGCTCCTCCATCGCCCGCGCCTGTTCCTCGGAATCCGCGACTTGAATGCGCACCGACCATAGGATGCCGGCGTCGCGCGGCTGCCGGCCGAACTTGGCTAGCCGTGCATCGAGTTCGGTCCGATGCGCCTTCATGCTCGCCATGGTGCGCCGGGTGGAAAATTGCAGGTCGGCGTAGTGGGCTGCGAGATCCATGCCCGGTCCTGACTGGCCGGCCTGGATGATGACCGGCCGGCGCTGGGGCGAGGGCAGGGCGGGCAGCGGCCCGCGCACGCTGTAATACTCGCCTTCGAAATTCAGCAGATGCACTTTGGCAGGATCGCCGAAGATGCCTTTTTCACGATCGAGTACGATGGCGTCCGGCTCGATACTGTCCCAGAGCGCGCAGCAGACCTGCAGATGCTCCTGGGCCCGCTCGTAGCGCACGTCGTGCTCGATCATTTTCTTGTAGCCGTAGTTCGCCGCCTCGTTCTTCGAGCGTGAGGTCACGGCGTTCCAGGCGATGCGGCCCTTGGTGACATGGTCGAGCCCGTTGAACACGCGCGCGATGTGGAATGGGTGATGGTAAGTCGTCGACATGGTGATGCCGAAGCCGACGCCGCTCGCCACACGCGACATGCAAGGGATCATTGGCATCATGTCGTGGCGCGGCCACTTGGTGCCGTAGCGCACGGCGGTGTGATGGTTGCCGCCGTAATCCTCCGGCGTGCCGCCGGAATCGCCGAAGAACAAGAGGTCCATGACGCCGCGCGCGGCGGTGCGGGCGATGTCCTCGTAGAATTCAGGGCTCGAGTAGTAGGGGTATCCTTCCCACGATCCCGGCAGCTTCCACAGATAGTCGGTGTGGTAGTGCGAGAGGTCGGCAGCAAGATGAATGAGGTTCGATTCCGACATAACGGACGGCTCGCGGCTCTTTTGCGGGATCGCGGGTTGCACCAAAAGCATGCAAAATCGACGGCGCTTCTGCAATCTTATTGGCCTTGTCTCGATGTGTCTTCTGTGAGCCAATTTCGCATGCGATCGTCTCGATCGCGCTGCCTTCTGCTCGCGGACACGAACGGTGCGAACCCTCTTTGCCGGCTTGTGGTTGGCGCTGCTCGTGCAAGCAGCGGCCTATGCGGGTTCGGATTCGGTCGGAGATTTCTACCGCGGCAAAGTGCTCACCGTGTTTGTCGGCTATGGGCCGGGCGGCGGCTTTGACCTGATCGCCCGTCTGCTGGCCCGGCATTTGGGCAGTCACATGCCCGGCAGCCCGACCATCGTCGTGCAAAACATGCCGGGTGCTGGATCGCTGGTTGCGGCGAATTATCTTTACAACGTCGCGCCGCGCGACGGTACGCAATTTGGCCTCATCGCCCGCAACATGCCGCTGCTCGGCCTGCTCGGCCACAATCCGAATGTGCGCTTCGATCCGCACAAGTTCACCTGGATCGGCTCGGCGTCGGATTTTTCCGACGATGCCTATGTGCTCATCGTGCGCAAGGATGCGCCGGTCAAATCCATCGCCGACGCGTGCCGTCCGGACGGGCCGGTTCTTCTGCTCGGCGGAACCGCGGAGGGCGCCAGCAGCGCTGACGTCCCGAAAATTCTGCGCGATGCGCTCGGCCTGCGCATGAAGCTGATCCTCGGTTATCGAGACTCGGCCGCAATCTTCCTTGCCATGGAGAACGCCGAGTTGAACGGACGTATGGTCGAGCTTTCGTCGGTGCGTGCAACGCATCCGCAATGGCTCAAACCCGACAGCGATTATCGCGTGCTTCTCGTGTACGCCCGGACCAAGCGCGATCCGGAGTTTCCCGACGTTCCGACCGCGCGCGAACTGGCGCCCGACAAAGCGGCGCGCGACTTGATCGAGTTTACCGAAACGCCGCTGCTGACTATGGCCTGGCCGTTCGTGGCGCCGCCTGGCCTTCCCCAAGACCGCGCCGCCGCGCTGCAGAGTGCGTTTGCGGAAACGGCACAGGACCCGGACTACCTGGCGGACGCCGCCTCGCTGAAGATTGCGGTCGATCCCGTGAACGCAGCCGACATCTACCGCGCTATCGACAAGCTTTCGGCCGCGTCGCCCGACGTCCTCGACTACGTTCGTAATTTGATGAATGCAGGCAAGGGCGGCTGAGCCGCCCGCCGCGAACGTCCTCACATCGCGAAGAAGCTTTCGATGGGCGCGCTGCGCGGCAGCCGCCCGACTTCCACGAACATATCCATCTGGCGCTGCGCCAGCCGCTGCTCGTGTTCCGTGAACGTGAACTCCATGCGCGGATAGCGCGCGGATACGAGCAAGGTCTCCCGGTCGCCGCCATAGGATTTGATGAACACGTCGGCGACCTCTTCGATATTGCGCTCGCTGTAAGCGAAGGAACTGCGAAACGCATCGAGCAGCGGCGCCTGCAGGTCGGGATTTTTTCGGATCGGCGCCTCATTGGCCGCGATCATGTGCTTGATCATCTCGTCGAACCCGGTGAGGACCTTCCAAGCATCGCCGTCGGTGTACAGACACGCGGCGTCGCTCGCCTGCTCGCCATGGAAGAAGAACTGATCGAGCAGCACGACAGCGTCGGCATTGCCGCGCCGTAACACCCCGAGCAAGGTCTCCTGCGGGCTGGCGCTCCATTGCAATCCTGAAACGTCCACGCCGTAAGCGTTCTTGAGAAGATATTGGTGGATGGCGTGGCGGCCTTGGTGCGTTGCAATCTTGCGGCTGGCGATCTCGCGGGGATGCTGCGCCTCGCCGCGCCGCACAAAGAGGCCGTTGCCCTTACCGGTCGACTTCCATTCGGTGCAAAGACCGATGATCGGCGCTCCGCCCAGGCGACGCTCCAGGAAATTCGGCAGGTATAAGTTCGCGAGATCGACCTCGCAGCGGATCAGACACTCTTCCAGTTCACGGCTGGGCGGGTCCGGGACCTCAATGACCTCCAGTTCGATGCCGTGCTCCTTTATCAATCCCGCGCGCAACGCATAATAGATCCGGAACATGGAAAAGCGGTTTCGGTAATGAGCGAGCCGCAGTCTCATGAACTGATTGCCTCGCCATAAGTGCCCCACGAAATGCTGCCGCGGTCGAGCCTGCCTGGCCTGAGCAAGGTCCCCTGCACGCCCCAGGGCGGCGGTTTTCCCTCCGACCATTGTTCGAGCATCACCATCACCGCCACGGCGATGCGTTGTCTTTTCGGCCAGGCAAACGTTCCTTTTTTCATTGGCGTCCCCAATCAGCGCGCCTTTCGCGAGGTGCGCGGTTGATAAATATCAAGGTGAAGCAGATCGGACGAGCGCTGAATATCAAAGAGCAGCTATGGCCGTGTGCATTGCAGCATCACACACGTTCTCGTGCGCTGCTCACGATTGCGGGAACCGGTGAGACAAAATGGCGTTGGATCTAGCGGCTACCGAGATCGGACACCTAGATTCGAAGAGAGGCTTTAGAAGAGGAATGAAATTATGCGCGCCTTGAAGACCACATTGAAGATCACCACCGCGGTTAGTAGCGCGGCTTTATTGCTGAGCTTGGCGGCGGGCGCTGCTATGGCGGCGCCAAGACCCGGAGGGCATCCCGGCGGTGGTGGACATCCGGGCGGCGGAGGACATCCCGGCGGCGGCGCTCCGCATTTCGCCGGCCGGCCCGGTGGCGCCCCTCACTTCGCACCACATATCGGCGGCCGTCCCGGCGGCGTGCCGCATTTTGCCGGTCCGCGCGTCAATCATTTTGCCACTCATGTCGGCAGGCCCGCGTTTCGGGGCCGAATTAATTCACACGTGGGGACGATCCACGCGGCACCATCCATCGTGCACGCACCCAGTGGGACCAACGCTGTTCAGCGCGCGACCACCAACGTGCACACCAATGCCGCGCTGCATACCCCCGGAAGCCGCGTGACCGGCACGACCGACCCAAGAAATTTCGGCGCGCATCGGCGCCTTGCCGGTGACCCGGCGTTCCGGCCGTTCCTCGGCGCCGGTTGGCATCCGCACCATCATCTGGGCTGGATCGGTCCGCTGTTCTGGCCATACGCCTACGGCGATTTGTTCTATGACGCGCTGTGGCCGTACGACTACGCCTCTTACGATCCGTTCTGGTACTACGGCTATGACGATATCTATGAGGGCATTTTCTCGCCCTATAATTACCAAGAGTACGTGCAGGGCCCGGACGCGCCGTCGCGCATGACGGCGTTGACCCAGAGCGTCGCGCAAAGCTGCACCGACGAAGCGGCCGAGGTGACCGGGTGGCCGATCGATCAAATCCAGGCCGCGGTGCAGCCCACTGCGGAGCAGGGCAAACTGCTCGACGATCTCGGCAACGCCGTCGTCAAGGCGAGCGATGTGATCAAATCGCATTGTCCGACGCGCGTGTCGTTCACGCCGACTGACCGTCTTGCCGATATGCAACAGCGCCTTGAAGGCATGACGGAGGCGGTGAACACCGTCCAACCGCCCCTGGCGAAATTCTATGACGCGCTGAGCGACGAGCAAAAGGCGCGCTTCAATGATGTGGGCGCCTCTTCGGCTTCGCCATCTCGCGGCAGCCGACAGGCGGCGCAGAACCCGCAAAGCCAATGCGGCGAGAACGCCATGGCGTTCCCGACCGACAAAATCGATCAAGCCGTGCATCCGACCGACGCACAGCGCGCCAAGCTTGACGCGCTGCAGTCGGCGAGCGCCAAAGCCGTGGATCTGATCAAGGCCGCGTGCCCGACAGAACTTCCAGCGACGCCGCCCGGCCGCCTCGCGGTGGAGGGCAAACGGCTGCAAGCCATGCTGCAGGGCGTGCAGACCATCCGCCCGGCGCTTGACGACTTCTACGGTTCGCTCAGCGATGACCAGAAGGCGCGCTTCAATACGATCGGGCGCCAGTTGTTTGCCGAGAGGTAGAGGTAATCGTCATTCCGGGCTCGGCCCTTTGGGCCGCCCCGGAATGACGCATTTAATGAAACAGCTGCGGAAATCTCGCCCGTAATTTTGCGCGCAGGTTCGCGCTGACATCGACGGTCGGCGGGAAAGTGTTTTTCAGCTTCATGTCGTAAGGAATGCAAGCGTCGATCAGGATGCGGTTGTTGAAGTTGCCGGGCAGAAAAAGCGGATCGCGTTTCGAGGCCCAGGCCTTTTGCACCAGGTCGATGTCGACCTTCGGGTCGAAGCGCGTGCACATGGCCCATAGCACCTGGTCGAGATCGCCGGCGTCGATGTCGTCATCGACCACCACCGTCCATTTGCCGGCGTAGGCGCCGCCCTGGCACGCGCAGGCCACGTGGAGCGCCTGCCGCGCGTGGCCGGGATAGCGCTGGCGAATCTGTATCGTGGTGAAGCGCGTTGCCGGACCCGCCTCGTGGTTCCACACGCCGAGCACCTCGGGAATACCGCAGGCATCGAGCGCGCGCCAGATTTGCGCCGCGCCGGCGATGCCCTTGAGCAGGCCGGTCTCGTCCACCGGCTTGTGCTGCGGCGCGCAGGTGAGGATCGGATCGTTGCGGTGCAGGATGGTTTTGACCTTGACGTAGGGCCGCTCCTGCGTGTCGTCGGAATAGTAGCCCATCCATTCGCCGAACGGGCCTTCGGGCTTGGTCTGTCCCGGCACCGTCTCGCCCTCGATGGCGATCTCGCAATCGGCCGGAATCGGAAAGCCGGTGAACGGACCGCGCACCACGTCGATCGGCTCGCCGCGCAGGCCGCCGGCGATGTCGTATTCGCTCACTTCCGGCAGTGGGCTCGACGACAGCATGAACAGCAGCGGGTCCTGACCGCACAGGATCACGACCTTCATCGGCTCGCCGCGGGCGAAATATTTGTCGCGATGGATGCGGCCGTGCTTGCCCTCGGTGATCTGGCAGCCGACGGTCTTGCCGTCATAAACCTGGCTGCGATAGGCGCCGAGATTGTACCAGCCGTCGTCCGGGTCCTTGGTGACGACGCAGCAGGCGGTGCCGATGAAGCGCGCCTTGTCGGCCGCGTGATGGCGCGGCACCGGGAATTTCAGCACATCGATGGCGTCGCCCTCGATCACGTTCTCGAAGATCGGGCCGTCATTGACGAAGCGAGGCGGCAGCGGATTCATTTCCCCCATGCGCGCGTGGTAGCGCTGCACGATATCGACCTTGCGCTCGTATTCGAGCGGCAGCCCGAGCGTGAGCGCGATGCGCTTGATCGAGGAGAGTTGGCCGTAGAGCGTGCGATAGCCCTTCGGATAGCCGGGTACGTCGTCGAACAGGATCGCCGGCGCCTGGCCGCGGCTCTTTTCCGTGAGCATGTGGGTGATGGCGCCCATCTCGACGTCCCAACTGGCGCCGGACACGCGCTCGAGTTCGCCGAATTTTTCCGCTGTCTCGAGCCAGCCGCGCAGGCCGCGATAGCTTGTGCTCTGCTGATGTTCGGCCGCCGCCGCGCCCGTGCGCGCCATGCTCGGTCTCCATTGCTGATGTTTGAAGGCGGTATGAATGTGGGGCGCGGACGAGTCAAGCTGCCGCGCTCCCGCCCCCCGCGGGGAGAGGTTGGAGGTAAAGAGGCGGCGGCGCGATGGACATCGTGGTCGCGTCGGCGAATAATCACGTGGGCACGGCGCGGAGCGGAGCCTGTCATCGAGCGGCGCTTCGCGCCCACCACGTTGGCGCCTTTTGCCCAACCTAGTTTTTACTACGCCTGCTGTCCTCATCATTTGGAACGTCAGAGGGAGATCATCATGCCCACGTTTATCTGCTTCCTGAACTGGACCGACCAAGGCGCGAAGACCGCGAAAGACGCCGGCAAACGCTCGCAGGCCGCGAAGGCCATGGCGGAGAAGTTGAGCGGCCGGGTGCTCAGCGTTTATGTAACGACCGGCCAATATGACGTGGTCGCCACGGTCGAGATGCCGAGCGGCGACGCGATGGCGAAATACGTGGCGGCGATCGCGGCGTCCGGCAATGCGCGCACCACCACCGTGCGCGCCTTTGCGCCCGATGAATTCGCCAAGATCATCGCCGACGCCCCCACGTTTTAGGGCGTAGCAAGTAGGGCGGAATAGCGACGCGTATTCCGCCGTTCGCTGTCGCGGACAGGATGCGGCGCAATACGCTTGGCTATTGCGCGTTATGGGGCATCCTGCGCGGTAAACTCCTTTGTCGTCAACGACGGACGGCCGTCCGGCAGCGAAGATGATACCTGACTACGACCAAATACAGGGGCTTGTCACCAGGCCTGGAGAGAGCTTGAATGTTGAGGTCAAGCGTTGGCTTGATCCAACAGACCCCAATGGAATTGAGAAGATCGTCAAGGCCGTTTTCGCAATTCACAACCGAAATGGCGGGTTTCTCGTAATTGGCTTCGATGACAAGACCCTTGAGCCCGACGCCGGTCACGAGCCCCCGGGTGTCCGGGGAACGTTTCACCAGGACAAAATCCAACAGTTAATTTCTCGATATGCGTACGAGCCTTTTGAAATTCATGTGGTGTTTGCAGAGCGCGATGGACATGCGTATCCAGTGATTGTTGTACCCGAAGGGGTGCGGGTGCCGACTGTCGTGAAGACCAATCTGTCAGCGGCAGGCGTAACACTCATGACTGCGGGTGACATTTATTTTCGTACGCTTCATGCAAACGGTGCGCCGAGTAGCGCGCTTGCCCGCCCACAAGATTGGCGCGAGATTTTGCAGATTTGTTTTGATAACCAGGAAGCCGATATAGGTCGTTTCCTGCGACGGCAGCTTGCGGGACAAGATTTACCAAAGCTGCTTAGTGAGATAAAGCAACTTGGCGATCAGGCGGCCGGATCAACGCTAACTCTTGTAGTGCCACGCACCCAAACAGACTTGGCAAGAACGCTCAAAGAGCGATGCGCTGCACTTCTTAAGCTTGGCGAAGAGCGCTTTATTGGCGCGATCAACGAGCGGGGCCTAAGCCAGAGCGAAAAGCCGTTCGTCGAGATGCTGCAGTGGCATGTAGCGCTCACGATTGAGCCGAAAATGACGAACGCAATTGCCGACAGAGAATTTTTTGCAAAGTTCGCGTCGAGCAATCCGAACTATACGGGTTGGCCCATCTGGCTTGACGCCCGAACTTTGTCTGATGAGCGTTCTCGGCCGGTCGTAAAGAGCGGCGCTTGGGAAGCGCTAATTGTTCGCTTGGGCGGCGAAGTCGCAAATAGGCTCGATTTCTTTCGGCTTGATCCCAAGGGCGAGTTCTATTTGAGGCGGCTTTTGCAGGATGACGCAGTCCCTAGTAGGGTCGAGCCCGGTACACGCCTGGACCCCATTCTTGTCCTCATTCGAGTGGCGGAGGCGATTGCCGTTGGTTTAGCGGTATGTAAGGGGTTGGGCTGGCCACAGGAGACGACACACCTCGGGTTCATGTTTTGCTGGCGCAAACTCAAGGGACGACGCCTCGACAGTTGGTCCAATCCGATCGTGTACGTACCGGGAGGTGGTGCGGCTCAGGACGACGAAATAACAACATTCGTCGAGGTACCTTTGGATGTCCCTCCGTCCGCAATTACGCCCTTTGTGGATGCGGCAACAAGGGAACTTTTCGTGCTGTTTGATGGCACGCGTTTGCCCGCGCCCACGATTGAAGAATGGACACGGCGGCTGATTGAACGGCGGCTCAATGCTTGAGTACGGGTGGCGAAAAGTGATGGGCCCGGCATGGAGCCGCGAATCTCATCGTCGTTGCCATCGCGAATTTGGTCGGTTTCTTCGTTGCTTCCTATTCCACGCGCTCGGCGATCACGGCCGGTCCGGAATAACGCGCCGGGGCATGGGTGGCGTTGGGTAGCGTCCGACCATCGCATTCCAATAGGCCCAAGACCGTTTGTCGATGATGCCGGGCGGGGCGTGTTCCAGCGCTTCCCGCAAATCATCGAAACTGACATAGCGCCGCACGACGGCGACCTCCTCCGGCGTTGCGTAAGTCATGACGTAGGCTAGAAAACGGGTTGGATTGGCCAGCGCTTGCTCAGGTGGCTCAAACCAAATCACGTCCGGCGCCACGCTGAGCAAATCGGGGGTGCAGGGAAGCGGCCTCATGGTTTCGTCGTGCCTGCATTTATCGGGCTCGGCGTCCGAGCTAGCTCGTGCCAAAGGCGTTTTTGCGCGGCCGGAAGGATATCGAGATGCGGGTTAAATGCATTTGGCATGCTGCATTCTAACTCATTCGCCGTTTGCGCAGGAGCAATCGGCGTATCTGCCCGCATAGCGCCGACCTGTGGGCGCATCACGCCGGCGCGGCGGTGCGTGACCGTCGTCAAAGCGGGAAGGGGGAAATGTCGTCACGGGTGGCGCGACATAAATCTTGACTTTTATCCCTATTTTAGGTACCACAATCGTGCGAATCTCGCTCAACGAGGGACGCCGCCACGAGGGTGCTCGCGGCGGCGGAGCGGGAGCGGTTCCCGCGGGCGGAGCTACACACTTCGCTCCCGGGCGGCTTCGGGAAAACGCCCGGCCGGCATCATGACCGGTCTGCGACTGTGATCGCTGGACTGGGACAGGCGGGGGCGGGTAACGCCCGCTCTTTAGCCAAGTCCCAGGAAGTGCGCCGGGAGCTGAGCGGTGGCGTTCGTTCGCTGCCGCAAGCGCCGTGGTGGAACGCCGACAGGCGAGCGCGCGACGTTTCGCGCGAGCCGCGCCCGTATGGCGCGGAGGTTTGGAATTTTGCGCCTGCCGGCGTTCTGCCTCCTTTTATTTTTTGCGCCGCGCCCGATCGTGATGACCCGGCCGACCACAGCCGGATTTATCTGACGAAGATTGGGTTCGCAGCGAGGGTCTTTGCACCGGCTTTTTCAAGACTCGGATGCAATCGCATCGCGGGAAGGAATGTGCATGTTTGGAGCCGTAAGGTGCGGCAAACAGCGCTGCGTTCCCCGGATGTGGTGCAGCGCGCAGCGGTGCACCGCTGATGCGGGGCCGTCGCAAGCTCGGCGCTTACACCCTCCGAGTCTGCGGCGATCCCGGGTCTGCAGCGCATCACTTCGCTGCGCCATAGTGCGTCGAAGACGCGCGTAAACGCGCTTGTGCTGCACTGCGCCCGGGAAACGCAGTGATGTTGAACGCCTTTGGGGTCAAGCCCTCCCATGACGAGTATGATAGCGTCTTGCCCGCAAACCTGGAGCATGCCGTGTCCATCCCGAAGCCCAACTACAATCCGCCCTTCAACGTCACGCGCGCCAGCCATGCGGTGCTGAATGTCAAGGATCTCGGCAAGAGCCGCGCGTTCTATGTCGACCTCATCGGCTTCATCGTCAGCGACGAGGACAAGGATACGCTTTATCTGCGCGGCGTCGCCGAGGCATGCCATCACTCGCTCGTGCTCAGGCGCGCGGGCAAGGCTGAAGCCGAGCGCGTCGGCATGCGCTGCTTCACCGAGGAGGACCTGGAGAAAGCGAAGTCCTATTTCGAAAAAGCCGGGCTGCCGGCGCGATGGGTCGAGCGGCCGTATCAGGGCCGCACGCTGCACGTGAACGACCTGCTCGGCTGTCCGCTCGAATTCTGCGCCACCATGACGACCAAACCGCGCCTGGTGGTGAGCTTCGAACATCACCACGGCGCCGTGCCGCAGCGCATCGATCATTTCCAGCTCTTGGTGCCGGACGTGCAGCGCCAGCTCGAATTCTACATGGGGCTCGGCTTCCGCCTCTCCGAATACATCGCCGCCGACGGCACCGACGATCCGCTGTTCGTGTTTCTGCAGCGCAAGGGCAACCCGCACGACATCGTGTTTGCGCCCGGCGCCGGGCCGCGGCTGCATCACGCCGCCTTCAGCATTCCGGAATCATATTTGTTCTTCTACGTCTGCGATCTTGCCTTCAACCTGGGCTTTGCTGAGAACATCGAATTCGGTCCCGGCCGGCATGGCCCCGGCCACGCGCTGTTCGTCTACATGCGCGATCCCGATGGCCATCGCATCGAACTCTTCAACACCCACTATCAGTGCATCGACATCGAGGAGGAGCCGGTGCGCTGGGACGCCTCTCCTGCGGGCGCGCGCCGCTGGCAGTTGCCCGCTCGCGCCCAATGGTACGTCGAAGCGAGCCGGTTCGTAGGCGTCGAGCCGCACGAGCCGGCGCACAAGGGCAATCCGATGACGCTGGAGCGGTATGTGGGGGCGAGGGGCTGACCGTCACCCTGAGGACGGGAAAACCTACACCCGCCGATGCAGCCGGTGCTCGATCCAGAGCAGCACGGCGTTGGCGATTGCGGCAAAGCCGAACAGCACGATCGTGACTGTCATCATTTCCTCCCCTTGGAGGAGTTGCATGTCGGTCATGATCATGGAGCCGAGGCCCTGTTTGGACGCGAACATTTCGCCGAGCAGCACGCCGAGCAGCGTGACGGAAAAGCCGATGCGCAGGCCTGTGAACACTTCGGGTAGCGCGGCGGGCAACAGCACATTTACGATGGTGGCGCGCGGCGACAGTTGCAGGGTGCGCGCGGCGCGCAGGTAAACCTGCGGAATGGCGCGGATCGCCCCCATGGTGAGAATCGCGACCGGCAGGACGCCGTGCATGGCGCCGAACGCCACCTTGCCGGAAAAGCCGAGCCCGAAAATGAGCAACACCACCGGATAGAGCACGATCTTTGGCAGCGAGTAGAGTGCGATCAGGATCGGCTCGCCGACCGCGCCGGAGAGTCGATGCGCGCCCATCCAGACGCCGACCGCAAGCCCAATGGCATAAGAGAGCACCAGCGCGTAGGCGAATTCTCCCGCGGTCGTCGCCGCGTTCTCGGCGAAGCGGCGCGTCGCAATGTTGTGCACGAGATAGGAAAGGGTCGGCATCGGTGCGGGTAGTGCGGTCTCGCCGGCGATCTGGTGCAGCGCCTGCCAGACCGCCAGCATGACCAGAACGATGATGAACGTGTCGGCGGCGCGCCGGGTCGCAGTCACGGACGGCCTCCGGTGCGCCGTGCCGCCCAGCGCATATCCAGGGCGTGCAACGCCGAATTGACCACTGTTGCGATGATCAGGAGGAAGAGAATGAGTGCATACATGCGGCGATTGTTGAAATCGGCGTAGGCGTCGGCGATGTCGCGGCCGAGGCCGGCAGGCGAGAGAATGAATTCGGCGGCAATGACGGCGATGAAGCCGTAGGAGACCGACAGCTTTACGCCGGTGAAGAGATAAGGCGCCGCGGCCGGAAGCTGCAGCGTCACCGCCGTACCGATGCGGGAAAGACGGTGCACGCGCGCGACTTTGGTGAGCACGCGGGGGACACGATCGAGCCCATTGAGCGTAGCGATGATCATGGCGACGATCGCCGTGGCCACTCCGATCAGGACGATCGGCATGATCGAGAGGCCGAAGATTGCGATCAGCACCGGATAGAAGATGAAGATCGGCACCGCGTAATAGGTGGCGAAAAAGGGATCGAGGGCGTCGCGCACACGCGGCAGCGCGTGGATCACGAGGCCGATGGCAAAACCAAACACCACCGAGAGCGCGATGACGAGGGCGATCATGCCCAGCGTGCGCTCGATGTCGCTGTTGATGGTCCCCGAGGCAAGCAGCATCCACAGCGTGGTCGCCATCTCGGACGGCGGGATGATGGTGTTGTGGTTGATGAGGCCGAGCCGGCAGGCGAGTTCAAGCGCGCCGATCAATGCCGCGATGACCAATAGGCGGATCAGGCCGACGCGTGTCATCCCGCGGCCACGGCGGTCATGCCCGCGTGGCCCAGCGCCTTCATCGATTCGCCGCGCAGACGCTCCCACAGCCGGCCGGTAATCTCGCCGAAGGCGGCTTCGCCGACGATGGTCGAGTCGCGCTCGCGCGGCCATCCGGTTTCGATGATTTCGATGAAACGGCCCGGGCGCGCCGACATGGCGCCGACACGGTCGGCCAGCATGGCGGCTTCGTCGAGCGCGTGCGTGATCAGCAGCACAGTGGCGTCGGTGCGCCGCCACAGCCGCAAGACTTCATCGCCCATGAGGAGCCGAGTCTGCGCGTCGAGCGCGCCGAACGGCTCATCGAGCAGAATGAGCCGTGGCTGCAGCACCAGCGTGCGCGCGATGCACACCCGCTGGCGCATGCCGCCGGACAATTGCGATGGATAGGCGCGGGCGAAATCCTTCAGCCCCATGAACGCCAGCGCATCATCAACGCGCCGGCGCACCTCCTCCGCAGCGACGCCACTGCGGCGAAGGCCGAAAGCGGCGTTGTCCCACACCGTGAGCCAGGGAAAGCTCGCGTCCTCCTGAAAGACGACACCGATGCCCTCGGCGACTTGTCCACGCACCGGTTTGCCTTCGAACGTCACGGTGCCTGTTGTCGGCGCTTGCAGGCCGGCCAGCACTTCGAGAAAAGTCGATTTGCCGCAGCCGGACGGGCCGACCACGGCGAAGAATTCGCCCTTGCGCAGGTCGAGATCGATCGGTCCGAGCGCGCTTACCAGCGGCTGGCCGCCGGCGCCCGGATAGACCCGCGTTACCGCTTCAAGCCGCGCATGGACCTCGCGCTGCACAGGCAAACTGCTCATTTCTGCAAGTCGCTCGGCAAGAAGGATGAGTCGATCATTTTGCTCAGATCCACATCGTGATCGAGCATGCCGACAACGCGCATCACGTGCGCGGTGGTCTGTAGGAGCGGCATTTCGATCCGGCCCTCGCTGTAAAATTTTACCTCGACGAGCTGCTGCATCATCATGTCGACGTCCTTGGGCGGCAGCGGCGCGTAGACACCCTCAAGAATTTTGCTGGCGTCGGCCGTATGCTGTTCGATGAATTGCACGCCTTCGCGGCGGCCGGCCAGAATCGCCCGCAGCTTGTCGGGATGGTTCTTCATCAGATCGCCGGTGGCGAGCCCGACTGCAGGCGGCAGCTCCGGCAGCTCCTTCGGCCCCATGATAACGTGGTATTTGCTTTCGCCGCCGCGCATGAGGAACAGGATGCCGGGAATGCTTGTCGCATCGACCACGTGATTCTCAAGCGCGGTCAGTGCGCCCGAGAGGTTGCCGAGCGCGACGCGCTGGATGTCATTGGGATTGAGCCCAACTTTTTCCGCGGCAGCCACGAACGTCATTTCGCCGAGCGATTTCGGATTGCTGATGGCGACTTTCTTCCCCTTCAGGTCCTGGAGCGATTTGATCGATGAGTCGGGCATCGCGATAATGACGTTGTCGGCGAGTGAGCGCGATCCGATATCGACGATCTTGAGATCCTGGCCCTCATTGATGGCGGCGATCGCTGCGGCCGGCGACGTTTCGCCGTAACCGAGCGCGCTCGCAATCACGGCCCGCACCGAAGTGCCGCCGCCCTCACCGGAAATGACGCCGGTGATGTCTACGCCGGCCTTCTTGAAAAAGCCCTTGTCGATGGAAACGCCATATGGTGCGCCGGACGGATCAGCCTTGTACTGGGTGACCAGAATGTCTTCCGCCATAGCCGGCCACGGCGCGGCCACGCAGAGTGCGGAAACCCACAGAGCAAACGCGACGATCGAAGTCTTGCGGCGGAACATCATGACCTCCCTTGCGGCTATCCCCAGCGTGCCGTCAATTTCTTTGCCTCAATATCGGCGGACGTGGGAATATTATCGCCCGGCTGGAATCGAAAGGGAATGCGACTTGTTTCGCCGGATATTTACTCTATCGGTGTATATGTTGTCGGGCGTCGTGGCC
This sequence comes from Xanthobacteraceae bacterium, assembly GCA_049584975.1. Lineage (GTDB taxonomy): Bacteria > Pseudomonadota > Alphaproteobacteria > Rhizobiales > Xanthobacteraceae > BOG-931. Next base: position 11,116 of record JBAUYV010000074.1, on the reverse strand, counting down.
GTGGCGAAAACCGGATTGCGCGACAAGGACCCCAAGCCATGAAGTTGCAGGTGGAGACAGCTCTGGCGCCGGCCACGGCCGTAGCGGCCGATCCGGTCTGGCTGTCCTCATATCCGGCGGGCGTGCCGGCCAGCATTGACGCCGACGCCTATCCGTCGCTGCATGCGCTCCTCCTCGAAGCCTGCCGAAATTACGCCGAACGGCCGGCATTCGAATGCCTGAGCGCGCGGATGAGCTACGCCGATTGGGAGCGCGACAGCCGCGATTTCGCGGCGTTCCTGCTCGAAGAGGCGAACTGCCAGCCTGGCGACCGCGTCGCCCTCATGCTGCCGAACATGCTGGCCTACCCGGTGACGTTCCTCGGCACGCTGCGTGCGGGCCTGACGGTCGTCAACGTCAATCCGCTGTACACGGCGCGCGAATTGAAAGAGCAGCTCGCGGATTCCGGCGCCACGGTCATCGTGATCCTGGAGAATTTTGCGCATAAGCTGGAAACGATCGTCGCCGAGACGCACGTGCGCCACGTCGTGGTCGCCCGGCTCGGTGATTTTGTGCCCATGCTCAAACGCTGGGCATTCAATCTGGCGAACGCGTACCTTAAGCACGCGGTGCCCGCTTGGCACTTCAAGACATTCACGATGCTGCAGGACGCCTGCAACCGCAAACCGAGTGAACGTTACGTGGATGCCGCGCCGCCAGCGACTGGGCTGGCGCTGCTGCAATATACCGGCGGAACGACAGGGGTGGCCAAAGGGGCCATGCTGAGCCATCGCAACATGATCGCCAACACGCTGCAATGTTGCGCCTGGATCGGCTCGGGGCTGAAGCTGGAGAGCGAGCGGGCGTTTACGCCGCTGCCGCTCTATCACATCTTCTCGCTCACAGCGAACCTCCTGGTCTTTGCGCGCTTCGGCGGCATGAACATCCTCATTCCGGATCCGCGCGACCTGCACCGTCTCATTCGCACCATGCGCGGCGCCGGTATCACCGCGATGTCCGGCGTCAACACGCTGTTCAATGCGCTGATCAACAATCCCAGCTTTGGCGCCCTGGATTTCAGCACGCTGCGCGTGACCATCGGTGGCGGCGCGGCGGTGCAGACCGAAGTCGCCCGCCGCTGGCGCGACATCACCGGCAGCGCACTGGTCGAAGGTTACGGCCTTACCGAAGCGTCACCGGTGGTGTGCATCAACCCGATCTTGGAGCCGAGGCTCGGGACCGTCGGCCTGCCGGTGCCTTCGACCGAGGTGACGATCCGCGATGACAAAGGCGCCGTCGTTGGCGAGGGCCAGGAAGGCGAGGTCTGGGTACGCGGCCCGCAGGTCATGCAGGGCTATTGGCAGCGTCCCGACGAAACCGCGGGCGTGCTCACCGCCGACGGTTGGTTGCGCACCGGCGACATCGGCGCTTTCGACGCGCAGGGATTCTTGAAGCTTCTCGACCGCAAGAAAGACATGGTGATCGTGTCCGGCTTCAAGGTCTTCCCCAATGAGGTGGAGGACATCACCATGACCAATCCGGGCGTGCTCGAGGCGGCGGTCATCGGTGTGCCCGACGAGCACACCGGCGAGGCGGTCAAGCTTTTCGTGGTCAAGCGCGATGCGGCGCTCGATGCGGCCGGCCTGCGCAAATTTCTTCGCGAGAGGTTGGTCAACTACAAGGTGCCGCGCATCATCGAATTTTGCGATCAATTGCCGAAAAGCAATATCGGCAAGATTCTGCGCAAGGAATTGCATTGAGGCCATGCACATAGCGCCATAGGGCGGCCTTCCTGCTCTCAAAGCGGCGTGCTAACCGTAAGCCGCAATCAGAACAGGGGAGGACTGAAGGCCCATGGCGAAGTTGCAGCTTTCGTTTGCGTGCGGCCTCTACGACCGGATGCAGCCGCTCTATACGGGCGAGGTACGGCCCGACGGCATCGATCTCAATTTCATCCCCATCGATCAGCCGCGGCCGATTTTCGATCGTATGTCCGGCGGCCAGGAATTCGATGTCGCCGAATATTCGGCGTCCGAGTTTACGCAGCGATTTACCCGCAACGAATGCCCGTTCGTCGCCATCCCGGTGTTCCCCTCAATCGCCTTCCGCATGGGCTTCATTGCCATCAATAAGAAGTCGGGCATCAAGACTCCCAAGGATCTCGAAGGCAAACGTATCGGCGTGCCGCTCTACACGATGACTGCCGCGATCTTCATCAACGGTATCCTGCACCACGAATTCGGCGTCGACCTCACCAAGGTACGCTGGGTGCAGAGCGCCATGAACGAGGCAGGCTCGCACGGCAGTCCGACGGTGCTGCCGCTGCTGAAGAAGATGACGATTGAGAACAACCATTCCCGCAAAACGCTCGGCCAGCTCCTCGCCGCGGGCGAGCTCGACGCAACGCTCGGCACCAGCCTGCCGGAAGAGATTAGAACCGATTCGAATATCGCCCGGCTGTTTCCGAATTTTGTCGAGGTCGACAAGGACCTGTACAAGCGCAAGGGCATCTATCCGATAATGCACCTGGTCGCCATCAAGAAGAGCATCTACGAGCGATATCCGTTCGTTGCCACGAGCCTCTACGACGCGTTCGTGCAATCGAAGAAGATCGCGCTGCAGAAGCTGTTCAATCTGCGCGCGGTGCGCTACATGACGCCGTTCCTAATGCGCGAGATCGACGACATCTGGGAGGTCTTCAACGGCGATCCGTGGCCGTACGGTCTCGAGCCCAACCGCCGCACGCTTGAGGCGCTCATCACTTATCAGCAGACGCTCGGTTTGACGGAAAAGGGCGTCAAGGTCGACGATCTGTTCGTCCCAACCTTCGGCTGATGATGGTAAGGCGTTTAATCCGAGTCTGAAACGATCCCGGATCAGCGGTGCACCGCTGACGCGCTGCACCGCATCCGGGAAACAAATGTCACGGGAGCACCATGAGCCAACTCGAAGATCTGCTGCGGGACCTCGTCATCGCCAACCGCATCCTGTCCAACGAAGACGTGGTCGACGCCTATGGCCACATCAGTGTGCGCCATCCCGACAATCCAAAGCGCTTCTTCATGTCGCGGTCGCGCGCGCCTGAACTGGTCGAGCGTCACGACCTGATCGAATTCGATCAGGAGGGCGAGCCGGTCAAGGACAAGCGGCAGCCTTATCTGGAGCGCTTCATCCACGCGGGGATCTTCGAATCGCGGCCGGATGTGATGGCGGTGGTACATGCGCACGCCGAGGATACGTTGCCGTTCGGCCTCATCGCCAAGCCGCTTGAGCCGGTAATACACTCCGGCAGCTTCATCGGCGGCAAGGTGCCGGTGTGGGACATTCGCAAAAAGTTCGGCGACACCGATTTGTTGGTGAGAAACATGGCGCAGGGTCGCGACCTCGCCAAAAGCTTGGGCAAGGGAAGCGTGGCCCTGATGCGGGGCCACGGTTTTGCCTCAGCGGCGCGCTCGATCATCGAGGTGGTGCGGCTGTCAGTGTATTTGCCCCGCAACGCGCGCGTGCAGATGAACGCCATGCGCATGGGCGGCAAGCCGAAACCATTGTCCAAGGGCGAAATTGCCGCGCGCGGCAAGGGCTACAAGCCAGGCTCGCCGGAAACCTGGCGCGCCTGGGAATACTGGGCAACCCGCGCCGGCTGCGGCGACAAGATTGGCGAACCGCCGGAACACTAGACCATGATCCGATCCGGTTGGATCTTTTCGGACAACCGGTATCCACCCTCGGATCAAGTCTGAGGGCAGGCTTTTTCCGGACCATGCTCTAAACGATCAACTCAAACAAAGGAGGAGATGATGAAGACTGTTATCTGCACGGCGCTTTTGGCGTTCAGCGTCGGCTTGGGGAGCGCCTTCGCGCAAGCGCCAGCGCCGGCCACTGGAACGCAGGCCAAGAGCGATGTCGATAAGAAAGCGATCTCCAAGTCCTGTTCCGATCAGGCGGACGCGAAGGGCCTGCATGGAGACGCGCGCAAAAAATTCCGCTCGGCGTGCAAGAAAAACGGCGGCAAGCCACAATAGGCTCTGCTCGCAGGAGAGCAGACATAAAAAAATCGGAGCGCGGCAACCGCGCTCCGATGATTTTTTCTGCAGCGTTGGTGAAGGCTACTGCAGCACCAGCTCTGTGACCTTGCCCTTACTGTCGCGCCCTTGCGCGTAGTATTGGCCGATGTTGCGCATCAGCGCAGCGTCCGACACCGAATAGATGACGGCGTCATCCTTGCCGGTATTGACGTGGCGGCGCCACAGGAAGTTAGGCACGACGAACAGATCGTTGTGGCTCCATTCGAAACGTTTGCCGCCGACTTCGGTCGCGCCAGTGCCTTCGATGCACACATAGTAGGTGCCGGCAGTCTCGCGCTTCCATTCGGTTTCTTCGCCAGGGCGCAACAACTGCGCCGAATAGTCCAGCGTCTTGAATACCGGCTCGCCGGTGACCGGGTTGACGAATTCGAGCTTGATGCCTTCGCGCGGATCGCCCTTTTCCTTGCGCAGGCTATGCAGCATTTCCTTCACGTCGTCGCCGCGGAAGTGGAAGAGCGGTGCGGGTTCGCGGCCCACGCCGCGCTGATGATTGACGAAAGTCGGCTTGAGCCCACCGTGGCCGTAGAGGTGGCGCGAATAGCCGGGCGGCGCCGTCACCGCCTGCACGTTGGTGTTGCCCTGTGCGCCGGGCATGTTGTGGTCGACCCAGGCCGCATCGAGGAATTCCATCAGCGGCCAGTCGAGGGTATCGATCCAGATCACCGGCTCGTCGGAGTCATTGCCGTGGTCATGCCAGGTGCCGTTCGGGGTCAGGATCAGGTCGCCGCGGTTGGCATCGACGCGCTCCCCCTCGACCACCGTATAGCCGCCCTTTTTGGAAAGAATGGTGCGGCTCGCATTCGGCGAATGCAGATGCACGGGCGCAACGTCGCCCGGATTGTAGATCGAAATGGCGCAGCGGATCGTGTTGGTGACCTGTAGGCGCCCGTTCAGTCCCGGATTGAGCAATAGAATGCTCTGCCGGTCGGCGAATTCGATCGGGGAAACATCGGCCTTTTGCGCGATCTCGGAAATCTGGTCCAGGTAGCCGCTGTATTCGTTCCACTTCCACATAAATGGCGTGGTTTTCATTTGGTTGACGGCAACGCGGCCGCTGGCGAGTTGGCCCGATCCTTCGCCGCTCGTTTCGCTGAACCACGGCCGCTGGGCCGGCGCGTTGGCCTGCGTGCGGACCCAGACATTGTGCTTGCCGGCTTCGGTGTTGATGGCCTCCATCAACTCGCGCGCTTTGTTCGAAAGCCCGCCCTGGGCAGGCGCCTTCATTGTCACCGTGGCCATGAGATCTCTCCTGTTGAAGCGGGGCAGTCGTGTCCCTATCGGCAATGACGGCCCGGGATATTGCGCGGCGGAATGCCAATTCCGAGCCTTTGCGTGAGGTATAGTGGCTCCGCCTGTTGTTTGCAAAGGCGTCTGGGTGGGCGTGCCGCGATGCGTGCCCCGCCGAAAAGTCATAGCCGGGGGCAGGTGCGATTGATGGGGATCAATGACCCCGCGGTTTCGGGCTAGCCAGCGGTCAGAAATCCGGCGATGGCGCGGGTGAATTCGACCGGCCGATCCATGTTGGATATGTGGCCCGCCCCCGGCAGCTCGACGAAGCGCGAGCCGGCGAGTTTTTCGTGCAGCTTGCGCATGGCGGTCGGGGTCGCGCCGTCCTTCTCGCCGACCATGAACAGCACCGGCCGCTTTACCGTTGCGACGGCGGAAGCGTAATCATGGTCGGCGAGCGCCGCAGCGCAGCCGATGAAGCCGTTAACCGGCGTCGATCTGATCATGGCGCGCACCTTGTCGAGGTGAGGCGGGTTCTTGGCGACGGTCTCGGGTGGAAACCAGCGTCCGACCGTCGGTTCCACCAGCGCCTCGATGCCTTCCTTCTGCGCCACCACGATTCGTTCTTCCCATTGTTGCGCGCTTTGTGGCGTCGACTGGCACGGCGAGTCGCAGACGATGATGCGGTCGAGCCGGTCAGCATGGCGCTCGGCAAGCCCGAGCGCAGTCGCGCCCCCCATGGACAGGCCGGCGAAGTGCGCTTTGTCGATGCGCAGCGCGTCGAGCAGGCCGAGGGCGTCGGCAAACAGCGTATCGAAAGCATAGCGGCCCGCGGGCGCATCGGTGCCGCCGTGCCCGCGCTGGTCGTAGCGCAACACGCGGTATGAACTTTTCAGTGCTGCCGCCTGCTCATCCCACATCGCCGTCGACGTGGCGAGCGAATTGGAGAAGACGATCCACGGTGCGCCGTCCGGGCCGTCGATCTGATAATTGATGTTGATGCCGTTGGCCATGACCTTCATAACGGATGCCTTCAGTTGCACGGTTTCATTGAGGCAGAAAATCTTCGAGCAATGCCAGCAGTGGCTCCGGCCCTTGCGCCGGCATGAAATGGCCGGCCTCGATCAGCTCGAAACGCGCGCCTGGTATGTTTTTCGCCAGCTCGGCTGTGCCGGCGTGCGGGCGCACCGTGTCGTGGCGGCCGGCCACCACCATAGTGGAGCAGCGAATTTGCGGCAGCATGTGCAGCATGTTGGTGCGGGCGAGCGCGCGAAATCCGAAGCCGAAGCACACCGGATCATTGGCCAGGTAGCGGCCCAGATAAGATTCGTAGGCGGCACGTTCGCCGAGCGTCGGCGGATAGGAGATGGCGAGAGTCGTTGGCAGCGACGCGCGCATGCCCTCGCGCGCAGCAAAAGCCGCGCGTTCGTCGAGCACAGCGGCGCGGCTTGGGTCGAACCCCGGCGCCGGATTGCACAGCACCAGCGCGCCAACCTCGCCGGGATGCATTTCCAGAAAGCGCAGCGCCTGTGTCGCGGCGGCTGCAACGGTAACAAAATGAAAAGGCAGAGCGAGGCCCACTTGCTTGGCGAGCGCCTCGAAATCTGCAACCAGCAGGTCGTTGGTGAATTCTTGCCGGACCTTTTCCGAGAGCCCGGAGCCCCGCTGGTCATAGCGCAGCACTCGAAATCGTGCGGCGAGGCGCGGCGCGACCGCATCCCACGAATTGAGCGTCCCGCCAAGCTCGTGCATCAGCACCACCGACGGCCCCCGCGCGCCGGCCAGTTCGTAATGAATGCTTACGCCATTGGCGTCCATGAACGGCACGCGCGTCTCCTGTCATTCCCAGCCAATAAGATAATCCAGCGAGTAGAGCCCGCCGCCGTGGACGAGTACGTAGAACGTGGCGATGGTCCACATCAGGGTATATTCGAGGCCGAGCTGATTCCAAAAATATTTGCCGACGCGCCAGCGTTCCACATTGGCCACGAGCAGAAAAGCCAGGACGACCGCGGCAACGGGGCGTGTAAACAGTCCGATCGCAAGCAGCGGGCCGCCGACAAGCTGCGTGATCGAAATCGCGGGCGCCCAAAGATTCCCGGGCCGGTAACCGCCGTGGTCGAGTTGGACGGCGAGGTCCTTCAGGTTCAGCGCGCGCACGCCGGTATTGGGAAAGAACCCGAACGTGTTGCGCAGGCCGTGCGGTACCAGTGCGAGACCGACGGCAACGCGCAGCAGCGCATAGGCGAATGGTGAAAGCGTCTGCAAAATTTCGGTCAATTGCGGATTTCAGTGCGCCATCAGTACCGGCAACTTGGCGTTGGCGAGAATGTGCCGGGTGGTGCCGCCGAAAATCATCTGCCGCAAGCGGCTTTGGGTGTAGGCGCCCTTGACGATGAGATCGCAGCCGAGTTCGTCGGCCTTGCTGAGGAGCACTTCGGCGGCGGCGCCCTTGCGCGCCTTGAGCGTGATCGGCTCGGCGCTGATGCCGTTGATCTTGAGCGCGCGCGCCATTTCCTCGCCGCTCGGTCCCGCGACCGTGGCGCCCTCAACGGTGACGATGGTGATGCGTTCGGCTTGGCGCAGGAACGGCATGGCGTCCGCCGTAGTGCGCGCCTGCTCGGTGCTGCAATTCCAGGCGATCAGCACATTGGTGCCGAGCGAGCGTGGTGCCGAGGGTGGAGCGATTAGCACCGGACGACCGCTTTCAAAGAGAGCGGATTCCAGCGTGATCATGGCCGGGCTCTGCCACTCGGGTCCCGGGCGCGCCAAGACAATCATGTCGAAGACGCGTCCGTAGCTGCCGACGAAGTCATGGCCACTCGGCGCGTCCTTGTGCCACGTCCAGGACAGGGTTGCGGCCCCACCGCCAGTCCGCTGCGGCACCTGATGCTGTTCCATGAAGGAGCGGAACACCTCCTCGGAGTGTCTGATCAGTTCCGCGTCGTTTTCCTTCACCGCTACCATGGTGAGCCCGCTGTCGGGATCCATGGCCACCAAATCGGCCACGCCCGGACGCAGCGCAAAGCCTTCGATGCAAGCGTCGAACTTCCGCGCCAGCAGCAGCGCCGTGTCCAACGCGGATTGTATTGAGAAGTGATGTTCGGTGGGAACCAAGATGGTCTTCATGCGCAACGCCCCACACGTCCCCGGCCACGCCGAGCGACGGCTGTTCGCAGAACTTCCTCTGGACCTAGCCCCTTGGCGGGGTCTTGTTCCGTCATACTGCCGCGCCGCCCGATTCCCGACAAGCTCCAGCAAAGACTTAAGCTTGCACCCTAGGCCGGCTGACCGGCCAGGACTCCCGGTTCAATCGGTACCTGGCCGGCTCCATGTTCCCGATGTCTTTATAGAATGTGAGACCGCATTTTTAATCAATAGCAGGGAGGATTGATGGTCCGTTGCGGTGGTTCCTCCGGAGATTGCGGATGAACGTTCCTATTATATGCGCCGGCGCCGCCGTCGCCTTGATTTGGCTGCCGATCATGTTTGCGCTTTTGCGCAAGCTCTTTCCGGCGCGACCCGCCCCGTCGTCGGGGGTGCCGCTCGCGGAGCTCAAGGCCAAATACCGCAAATGGGTAAGCCTGCTTGGCCTTCTGATGTTTGTCACGGGCGTGCCGCTTGCGGTTGGCCTGTGGTTTGCCATGACCGGCTTGGCGAGCTGGTGCGCAGGTCAACTGCCGTCCGCCCTCATCACATTCGCTCCCGTCACGCCGCGGTATTGGGCTGTGCCGGCCCTGCTCCTTGGTCTGGTGTGCGGAGGCATCGCCGCGATGTGGATGGTCCACCGGCTCCTCGGCGCCCGCTACGGCGAATTTCTCGATTATTGGTGCCAGTCGAGCGGGATGGATTCGGTCAAAGCCAATGTCTTGGTGTTTCAGGTTTGTGGGGTCTTGTGTTTTGGCCTGATTTTTCTGGGCCTGCGCGCACATGTCCAGCTTACAAATGACGCGCTGGTCGTGAACGGCATTTTCTCCCCCAGCGAGGTCCGCTATCCGCTTACCGACATCCAAAACATCGAAACGTCCGGGCACTTTGTTGCCCCAAATGGAAGGCTCGTATCGCGCCAGGAATATGTGGTGATTTTCAACGATGGGCGGCGCTGGTCGACCATGTTCATTCCATCCGATCCGGATCCCGAGGCCAAACGCAAATTCATGCTGATAATCGCCGACCGCTCCGGAAGGCCGATCGAACAGGTCGATCTGTTCACCAAGGGCGAACTCTAGCGCTTCCCCAACGCCTGTGCCGCCGCGCGCACCAGCGCGACCGGATCGGTGAAGGCGGGAACACCCAGCGTCCTCAGCTTATCGATCGCCTGCTCGGCGCTCATCTTCCGGGTGGCAGCGTGGCCGGCGGCGAGGCCCACAAACAGCGGCTTTGGCAGCGGCTCAGCGGTGATCCAGGCGACGAGCGCGTCGATCCGCTCGGCGAGGGAGCGCGAAGCGATCACAGTCTGAAAAACGATGGCCTTGATGTTGGGCCGCGCGGCAAGCAGGCGCGCGATTTTCAACCGTTCGTTCATAGTTTCGTCTGGCGCACCGCGCTGGTTGTCCATGAAGCTTGCGGCGCGAAGGCCGTGATCAGCCAAAAGATCCATCATCATCATGGCCAGCCCGGCGCCGGAGGTGACGAGCACGACATCGCCCTTGGTCTCGACCAGTTGGAAACCCAGATCGCGCGCCGCACGCTCGAGCCCGGTCATGGCGCGCTCGGCGAGGGTGCGGCTCAATGAAAACTCCGCCGGATCGTGGCGGAAGTCGGCGGCCTCGTCGCGAACGATCTTGGCGTCGCAGGCGATGAAGCTGCCATCCTTGGTCAGCGCCAACGGGTTGATTTCGAGGAGCTGCAAATCCTCCTTGCGGGCGATTTCCGGCAGCCGCGCCGCGTAGCGGGCAAGGCGTGCTGCAAGCTCGCGCGGAAAAATTCCCGAAACAGCGGGAAAGATTTCTTCGGCCGTCGCGGGAGCCGCGACGTCGATCGGTATGCGCGCAAGCTTCTTTGCCGACTGCTCGACGTTTTCGCCGCCTTCGGGCGCCAGCAGAAGCTCAAGCCGTTGACCCGTGCCGTCAACGCGAGCCGCGGCAAAGATTTCCTGTGCGATCGGCACTGCTTCCTCGAGCAGGAGAGGCGTGTCGGAATCGTCCAGGGTTGCGAGAATGAGCCGTCGCGCTTCGCGAAATTCGCTTAAGTTCTGCAAGCGCCGCACCAGCCCGCTTTTACCGCGGCCCCCTTCGAGCAACTGGGCCTTCAGAAAATAGCCCGGCCATCCCGCCGCCGCTTCCGGCGGCTGTTCGCCGGAGTGGAGCAGCACGCTGCGCGGCACGGCCAGTCCGTGGCGCCGCAACAAGGCTTTTCCGTCGTACTCGGCAAGACGCATAATGGAGCTGCTTCCTTGCCCTCTCGGGCGCATCTTCCCCTCGGAGCTTAGCGCATGTCCGGCCCCTTGCGGCTGCCGTTCCTTGACCCCGAGCCGTGGCGGGTGGCGGTGATCGGGCCAACCGGGCGCTACGCGCGCAATCAGGTCGCCGGCATGATTGAGGCCGGTACGCCGCTCGTTGCCGGAGTGGCGTTGGGCCGCGGCGGCACCGCCATGGATGGCCTGCCGCTCTACGACCGCATCGCCGATGTGCCCGGGAAGCCGAACATCGCGTTGATCTACACGCCGGCGGAAGGCGTCCGCGATGCCATCGCGGCGTGCGCGCGGGCGCACATTCCCACTATCATGGCGGCGGCCGAATACGTTCCGCTGCATGACGGGCTCGCGGCCGCCGCGGAGGCCCGCGCTGCGGGATCGTGGCTCATCGGGCCGAATACGCTTGGCC